>JAYUBF010000318.1:0-10203 GCA_043741435.1 Myxococcales bacterium
AGTGACGGCAGCCAAGGCAGCCACATCGTCAAATCGCCCAATACTGCACGAATTCAGCGACTCGATTGAGAGCCGCCGGCACTTTTTGAGAAGTTACCAGAATGCCTGCCCATCAGGTGCTCCAATGCCGGCATCAGCTCGGGGTAGGAGAAGCGATAGTTCGAGGCGAGGAGGTGGCGTGGCTTCACCCACGCCCCTTCGAGGAGGAGCCGTTCGCCCATCTCGCCGAACGCCAGCTTCACTGCCAGGCCGGGGAGCGGGATCGCGGAAGGTCGGTGCATCACCTTGCCCAGCGTGTCGGCGAACTCCGCGTTGCTGACTGAATTGGGCGACGTCACGTTGAGAGGTCCAACGAGCGCGTCATCGAGCAGGGCCGCGTGCAAGGCACCGAGGACGTCGTCGATCGCGATCCAGCTCATGCCTTGCTTGCCGCTGCCCACGCGCCCCCCGACGCCGGTGGAAAATGCGGTCGCCATCGGAGGCAAAGCACCACCGGCGGGCGAGAGCACGATCCCGAGCCGCGGATGCGTCACGCGGATGCCCGCGGCCCGCGCCGGGTCGGCGGCCCGTTCCCACGCCTCGCACACCTCGGGCAGGAAGCCCTGTCCCCGCTCGCTGCCCTCGTCGACGACGGTGTCGCGATCGCCGTACCAGCCGATGGCACTGACCGAGACGAGCGTACGCGGACCACGCGTGAGGCTCGCCAAGGTCTCGGCGATGAGCCGCGTCCCCATCACGCGGCTGTCGGTGATGCGGCGCTTCTTTTCGTCGCTCCAGCGGCCGTCGGCGATGCTCTCGCCGGCGAGGTGGATCACAGCATCGACCTCGGCGAGGCCTTCGCGGTCGATGGTCCCAGCCATCGGATCCCAGCGCAGCTCGCCGCGCTTCGGCTCGCGCCGCACCAGCGGCACCACGGTGTGGCCACCCGAGGACAGCATCGCGGAGAGGTTCCGACCGACGAGCCCGTCATGGCCGGTGATGGCCACGCGCAGCCGACGATCGCCGTACTGCTGGTGACGCAACAGATCGTCGCGCAGCACCGAGTGCCGATACTCGAACATGCGCTCGAGCCGACGCGACGCGATCCCGCCCCCGAACAGCTGACCGAGGTCCCCGAGCGGCAGTCGATAGTCGACGTGGTCCTCGAGCACGCAGCGATCCGGACCGAGAGGCTCGACGCGATGCTGGTGACGCCAGTAGGCGAACGGTCCATCGATCTGCTCGTCGACGAAGCCCACCCCGTCGACCACGTCCCGGTGCTCCGCGATCCACTGCCGCTTGGTGGGGCCGAACTGGATCTCGATGACGGTGCGGCCACCGTTGCGAACGCCGTCGTTGGACAGGACGCGCGACACCTCCCACGGGGGCGACATGCGCTGGAACGCGCCGGGGCGAAGGTGCCAGTCGTACGCGGCTTGCGCCGAGACCGGCAGCTCGACGCGCGCCGTGAACGTTTCGTGTTTTTCCATGATCCTCGTGAACCCTGAGGTTAGATGAGATGCGGGCCGGCTAGGGCCAGTGGCGTGGGCCGGAGCCCATGAGGCGCCCGAAGAAGCGCGCGAGGAGCGCGCCGAGCATGCCCATGCGCATGACGAACCAGCTGTAGATGCCGGGCGTGCCGAGCTCGGCGAGCGTGATCTCGCGAGACTCGCCGATGCGCTCCTGGATCCAGCCCTCGGTGTCGCTGGCAATGCCCGGGTCGTCGACCTCGACCAGCGTCTCGAAGTTCCGCAGACTGAAGGGGTCGAGGTTGAAGCTGCCGATCAACGTCTCTTTCCCGTCGAGGACGGCGGCCTTGGCGTGCATGACCGAGCGGGTCCACTCGTAGATGCGAACCCTGGCCGGAAGCAGGCGGTGATAGACGCGCATCATGGCGGCGCGCGCGAACGGCACGTCGCTGCGACCCGACAGCAAGAGGTGCACTTCGACGCCACGGGCTGCGGCTTTGATGATGGCCTTCAAGGTTCGACGGTCGGGAAGGAAGTACCCGTGGGCCAGCAAGATGCGGGCGCGGGCCTCGCGCAAGAAGCGCACGTAGCGATCGCGCAGGCGCCAACCCCCGCCCCAGCCCGAGAGGTGGATCTTCACGCCGCCTTCTTCGGGCCCTAGCTCCTCGCGACGGATGCGACGTCCGAGGCGGGCCACCGCGGGGCCACGGATCGCCAGCGCGAGATCGGCCCAGCCCACGCGATCGGGCGCGTTGCGATATTCGTCGCCGATGTTGATGCCGCCGATGAACGCGAGCTCGTCGTCGAGGACCAGGATCTTGCGGTGGTTGCGACGGAAGCGACCGAGGAACAGCGTGCGCAGCGGCTGGAAGATGTCGACCTTGCAGCCCTCTGCTTCGAGCTGCGACTTCACGGCGCGGCCCGTGATGGCAGAGCCCCAACCGTCGATGATCACCTCCACCTTCACGCCTCGGCGCGCCGCAGCGGACAGCCCATCGACGAACTCACGACCGACGCCCACGTCGGAGAACGTGTAGACCTCGAGGTACACGGAGCGCTGGGCATTGGCGATCGCATCCAGCATGCGCGGATACGCTTCACCTCCACCGTCGAGGAGCTCGAGCGCTTCCTCGTTCCGCAGCGCGACGGCGACCTCCATGGCTCACGATACCATGCGGTTTCGAACCACCCAGTTCCGTGGCCTACCGCTTGCCGATGCGGTGCGCCTATCGCATGTTGTGGGGATGCTGCGGACGACGATCCTCGCGGGCACGTGTCTGCTATCTGCACTCTCACTATCCGCTTGCGACGAAGCGCGAGCGAAAGGGAAGGCCATGAGCTCAGACCCAAAGCACGACGCCAAGAAGGACGAAAATCGCGTCGTGAAGTCGGAAGAAGAGTGGAAAAAGGAGCTCTCGCCGTCGCAGTACGAGGTGCTGCGCAAGGCAGGGACCGAGCGCGCCTTCACGGGCCCGTACTGGAACAGCCACGAGCACGCCAAGTACCTGTGCGCCGCGTGCGGCCAGGAGCTCTTCCGCTCGGAGGACAAGTACGACTCCGGCTCCGGCTGGCCGAGCTTCACGCAGCCGGCCGAGAAGAGCGCCGTGGAAACGGACACCGACAGCACCCTCGGCATGGATCGCACGGAGGTCCGCTGCCACCGCTGCGGCGGCCACCTCGGCCACGTGTTCGACGACGGCCCGCGTCCCACCGGGCAGCGCTACTGCATCAACGGCGCGGCCTTGAAACAAGTGCTGGTGCCGGACAAGAAGTAGCACCCCGTCGGGCGGTGGTCTCACTTGTGGTGCGACCGCCGTCGTTGTACATGGCCTGGGCCATGTCGACTCTCACCGCCAGCCGCGTCCGCGGTCTCTCCGAAAAACAGGTCCTCTCGCTGCTGGGCGTGGTTCCGCTCTCGGCCTACGTCCTCGCTCACCTGTGGACCAACCTGTACTCGCTCGCGGGTCCCGAGGCGTTCGACGCGCGCCTGGTGGAGAGCCGCCAGAGCCCCGCGTTCCTCGCGATCGAGATCTTCGGTCTCGGCCTTCCGATCCTCGCGCATGCCTGGCTCGGCTTGCGCGCCATCTTCAAGATGCGTCCGAACAACGGCAGCTATCACCGCCTCAGCAACCTTCGCTACCTGCTCCAACGCATCAGCGCGCTCGGCATCCTCGCGTTCCTCGGAGCGCACGTGATCAAGGCTCGCATCCTCCCGGCCACCGCTGGCACGCACGAGACCTGGGCGGGCATGCACGAGGCCCTGTCGGAGCCGCTCACGTTCGGCGTCTACGCGTTGGGGCTCACCGGCGTCGCGTTCCACCTGGCGAACGGCCTGTGGGGTGCCGGCATGACCTGGGGCCTCACCGTGAGCCCTCGCGCGCAGAAGCGCATGGAGCTCTTCTCCATCGTGTTCTTCCTCGTGCTGATGGCGATGTCGGGCGCTGCGCTCTACGGCTTCCAGCCGTTCATGGGCGCATAGGACGCGTCAGCGCGGCGCGCTCATCTTCGCCGCGATCAGCTCGGCGAGGTGCACGGCTTCGAACGGCTTCTCCAGGAAGCCGGCGATGCTCGGATCATCCAGCAGCCCACGCGGCGCGGAGCCGCTGATGATGAGCACGGGCGTTCCCGGTGAGAGCTTCGCAATGCGATGGGCGAGCTCGACGCCACTTGCACCCGGCAGGTTCAGATCGCTGATGACGAGCCGAGGGTGCGGACCCGTCGCGAATTGCCCGAGCGCTTCCTCGGCGTCTGCCACCGCGTCGCAGCGATAGCCGGCCTTCGTGATGACGCGCACGAGCGTGCGCCGGACGATCGGCTCGTCGTCTACCACCAGCACATCGGCGCCGTCACCGGGCGAGTAAGACATCGGTTTATTTTAGGCCTACTGTCATCCGAGCGCTAGCCGTGCGCAGGATGCTTGAGCGCCGCCGTGTGAAGTGGCAGCCTCCCGTCCGTGTCCGACGCCACCACACCCTCGAGCAGCGATCCCCGTTCCACGCTGGTCCACGACGCGTTCGTGGACCGCAGCCGCGCTACGGAGCCGGCCGTGAAAGAAGCGGTGCTCTCGACCCTCGAGTCGCTCGATCTCGGTGAGCTGCGCACCGCCGAGCACACGACCGAAGGCTGGGTGGTCCACACCTGGATCAAAGAAGCCATCCTGCTGTACTTCGGCTTGCGTCCATCGGAGCCGATCGAGTGCGGCGGCCTCGAGTTCTTCGACAAGGTGCCCACGAAGAAGGACCTCGCTCGGTTCGGCATCCGCGTGGTGCCGCCCGGTGTCGCGCGCTACGGATCGTTCCTCGAGCCCGGCGTGATCCTGATGCCCGGGTTCGTGAACATCGGTGCCCGCGTCGGAGCCGGTACCATGATCGACACCTGGGCCACCGTCGGCAGCTGTGCGCAGATCGGCGCGAACGTTCACCTCTCCGGCGGCGTCGGGATCGGTGGCGTGCTCGAGCCCCTCTCGGCCAAGCCGGTGATCGTGGAGGACGGCGCGTTCATCGGCTCGCGCTGCATCCTCGTGGAAGGCGTCCTGGTGGAGCGCGAAGCCGTGCTCGGTGCCAACGTGGTGCTCACGGCTTCGACGCCGATCGTCGACGTGAGCGGTGAAGCGCCCGTCATCACCAAGGGCCGCGTTCCGGCGCGATCGGTGGTGATCCCCGGAACCATGCAGAAGCGTTTTCCCGCCGGCGAGTTCCAGGTGCCGTGTGCGCTCATCATCGGCACGCGCCAGGCGTCGACCGATCAAAAAACATCGCTCAACGACGCGCTGCGGACCTTCGCCGTGTCGGTGTGAGCAGCGACGTCCCGCTCGCGAAGCGCTTGGCCGACACCACGCTCGCGCTGTGTCGCATCGCCAGTGTGACGGGTGCGGAGCGCGCGATCGCCGACGACCTCGAGGCGCGCGTGCGTGCCATGCCCGGCGTGCGCTGCCGCAGGCTCGGCGAGTCCGTGGTGGCCGACTTCGGCGACGGTCCCGTGCTCGCACTGTTCGGCCACTCCGACACCGTGAAGCCCGCGGCCGATCAGCCGCTCGGGATCGATGGCGATCGCGTGTTCGGCTGCGGCGCCAGCGACATGAAGGGCGGCTTGGCCGTGATGCTCGAGCTCCTCGCCGAGGCGTCGCGCGGCGACCACGGGCGTCGCGCGTTGCGCTGCGTGTTCTACGACAAGGAAGAAGGCCCCGCCGACGAAAGCGGCATTCTTCCCTTGCTCGAAGGCGTCGACGCGGTCGATCACGACGTCGAGCTCGCGCTGTGCCTGGAACCCACCGATTGCCGGGTCGAGGCCGGCTGCATCGGTGGGCTCCACGCGCGGGTCACCTTCAAAGGTAAGCGCGCGCACAGCGCCCGGCCGTGGCAAGGCCACAACGCGATCTACGAGGCCATCGGGCTCCTCACCGCGCTGCGTGATCGACCGCGCCGGGCCGTCGAAGTGGAAGGCCTCGTGTTCTACGAGGTGCTGAGCGCGACGCTGGCCAGCACCGACAACTCGCGCAACGTCGTCCCCGATCGCTTCACGCTCAACCTCAATTTCCGCTTTGCACCGGGTCGCGCCGTCGAGGATGCGCTCGCCGAGTTGCGCGCCGTGGTGCCGGCCGACGCCGAGCTCGAGGTGATCGACATCGCTCCTTCGGGTGCCGTGCGCCTCTCGCATCCACGGCTGCAGGCGTGGATCGCGCGCCAGTGCCTCACGGTGGCATCCAAGCAGGCGTGGACCGACGTGGCGCGGCTCGCAGCCCGTGGCCTCGCCGCGGTGAACTTCGGCCCGGGCGCCACGGCCGAGGCGCACCAGGCACGCGAATCCATCTCCATCCCGTCGCTGCTCGCGCACCACCTCGCGCTGCGCGATCTCCTCGCCACGTCGTGAGCGATCGCGTTCGCTTCGACCGCCACGAGCTGGCGGGCGCGTTCGGCGACATCGGCACCGATCTGCCGCTGCTCATCGGCCTGTGCGCCACGTGTCACCTCGACAGCGCGAGCGTGTTCACGATGTTCGGCCTCATGCAGATCGCGACCGGCCTACGCTACGGCATCCCGATGCCCGTGCAGCCGCTCAAGGCGATGACCGCGATCATGCTCGGCAGCAAGCTCGCGCCCGGCGTGTTCTACGGCGCGGGCATCGTCATCGGCGCCGGCGTGTTGTTGCTCAACGTGACGGGCCTCCTCGCCCGCATCACCAATTGGGTACCGACGGTGGTCGTGCGTGGCATCCAGCTGGGCCTCGGGCTGACGCTCGCGAAGCTCGCGCTCGGGACCTACTGCCTCGCCGACGGTGCCCTGGGCATCGCGCTCGCCGTGGCGGGCCTCGCGATCTTCGCGTTGCTGCGGCGACAGCAACGCGTCCCCGCCCCGCTCGTGCTCATCGGCCTCGGCATCATCTACGCGCTCGTGCGCAGCGGCCCGCTCTCGCACGCGGCTGCCGCGTTCGGCCTCCACCTCCCCGTCTTCCACGCGCCGTCGCTGGACGAGCTGAAGACCGGTGCCTGGATGCTGGCGCTGCCGCAGCTCGCGCTGTCGCTCGGCAACTCCGTGATCGCCACCACGAAGGCCAGCAGCGATCTGTTTCCCGAGCGCCCCGTCACGGTACGCAGCATCGGCTACACGTATGCGGTGATGAACCTCGTCGCACCGTGGTTCGGTGGCGTGCCCGCGTGCCACGGCTGCGGAGGCCTCGTCGGCTTCTACAACTTCGGCGCGCGCACCGGGGGGGCACCCGTGATCTACGGCGCGCTCTATCTCGTGGCCGGCGTTCTGTTCGCGCCGGCGCTGGCCGAGCTGGTCTTGTTGTTCCCGCTCCCGATCCTCGGCGTCGTGTTGTTCCTCGAGTCCGTGGCGCTCATGCGCCTGACGCGCGACGTCTTCGATCGACGCTCGAACGTCGCCATCATCGTGTTGGTGGCGGCATGCATCCTTTGGGTGCCGTCCGGCTATCTCGTGGGCCTTGTCCTCGGGACGCTGGCGGCGTCGCTCGTGGGCCGCAACCGAGTCTCCGCGCCTGCGACGGAGAGTTGACAAACGAACAAGCGGTGGCGCTCAGGCGTCTGCGCGCGGGGTGCGCTCGTCTCCCACATCTCCCACCGCACTCGTGCCGCTGGGAACCGTAGCGGTTTGGGATGCGAAGCACGCGCCGAAGGCTAAGGCGTGATCGCGAAGGAGCCGCGGCCTGCCGACAACCGGGGACTTGCGCGTGGTACTCAAGAATCGCATGAGTCGACGCGACGCGGACAATACAGGCAAGCCCATTCGGGCGCAGACGGACGAGAGTCTGCGAGCAGAGCGCGAAAAGGCTGACGATGTTGTCGCGAAGAAACGTCAGGCCACCGAGGAAAAAGAAGACGACGTCCTACGGGTCGCTCGCGATCGCGCCGACGAGCTCGTGCAGCAAGCACGCGTTGGCGCGGACCAGGAGGGGTCGCCTCCTGGTCATGCCAGCACCGGCCCCGAGCGCAAACGAGCGGACAGCGTTCTCGAAGCAGAGCGAACCCGCGCCGATGAGCTCCTCGCAAGGGAGCGAAGGGAACGCAGACGATACCTGGCCGACTTCTTGGCCGCGCAGCGAGAGGCCACCGACAAGGATCTCGTCACAGAGAGAGCGCATGCCGACGATGTCGTAGCGGCGCGTGATGAATTTCTCGCGGCAGTGAGCCACGACCTGCGCGGCATGTTGAGCGCTCTCGGGATCAACGCCGAGCTGCTCGTCGAGCGGGCACCTGATGTGCTGGGTGATGAGGTGCGCAAGCATGCAGCGGTGAACAAGCGCCTGCTCGGGCGCATGAACACGCTGATCAACGATTTGCTGGACGTTGCCAGCATCGAGGCCGGCAAGCTCGCGTGTCTACCCGAGCACGTCGACGTCCACGGGCTCCTCCGCGAAACACGCGAAGCGTTCCAGCCGTTGGCGGCCTCGAAACACATCGCGCTCGACGTGAGTGACGACACGATGAAGGGTTCGCTCCACGCCCGCTTGGACGCCGGAAGGATCCTGCAGGTCCTGGCCAACTTGGTCAGCAACGCGCTGAAGTTCACGCCGCCCGGTGGGCGGATCTCGGTCCGAGTGGGACGGAAGGGGGACGCGATTGAGTTCGCGGTGAGCGACACGGGCATTGGGATTCCCGTCGATGCGCTACCCACTGTGTTCGACAAGTTCCGACAGGTGAGCACGGCACGTGGCGGTCTCGGCCTTGGGCTGCACATCTCGAAGTCCATCGTGGAGGCGCACGGCGGCTGGATGTGGGCCGAGAGCACTCTTTCCGCGGGGAGCACGTTCCACTTCGTGCTGCCGATGGCAGAAGCCGTACCGTCCTAGCGCGCCTCGTGGTGATCAGCCGCCGCAAGCGACGCTCGGCGGCCTCTCCGATCGCGTCGTGCGCTACTTGCACGCGCCAGGGCCCTTGCCCTTCAGCAAGCGCTCGACGTCGCGTCGCAGGACATCCTTCTTCTCGAACGCGCCCACGAGAGAACGAAGCTGCCGACGGCAATCGGCGTCCTGCTGTTCGGCGAGCCGATAGTGGACCCAGGTTCCCACGCGACGTCGTCGACGGCACGTCGGTGAAGGTGATCGCGTGGTACGACAACGAGATCGGCTACGTCCACCGGATGGTGGAGCTCGCCCAGAAGGTCGCGGCGAGCCTTGCCTGAATGAGCGCGCTCCGCAACTACGGCCTCGTCACCGCAGCGTACTGGAGCTTCACGCTCACGGACGGCGCGTTGCGAATGCTGGTCCTGCTCCACTTCCACGCGCTCGGCTATACGCCGGTGGAGCTCGCGTTCTTGTTTCTCTTCTACGAGCTCTTTGGCGTGGTCACCAATCTTCTCGGTGACTGGATCGCCGCGCAGATGGGCTTGCGCGTGACGCTGCTCGCTGGTCTCGCCTTGCAGGTCGTCGCTCTCGCGATGCTGTCGTTCCTCGATCCGAGCTGGGGGCGCGCAGGCTCGGTCGCATTTGTCATGGCAGCCCAAGCGTTGTCGGGCGTCGCCAAAGACCTGACCAAGATGTCGTCGAAGAGCGCCATCAAGACCCTGGTCCCCGCCAATCAGGAGTCGTCGCTCTTCAAGTGGGTCGCCCTGCTCACCGGCTCGAAGAACGCGCTCAAGGGCGTGGGCTTCTTTCTCGGGGGTGCGTTGCTGACTGCGCTCGGCTTTCGCGGATCGCTGTGGTGCATGGCCGGCGCGCTGATCCTGATCCTCGTTGGTGCGGCGTGGTCTCTGCCTCGGCAGATGGGGAAGGCCAAGTCGAAGTCCAAGCTCTCGCAGCTCCTGTCCAAGAGTCGAGGCGTCAACGTGCTCTCCGCTGCGCGCTTCTTTCTCTTCGGCTCACGTGACGTGTGGTTCGTGGTCGGCGTGCCGGTCTTCCTCTCGGCGCAGCTCCACTTCAGCTTCACTGCGACCGGGACCGCGTTGGCGATCTGGGTCATTGGCTACGGCATCGTGCAGTCGGGCGCGCCCGTCCTCATCCGAGGCTGGACCCAAGGTCATGCGCCGGGGGGTCGCTCAGCCCAGACGCTCGCCTTCCTGCTGGCAGTCGTGATGGGGCTCGTCGCGCTCGGAATCTACGCGGGCGCGCCGCCCACGCTCACGCTGCTCGGTGGCCTCGGCGTGTTCGGCTTCGTCTTCGCGCTGAACTCGTCCGTCCACTCGTACCTCATCCTCGCGTACTCAGACAGGGACTTCGGCCAACCTCCAGAGGGCAGGATCAGATCAATCGAACCGACGGGTAAGTGATCGACATGATCCAGGATTTCTCGAGGGTGGTG
>JAYUBF010000319.1:0-3149 GCA_043741435.1 Myxococcales bacterium
GGGCATGCGCCCGACTATGGCAGCGTGGCTCCGGTCGTGCGCATCACCGCGATCTACGCGGCGGTCGGTCTGCCGTTGTTCGCCTGGCTGAACCTGCGCGGGACGCGAGGCGTGCGCTACGGCGCGTGGCTCTACGTGGTGTCGTTGGCGCCGGTGATGCATTTCGTGCCGTTGTGGACCCTCATGGCGGATCGCTTCGCGCTCGTGCCGT
This sequence comes from Myxococcales bacterium, assembly GCA_043741435.1. GTDB lineage: Bacteria > Myxococcota_A > Polyangia > Palsa-1104 > Palsa-1104 > JBDTCO01. Next base: position 212 of record JAYUBF010000319.1, read on the forward strand.
CGGTGGGCTTGGCCATGATCTTCGCGGGCCTCGCGGCGCGCGCGGAGGATCGACAGCGTCCGCTGCTCGTCGGCGTCGCAGTGCTGCTCGGCGTGATGTGGGCTGGCGCCAGCGCCGTGGAGGCCCGCCGGTTTCGCTCCGACGAGTCCTTGTTTGCCTATGGCGTCGAAGAGATTCCGAGCTCCGGTCTCGCGCAGCACAACCTCGGCCTCACCCTGCTGCGGAAGGGCGAGATCGACCGCGCCATCGAGCACCTCACCCTGGCCGACAAGCTCGGCCGTCGCGATCCCCGCATGTACCACCATCTCGCCGGCGCGCTCGAGGCCAAGGGCCGGCTCGACGATGCCGCCCGCGCCATCGCGATCGCCATCCGTCTCCTGCCCGACTACGGCAAGGCCTACGCGCAGCGCGCCGCGATCGAGCGGCGCCAAGGCGACCTCGATGCCGCCGAGCGCTCCCTCGATGAGGCACGTCGCCACGATGTCCCGCAACGCATCTACGACCGCGAGCGCGCGGCGATGTACGTGGCGCGCGGACAGATCGAAGAGGCGCGCGCTCTCTACCGCGCGATGGCGCAGACGGACGAGCCGGATCCACTGCTGTGGCAGCACGCCGCCGAGTGCGCGGAGGTCCTCGGTGACAACGACGAGGCACGGGATGCCGCCGAGCGCTGCTTGCTGATCGATCCAACGCGCGCGCCCTGCCTCGATCTGCGCGCGCGTCACGCGACCCCGTAGCGCTGGAGGCTCCCGGGCGCTGGTTCAGTTCGACAGGTCGAACCACGCCTTCGTCGTGAAGTTGCGCCCGACGATGCCTGCGGCGGCGCCGATGTGTTGCGCTGCGTTGGACAACCCGGAATCTCCGCCGGACATGACCATCGTGCTGCCTTGGCTGGTGCTGAGCGCGATCAGCGAGCCGCCCGTGGAGGTGTTCGACTCGAGCAGCGAAGCGTAGCCGCCGGAGTACGAGTTGCCCGCCAAGAGCGCCGAGATACTCGTCGAAGGCGCCGTGTTGATGGTGTTCCAGCGCTTGACGTCGCCGTACTGACCGGGGACGAGCGACGGCAAGATCAGCTGGGCGACCGTGTTCACGGAGAGTGTGGTCGTGTCTGCGAATAGTGCGGTGCCCGACACCAGGGGTGCAGCATAGGCTCGCAACGGCATGCCGCCCGCCGGTACCGGCCCCGCGGGCAGCGTCGTCAAGGTGCCCATCGAGAGCGGGCTGAAGAGCTGTGCGTTCGTCGAGGCGTTGAACCCGCCGATGAAGAAGTTGGTGTTTGGGAACGCGCGCGCGACGTCGGAGCCGCCGGCGGCGACGATCACGCCGACCCCGCTGACGCCGAGGCTCACCAGCGAGGCAGAGGCGCCTATGGGCTGGCAGGCCTGGGTCGCCGCACAGCCGTTGGCGCTCGTGCTGAGCGTGTAGGCCTGCGCCGACGAGACGAACGAGGTCTGAGTGAACGAGATCTTTTGTACGCCACCCTGGAAGTCGGTGACGAACGCGGTGTCGTCGTTGCCGTCGGCATTGACGTCGACGATCGTCGCCAGCGCCGGGACGTCGTTGGGCACCGCGGCCGAGGATCCACCCGCCGTGGGAACGGTCATCGAGTACGCGCGACTGTCGTACGCGAACACTTTGCCGTCGGAGACCCGCATCCCGTAGGTGACGATGCCGCTGCCCGACACGGGGCTCGCGGTCACGATCGCGACGCCCGTCGTGTTGGTGGCGTCGGTGAGGCCGATGGTCGCGCCGAAGGTCTGGCCCATGGTGGGCGGGGTTCCGCTCACCGCATTCGAGCCGTTGTTCTCCCACAAGAAGCGGAATCCATCGGTGTTGAGGTTGGTGGGTCTCGGGTCGGAGACGTCGAAAGCATCGACGAAGCCGAGCTCGCGGGAACCGACGATCAAGATCGTGCGATAGCCGGTGGCGCTCTCGCCGATGAAGGTGTCCTTGAGATCAGCGACCCGCACCGCGCCGCCGAGATTGATCTTCGACCAGTCGCGTGAGGCATTCGCGGCGATCATCGCGGACTGCATCCCAGGCGGGATGATGGCCCAGATTTCTTCGCCGCGGGCGTAGGTGCTGTAGCAGCGCCCGCCGACGTCCGCAGGACCGGGGGCCACGCAGAACGCGTGCAGCATGCCGTCGCGCGAGCCGACGTACGCGATGGTGGGGCGCTGGGTGGCGCCCGCCACCGTGACGCTGCCGGTGGCCTTCCCCTCGATGACGGCGGCGGTGGCATAGTCGATGCCGCCGAGGACGCCGCCTATGCCGCTGGTCAGCTTCGTCGCCAGCGTCGCATTGGTGCCGGCCCAGCCGGCCGGGAGTGCTGCCGTGCGCGCGTCGACGAGCGTGGTGGTGCTTGGGGTGACCACGTAGATGTTGCGGAGGGCGTAGGTCTTCATGAGCGTGGCCGCGTCCCAGTTGCAGGGGCTGAGCGCGCTCGCCGCGTTGCAGCCTGCGTTCAAGGCGTACGACGTGAGGGTCGTGGTCACCGACGTGTTGCCTCCGACGCCCAGGTTGACCTCGGCCGACTTGTACTCGCGAAGGTGGCCCTTGGAGTACGGGTACGTGTTCGCCGGGGGTACATAGAGGATGGTGCCGGGGTTGTTGTCGGGTGGCACCGGCCACTCGAAGGTGCCGCGGTAGTACTCGCCGTAGAGCCCCGAGACCGCGCTGGCGCGAGAGAACTCGTAGTTCACGCACGCGCCGCTGCCGCAGCGCCCGTCACCGTCGGCGATGAGCGTGTTGTACATGATGCGAAGACCGCCGTCCTTGCCTGCCGAGCCGCCATGCCACGAGTTGAGCGAGCCGAGGTAGACGAGGTCACCGGTGGTCTGGACGCCGCCGACGATGGGGTGGCCGGAGATCGCGCTGTCGCCGGAACCGTTGGTCAAGGCGTGCGTTCCGGTGGCCGGCGCGGCCGAGAAGTGGTAGC
>JAYUBF010000320.1:0-10181 GCA_043741435.1 Myxococcales bacterium
CCTCGCCCTCAGAATCCAGGTCGTCCGTGCCACACTCGATCCCCGCGAAGCCTACAACCAGATCCCGGAGAGAGACCCCCGTCTCCGTTAGGCACCCGATAACAAGAGCCCGATAACAAGAGCCCGACAAAAGGGGTATGATCGTCGTTTCCCGTGCCGCCCGTCGCCGACCCTGCCAAGAACGCGGAGATTCTGCTCGAAGCCCTGGGTCGGCCTGCGCCGGGTCCGGACATCGGTCGCGGTCGCCGCGTCTACGTGAACCGCAACCTGCGCATGGAAGAGTGCGATCTGGTCGGGTTCGACATGGACTACACGCTGGCGCTCTACAACCAGCCCAACCTCGAGGCGTTGTCCATCGCGTGCACGCTCGAGAAGCTGGTGGCGCAGCGCGGGTACCCGGAGAGCATTCGCACGCTCGCGTACGATCCGACGTTCGCCATCCGGGGCCTCGTCATCGATCGCCACACCGGCAACGTGCTCAAGATGGATCGCTACGGCCGGGTCGGTCGCGCGTACCACGGCCATATCCCGCTCGTGCCGCGCGAGCTCGAGGAGCTCTACGGCAAGGACCGCGTGAAGCTGTCGCAGCCGCGCTGGGCGTCCATCGACACGCTGTTCGCGCTGCCCGAGGTGGTGATGTTCGCCGCCATCGTGGAGCACCTCGAGGCGGCGGGCGCGGTGGCGTACTCGAAGCTCTGGCAGGACATCCGCGAGTCCATCGACGAAGCCCACCGCGACGAGTCGATGAAGCGCGTCATCAAGGCCAAGCTCGCCGATTACATCGTGCGCGATCCGGACCTCGCGCCCGCGCTGCACAAGCTCCGCTCGTCGGGGAAGCGCTTGTTCCTGATGACCAACTCCGCGTGGGACTACACCGATGCCGTGATGACCTACCTGCTCGGTGGCGCTCTGTCGGCGTACCCCGAATGGCGCAGCTACTTCGACATCGTTTCCGTGTCGGCGCGCAAGCCGGTGTTCTTCACCGATCGCGACCCGTTCTACGAGCTCGATCAATCCGGGGCGCGCATGGGCGCGGTGACCGGCGAGTTCCAGCGTGGGCACATCTACGAGGGCGGCAACATCGTCGACTTCGAAGCGCTGAGCCACACGTCGGGCAACCATGTGCTCTACATCGGCGACCACATCTACGGCGACATGCTGCGCGCCAAGAAGTCGTCGGGGTGGCGCACCGCGATGGTGCTGCAAGAGCTCGAGGAAGAGCTCGTGCAGATCGAGGCCCGCAAGGAGATGCTCGCGCGCATCTCGGAGCTCGAGCGCAACTCCATCCGCATCGACTCCGATCTGTCATACCAGCAGCTGCTGATGCGTTCCCTCCAGCTGAAGGACGATCGCAAGCCGAGCAGCGGTCGCGATCTGCAGAAGATCGAAGCTGCGCGCGTCGAGGTGAAGCACCGCATCGACGAGCTCAAGGCTGCGCACAAGTCCATGGGCGAGGAGCTGGAGAGGCTCGAGCTCGAGGTGGATCGCAGCTTCAACCCATACTGGGGCCCCATCTTCCGCGAGGGCGTCGAGAACTCGCGCTTTGCCGAGCAGGTGGAGGCATACGCCTGCGTCTACACGAGCCGCGCGTCCAACTTCCTCGCCTATTCACCGCTGCGTCACTTCCGTGCGCCACGAGCGCACATGCCGCACGAGCTCGTCTGAGCCCGTCGGCACAGGCGAGCTCGTGAGCGACGTAGACGTAGCGCAGCCGGAGCCCGAGGTTCCGCCTTCGGCACGCGTGAGCAGCGGCAAGCGGCTCGGCGCTGCCGCGTTGATCCTGGTCGCCTCGACCATCGCGTCGCGCATCCTCGGCTACCTGCGCGAGACCTACGTGGCCGCGGCGTTTGGCGCGGACGGAACCACCGACGCGTTCATGGCGGCGTTCACCATTCCCGACTTCTTCGGCTACCTGCTCGCCGGCGGCGCGCTGTCGATCACGTTCATCCCCATCTACACGCGCCACCTCACCAAGGGCACCGTAGAGGAGGGCGATCGCGTGGTGTCGAGCATCGCGACTTTGATGGCGATCATCCTCACCGTCTGCGTCGTCGCGCTCACGTACTTCGCGCCGCAGCTCGTCGGTGGCTACCTGCACAAGCTCCCGCCCGAGCATCGTGAGCTCGCGACGCAGCTCACGCGCATCCTGTTGCCGGCGCAGATCGCGTTCTACCTGGGCGGGCTCGCATCGGCCACGCTGATGGCCCGTCACAGTTTCGTCGCGGCGTCGTTGGCGCCGCTGCTCTACAACCTCGGCACCATCCTCGGCGGCATGCTCCTCGGCAAGCGCCTCGGCATCGCCGCGCTCGCATGGGGCACGCTCGCGGGGGCGCTCATCGGACCGTTCGGCATCCAGGTGCTCGCCGCGGTCCGCGCCGGGTTCCGCTATCGGCCGCGGCTGCAGCTCCTGCATCCCGACGTGAAGCTGTGGGCGAGGCAGAGCCTTCCTCTCATGGTTGGCGTCTCGATCGTCGCCGCCGACGAGTGGATCCAGCGTTACTTCGCGGCGGGGTCGGAGGGTGCCATCTCTCACCTCGGCTATGCGCGCAAGCTCGCCTGGGTGCCCATCGCCGTTGCGGGACAGGCCGTGGGCGTGGCCTCGATGCCGTTCTTCGCGCGCCTGTTCTCCGAGGGCAAGCGCCGCGAGCTCGGCGAGCTCGTGGTGCGCACCGCGCGCGGTTCCGCCGCCATCGCCGCGCTCGCAGCTGGAGGCCTCGCCGCCGTCGCGGTGCCGGTCGTCGACCTCTTGTTGCGCCGCGGCCACTTCACCCAGGCCGACGTGGAGCCCACCGCGCTGTACCTCACGATCTTCGCGCTCACGATCCCGCTCTGGGCGGTGCAAGGCATCGTGGCCCGCGCGTTCTACGCGACGGGCGATACCTGGACGCCGATGCTCGCCGGGACCGCGGTCACCGCTGCGAGCCTGCCGCTCTACAAGCTGCTCAACGATTGGCTCGGCTCCCCCGGGCTCGTCATCGCCTCCGACCTCGCGATCGTGAGCCAGACCGCCGTGCTGTTGCTGCTGCTGCATCGGCGCGTGCCGGAGGTGGACCGTGGCGCGCTCCTCGCGGGCACGCTGCGCGCCGTCACCGTGGCTGTGGTCGCGGCGGTGCCCGCGCACCTCGCCGCGCGCTATCTGCCGCACGGCTACCTCGTGGGCCATCTGCTCGATCTCGCGCGCCTCGGGGTCGCGGGGCTCGTCTTCGCCGCCGTCGCGCTCGCCTTGGCCGGGCCGCTCGGCGTCACCGAGGGAGGGATGCTCGTCGACAAGGTTCGCCGGCGCCTCAGGAGGCAGTGAACATCGGCGCAGCTGGAGATCCAGTAGCGCTCACAAGCACTGCTTCTGGACGCCGTCCGCGACAGCCTTGCAGCGATAAGGCGCGGGGCACGCGGAGTCGTTCACGCACGACGCCGAGCACACACTCTTCGCGCCGCTCTTCGAGCAGCGGTTGCCGGGCCCTCCGCAGTCTGCGTCGGCTCTGCAGGAGGTGCCGAGCAGATCGACCCGTGCGAACGGGTGGAGCTTGGGATCGCCGTCGATGCCGTGCAGGCCATAGAGGTCGTTGAGCGCGCTCGTGCGGTTGAGCTTGGTGAGCATGCCGCTGATGGTGGGCGGGTTGAACGAGGCGCCGTAGAGCGCATCGAGCAGTGCGTCGACGTCTTTGTTCCAGCCCGCCTGGCTCCATCCGACGGTGGTGATGATGTTGAGGTTCGCGAGGCCGGGCTTGCTCGGGTTCTGCGAGAACGCCTGCGCGATGGAGTACGTCTCGCAGCCCGACGCGAGGATGATCTGGTACTGATCGCGCGGCATCTCCGCCGACATGATCTGCGGGTACTCGAATTGACCAGCCTGCGTGTCGTTCCAATCCGATAGCGCGAAGCCGTGGTACTGGCCCGAGTGACCGGAGAAGACGATGACGTCGCTGTGCGCGAGCGAGTCGCGCATGTCGTTCTCCATCTGGCGCCCACCCTCGTTGGTGTGGAGGTTGGGCCCGGGCAGCCCGCTCGGGCTCGCGCCGCGGAAGATCCGCACCTCGATCTTCACGCGCTTGCCGCCCATCTCGACCTCGCGCGTGAGGGGGCCGAGCTTGCCCTCGTACGTCTCGTAGCTGCTCGACGGCGACGTGAAGCCGTCGTTCATGAGCCGTGTGTACAGCGCGTGCGAGTTAGAGACGTCGTAGCCCTCGAGATAGTCGTAGCCATAGTGCGCGTCGAGGGTGAGCTTGCCGTCGGAGAAGAGCTTGCCGTAGTCGAGGTATGCGTCCGAGCTGCGTGGCTCGGGATAGACGGTGAGCGTGATGGTCTCGAGCTCGCTAGCCGACATCTTCGTCGGATCGAACGTGCCGGTGGCGAACGCGGGGTTCTTGTTCACTCCGAGCATCTGGTCGTTCGACAGCTTCGCCATCTGCAGCGGCATCGCCTTCTTGCCACCCGCGAGCTTCTTGCCGGGCAGCTTGTCGAGCATGTCCATCGGGCCGGCCGCCTGCAGCTTCAGGTGATAGGTGTACGTCTTGCCGTCGCCGGTGGGTCGCAGCCCGGTGAGCGCAGCGTCACCGATGCGCACGATGCCACCGAAGCCCGGGTACGAATCGCGGTTTGCATCACCGTCGCTGGTGGCCCACAGGGTGCGCGGCGCCAGGCGGATGTTGAGGAACCACGCGATGGACGTGGTCCGGATGCCCATGACCGCCTGGGCGCGTGCGAGCTTGGCCTCGTCCGACGCAGCCGCGAAGTCGTCCTCGATCTGCAGCGTCGCATCGCCGTCGAAGTAGTACTCGATTGCGTCGGTGGAGTAGTAGTCGAGCTCGCTCGTGCCCGGATCGGTCCCGTCCCCCGAGTCGATGCTCGGCTGGCAGGCCGCGCCGAGGACGGCGAAGCAGAGCAGAGCGGCACGGATGTGCATGCGCGCATGACCTTGCGAACGCCAGACCAACCGAAAGACGAGCAATTACGACGGGAAACACTGGCGCCCCAGCTAGCCAGGAGACTGGCGAGGCGGCCACCTGCGCGACGGGGCTTCGCCCAGCATGACCCCGCAGTCGCGATAGAACGCCGGATCGCGAAAGCGAGCGCGGGCGCGCTCGATCGCGGATCGAATGGCGTCCTCTTGTGGCGCTATCGCGCCGAGCAGCCACGCCATGCCTCGCGCCGCGACCAGATCAGGCGTCCCCGGCAGCTCTGCACACAAGCGGTCGAGCAGCTCTTCCCGGTGCGGACCCACCAGCGAGGCAGGATCGGCTCCGCGCTGCAGCGCGCGGAAGAACGCCTCGGCCAGGTCGCCCAGCATCGCGCGATACGCCGTGATGCCCAGCGCGGGTTGGAGGCGAGCCAGCGCTGCGAGAAGCGCCGTCGCGAGCGGGTCCGTGGCAGGTGACCACGCGGGGAGCTCGGTGAGCACGAGGGGGGTACGTTGTGCGACGTGGTCGTCGCTCTCGGCGAGCGCGCAGAGCACCTCGACCTCGCCGGCAAGCAGCAGCTCCACGACGCGCGCGGTCAGCGACAACGGGACCGGCAACGAGGCCGTGGCGCGTTGCAGCGCCGGGATCGCTTCGCGCGCGGACAAGCGCAGAAAACCGAGGAGCATGGCGAGCGTGTTGGTGCCGGTCCCGGCACCGTCGAGCGCGAGGCGCAGGCGCGAGATGGCCGCGTCACGTGGCGCCGCACGGATGATGGCTTCGACGAGCGCGAGGCTCGCGATGGGTCCTCGGCGTGCGAGCTCGCTGCTCAGCCGCGCGCGCGGGACCTCGACGATGCGTCCGTAGACGGGGACCGCGAGGTGATCGCAGCGCACGAGATCACCGCGCGCCGTATGCGCGGGCTTTCTTCTTCAAGGCGCCATCGGGACCTTGCGCGAGCGAGCGCAGCACTTCGAGGTCCGCTCTCTGATCTTCGGGCAAGCGCTGTGCACCCGCGCGCAGACACGGGATGACGTCGAGCCGATCGTCCTCGGCGAGAGAGGCATCGGCGACGAGCACGCGCAGACGAGCGTGCGCGGCCGTGGGCAAGTCCAAGGCGCGTTGTAGTGAGCGATCGGACTTCTTCTCCGCGCCGGGTGTAGGAATGTCGCGACACAGCTGGGTGCCGGCCGCGAGCGCAACGCCGTCGTGGCCGTCTTCGGCAATGAGCTTCCCGAGCAGAGGCGACGTTGGTGGCAGCAACGACGCGACGGCCGTGCGCACCGCTGCGTCGCGTACGGTGCCGAGCGACCCGAGCTTGGTGGGCGCGCCGGGAACGAGCGATGCGAGCGCAGCGATCGCGCTCACCGCGGAGATGCGCGCGGGCACGGGGCGGTCTTCCTTGAGCGCGAAGGCAGCGAGGGCATCGACGGCAGCGCGCGAGAGGTCGCCGGGTAGCTCGCTGGTGTCGAGCTCACCACGCGGCACCCGCGCGGCGATGCGATTCACGGACTCCATGACGGAGAGCGCGACCGCAGGAGGCGTGTCGGCACGATCGGCGAGGGCGACGAGGCGCGGCAGAAAGCCGAGTCCACCCGAATCGTCATCGGCACCGCCAAGCAGCTCGAGCCCCACCAGCGCGGCCTGTTGCGCAAGGGGCGAGCCATGCTCGACGAGCGCGACGAGCCGCACGGCACCGAGGCGCCGTGACAGACGTTCGAGCTCGACCGGATCGTGGCGATCGAACGCGGCACGAAGCTCCGCGGCACTGGGACGCGCGACCTTCGCGGCGGGCAGCGGTGTCGCAGGCGCGGCAGCCGCCAGCCCAGCGACGATAGCCATGAGGTGCGCAGTAGATCGAAGACCCGAAAGCATGACGGCGAGAATGGCGCGTTGGCCCGCAAACCGCGCGCAAAAACTTGACTGGTATTCGCCTGTTCAGTAGCTTGCTATTTGTTCAGGTGTACCCCTGTGGAGGTCAGATGAGCACTGCTACGGCACAATCCGAGGACAAAGAGCCACTGACCGAGCGCCAGCAAAAGGTGCTCAGCTTCATCTCGTCGTCTATCGAGGGCCGCGGTTATCCACCGACGCTGCGCGAGATCGGAGGGCACATGGGCATTCGCTCGACCAACGGGGTCAACGATCATCTGAAGGCACTCGAGAAGAAGGGCTACCTCGAGCGCGAAGACTTGAAGTCACGCGCGTTGCGTCCGATCTCGATGGAGGGCGCAGGCCCCACCGGCCAGATGGTCGAGGTGCCGATCCTGGGACGCGTCGCAGCGGGTGAGCCCATCCTCGCGGTCGAAGACGCCTCGGACACCGTGAAGGTCGATCGCTTCTTCCTCGGTGCCAACCGCGAGGTGTTCGCGCTCAAGGTGAAGGGCGACTCGATGATCGACGCCGGCATCTTCGACGGCGACTACATCTTCGTGAAGAAGCAGCTCGTCGCCAAGAAGGGCGACATCGTCGTGGCGATGATCGAAAACGAGGCCACGGTGAAGTACTTCCATCCAGAGCCGGAGAAGGACCAGATCGTCTTCAAGCCCGCCAACGAGCGCATGCAGCCCATCATCGTGCGCAAGCGCGACTGGAAGAGCGTGAACCTGATCGGGCTCGTCGTCGGGATATATCGTCGTTACTAGACCTGCGCGGCACCTAGTACGTTCGCTGCACCTTGATTAATAGTTTACTGCCCCCGTGACCCGCCGAGCTCATAACGACCTTGTCTCTCCCGTAGGTCAGCGACAGTTCTTTCACGAGGTCACGCGCCACCGCATGGCGCTTCGCTGCCGGGCCTGCCAGGGTGATTCGAACTTCGTTCGAGCCCGCTTTGCCTGTTGCCTTTGCGGGCCGCGCGTTTCCGAAGGCGGCGGAGCTGGCAATGCTCGTGAGCGCAACGACGGCGACCAGCGCGCCGAGTCTGCCGAGTGCTATCGAACCGAGATACCGAATCGTCTTGTTGATCTTCTTGACGGCGCGACCGGAACGATAGTTCTGCATCCAGCCTGCGTGTGCAGCGTGGAGAGGAACGGCAGCGCTGAGGAGCGCGATGAAAGCGGCGGCACGACGGATCGACATGGGAACCTCCGAGCCTATGAAGAGCACTCCACGTGCCATGTGCATGTCCGCAAGTTTGTTCGGCTCATCGCGGATCGCTGGTGCCTTGTGACCCCACAACGTCGCGGCGGGTGCGGTCAGCGAGTGCTACATTTGCGAGGTGCGCGGTCGCTTCCGCTGGAAGGTGTTCGGGGGAGCCGTAGCAGGCTCTCTGCTCTTCCACGTGTTCGCCGTCGTGCCCGCGTTGCTCGAGCCGATGGCGGGTTTGCTGAAGCCGCGCGAGATGCTGGAAGAGGTCGCATTTCTCGACGATGCGCCGGCTGATCCGCTGCTGCCGCCGGAAGCCGAGAAGCCGCCGGATCCCGAAAAGGAAAAACAGAAGCGCGCCGCGAAGCCGAAGGAGAAGCCTCCGGAGGCGGGCAAGATCGAAGAGCCGAAGAGCAAGCCCGAGCTCCCGAAGCCCGTCGAGGCGCAGCCCACGCCGACACCGCCGCCTCCGCAGCTCGACGCGCGGAAGAAGATGGTGATGCAGGATCAGTTCAAGGACGAGGCCGACAACGCCGACGCCAAGTACTACGCCGAGAACAATCACCGCGTGGAGCAAGATACGCGGACCGAGAGCACGAACCTCGTTCGTCCCACCACGGGTGCCGAGCACAAGAGCGCGCCGAACGACAACCGCGACAAGGAAGTGGGCGAGAAGGATCAAGTCATCGCCGAGCTGCAGGAGCATCGCGGCACCGACATCCCGCGCGAAGCCCCGCAGCGTGGTCACGAGGGACAGTCGGCAGATCCGAAGCAGCACACGGTGGGGCCCCTCTCCATGCGCAACCTCGTGCCGCGGACGGATCAGAGCGCGGAGCAAAAGCAACGCGATGGCGTGGAGCGACAGGAATCCGCGACGGGCGAGCTGCCGATGCAGCGGCAAGGTATGGCCGGCGAGCGCGGTGGTGCCACGAAGAAGGGCGGAGCGAACGTGAAGCTAACGCTCGATCATCACGCCTACGACAACATCGAGGGCTTCGCGACGGCACAGAAGCAACGGCGCGAAGCCGCTCTCGCTCAGCAGTCCCACGTGCGCGGTCACTACGACAAGTATCTCGACGGGGTGCAGGCGTTGCGCTCGGCGATGGAAAACTTCATCCCCGAGGTGAAGGTGGGCAACCAGGCCGAGCTCGGGACGCGCAAGAATCCGTTCGCGTCGTACATCTACCGAGTCCATACGCAGATCCACAAGATCTTCACCTTCGGCTTCTTGCAAGACCAGGAGATGCGCGCCGGCCGCGGGCCCTTCGACGATCCATCGCTGTGGACCAAGCTCGAGATTGCGCTCAACAGCGACGGCACCCTGTTCCGCGTTGGCGTGGTCCGATCTTCCGGCAACATGGCGTTCGACGCCGTCGCCATCGACTCGGTGCGCTCCGCCGCGCCGTTTCCCGAGCCACCATCGGTGATTCGCAGCGCGAACGGCAAGGTCTATCTAGACTGGCAGTTCCACCGAAACGAAGAGGCGTGCGGCACCATGAACGTCGAGCCGCACATCCTCACCACGCCCGGCGATCCTGCGACCCGCGATGGACAGGAGCCCGCCGGCACGCAGCGTCCGAACGGCACGCACGCAGCTGCCGAGTCGTCGCTTTCTTCGGCCGCTTCGGCTTCGACCGGCTCGAAGCCCACCATCGGCGAAGGGGAAGCCCCCCGTCGTTTGCAGCGTTCGCCCGAGGAGAACACCGGGCTAGCTTCCACCTCCGGCCCCGACGTTACCGCCGAGGTGCACAACGCCGCTGAAGGCTGGTTCGGCGGTTGGGCTCGCGGCGACCTCTCGTTCCTCACGGGCTGGAGCGCCACGCCCTTTCAGGCCGGCGGCAAGGTCGTCGCGCGCGACACCGCGGCGCTCAAGAACGTGTACAAGCAGATGATCGCCGAGTCCTCGGAGCGCGGCATCAGCGGCATCGAGATCCTCACGCCGGGCGGTATCCGCGCGAAGATCGGTAGCCTGCCGCCCGGCGGCGAGGAGAGCAACATGCTCTTCGCGACAGGTCAGGCGAAGGGTGAGCGCTTCGTGCTGCTGTTGAAGAAGTCGGATCAGGGATGGCGCGTCGTGGGAATCGTTCGGTAAGCGGCGTCTGACCCACGCGATGCGGATCGGCTCGAGGGTGACGCGATCAGCGGCACGTGAGAGAGACCCGGTCACCGCCGCGTCATCAGTCGCTTTCGCAGAGCGCT
>JAYUBF010000321.1:0-65502 GCA_043741435.1 Myxococcales bacterium
GCTGCGGCCGGAAACGTCTGCATCGGAGAGCGCCAGCTACACACTCGGATGGCTCGGCGTAGGCTCGATGCTGATCATGCACGCGTACTCGGTCCGGCGGCGCGTTCGCGCGCTGCGGCACTTCGGCGCGCTGCGACACTGGCTCTGGTTCCACATCTTCTGCGGGCTCCAAGGAGCCCTCTTCGTCGTCTATCACAGCTGGCATACGCGGCACCTGCGCAACATCCAGGGGTTCAACCTCGTGTGTGTGTCCGTGGTCGTCTTGTCGGGCCTCTTCGGTCGCTATCTATTCTCGTTTCTGCCGAAGTCAGCGGAAGGCGACCGTTTGTCGGGCCAGCAGTTGGACGTCGAGCTCGAGAAGCTGTCGGAGGCCATCGACCAGCAATCGCCGCACATCGAGATCACCGTACCGGTGCTCAAGTTCGACGAGATGGAGGTTGCACGGCCGAACCTCACGTCGCTGATGTCGCTCGTTGGTCAGCACGTCCGGACGGCATCGGCCCTGCGACAGCTTCGGCGTCGCCTGCGCGAACGAGGCGAAGACCCGCAGGTCGCCTCGTTCATGGAGACTGCCAGTGCGCGCCTGCGCCTAGCCAGCCGTCGCGAGACCCTGTCGGTCGCAGCGCGCCTCTTCTCGCGCTGGACCTGGTTTCATCGGCCGCTCACGCTCGTGCTGCTGGGGCTCACGCTGCTGCACATCTGGGCTCACTACGTGTACGGCACCAGGTGAGAGCCGCTGGCGTCGCGGCGATGGTCCTCGCGTTGCTTTTGCTATCCGCTGTCGCGCACGGGTACGAGCTGCGCCTTCTGGCCGCCGCCGACTTCTACGGCGCCAACGGCCCTGACGGCGGTCCTCTCGCAGCCGCCGAGCTCGGCCTCCAATTGCACGGTGAGGTCCGCGATCTGGCGCGCCGCGTCGATCTCCACCTCGACTTCCAGGACCGCGAAGGCTTCCAAGGGAACCCATCCCGACGCGAGCTGCACCAACTAAACGTGGTGGTGCGTGACCTCTGGGGTCGGCTCGACATCACCGCGGGCCGCTTCAGCGTCCCAGGTGGCTTCTGGCTGTTCGTCGATGGTGCGGGTGTGAAGATCCGGTTCTACAAGGGGCTTTCGGTGCAGCTCTACGGTGGGCTACGCGCGTTCACCAATGCGCGCGCCGATGCCAACCTCACGGCGGACCCATTGCTCCTTCCTCTCGTCGGAGGCGCAATCGCTTACGATCATGACAAGGTCCATGCTTCGGTTGCCGTGACGTGGACGCGCGATCTCATCGACCTTCCACGTGGGATCGTTCCCGACGGTGGCAGCTACAGTCTCTCCGGCAGCACGTCCGGCCCACCGCTCAGCGCACGCTCACAGCAACCAGAGCTGTTCATCGATGGCCAATTCGTCGTTCTGCCACACAAGGCGTGGTTTCTCGCGGGTGGGCTCACCTTCGGGTCGCGCTACGACGTGACCTACAGCTCCGATCTCGCCCTCGTCGCCGCCGCGCCCGCGGTCACGGTGCAGACCCTGCAATCCTTCATGGCCTACGTCATTGCGGAGTGGCGCCCGCTCAAACGCTTTCGGATGTCGTACTCGTTCGCCGTCGATCGCGTGAAGATCTTCACCGACAAGAGCCCGATCGACAACACGCAACCGACCGATCCCGGCGCGTTCATGGATCACACACTGAAGGCGAGCTATCGCATCTGGCACGCGCTTCGGCTGGAGGCTCGGTACCGCATCCGCGCCTCCGATACGCTCAACCACCGGATCGAGCTCGCATTGCTCGGCGACCGCCTATGGCGTGGCCTCGGAGTCTTTGCCTCGCTGGGCGGAACGATCTTGCAGAGCGACACCGAGCGCGACCAGATCGCGCGCAACAGCGTGACCGTCTCCGGCGGGCTCTCGTTCCTCACCGCGTGGCTGAACGCAAAAGCCGGCATCCTGTATACGGGTCAGATCGGCGACGGACTCGGTTACTCCAGCCACGCGCGTGTTGCGCTGGACGCCGGGCCCAGCCTGCAACTGTCTCCGTTTGCTCTCTCGGCGCAGCGCTTCGCCTTCGTGCGGCTATTCGGCAGCTACCGCCACTTCTTCGCCGGCCTCGATACGGAGATGGGGCTCGATGCGCATCAGGTGCGGTTGCTCGCGCAGATCGGATACGGACAATGATCGGGCGACGCGCTTGGGTCGTGCTGTTCCTCGTGCTCGCCGCTCGGTTCGCCAGCGCGCAATCGGCGCTGTTCGTCTCGCCGGGCCCGCTCGCCAAGCCGCACGCGTCTCTCACGCAACGCTGCGAGGCCTGCCACGTGCCCTTCAAGGGCGTCCCCGACGCCAGCTGCCTCTCGTGTCACGAGCACACCCGCAAGCAGATCGAGACCAAACAGGGCTTCCACGCGAGTACCGTCGCCAAGCGCTGCGCTGCCTGTCACGCGGACCACAAGGGTGGCAACAGTGTTCCCACGCCCACGTTGAACGAGCGCTTCGATCACAAGCTCACGGGCTACGTGCTCGACGGTGCGCATCGTCGAGCCGCATGCGCGAGCTGCCACAAGGCAGCGCCTCGCTGGCTTGGCGCCCCGAAGACCTGCGACGGTTGCCACGCTGACACGCACCACAAAGGTGCGCTCGGTTCCGCGTGCGCCGCATGCCACACCAACGCCGACTGGAAGCCGCGCCCGCACCACGCCACCCTGCCTGCGGTGCAGCTGTCGGGTGGACACGCCAAGCTCTCGTGCGGCGACTGCCACCAGAGCGGCAAGAACCTCAAGCCCACGTCGACGTGCGGCGACTGCCACAAGCAGAAGCACGGCGGCACCTCGGCACTGTGCGCGTCTTGTCACAACGTCACCGACTGGAAGGAGGCCACGTTCCAGCACGACTTCTGCAGCTGCCGACTCCCGGGCAAGCACCAGACGGCGCCTTGCCTATCGTGCCACCCGAGCTTCAAGTGGAAGCCCACACCCTTTGCGTGCATCGCGTGCCACACCAAGGACCTGAAGCACGAGCCGCTCGGCGCATGCTCCATCTGCCACTCCGCGATTTCGTGGCAGAAAAAAGTGTTCAACCACAACAAAACCCAGTTCGACTTTCCACTGGCTGGCAAGCACCTCGAGCTCGGCTGCGAGAACTGCCACAAGACGCCGGGCGTGTTCAAAGACCTGAAGACGGTGTGCGCGTCGTGCCACGCCGTTCCGAAGCATGGTGACTTCGGCACGTGCGACACCTGTCACACGACGTCTGGCTGGAAGAAGACGAAGTTCGAGCACGGCAAGACGCGTTTCCCTCTCGACGAGCAGCACGCGACGGTGCGCTGCGAGGCATGTCACGCGAAGCTCACACCCGGCACGTTCCAGCCCGGACCCAACGCATGCGGTCTGTGCCACGGTGATCCTCACAACGGACAGTTCGCGTTTCCGCCCGCGAAGGCCATGACTCGGCCTTCGCTCGAGTCGATGGGTGCCAACGCATCGGCCGGCGCCTTCGTCTTCCCGCTCGCCACGGGGCCGGCGCTGCACAACAGCCCGGGCAGCGCGTGCCTCGACTGTCACACCCGCGCCACCTGGAAACCATCGACGATTGGCGTCGAACAGCACCAGCGCTTCGCGTTTCCGTTGCGCGAGTCGCACGCGAAGCTCACGTGTGCACGCTGCCACGCGGATGGTCGCTTCGTCGCTACGCCCATCCGCTGCGCGAGCTGCCACGTGGACCGTCATCGTGATCGCCTCGGCGACGCCTGCGACGGCTGCCACAACGAGCGATCGTTCAGCGAGTACAAGCAGTCGTTCGACCACGCGATGACCGGCTTTGTCCGCACCGGGAAGCACGCCGCCCTGACGTGCGCTCGCTGCCACGGCGAGCACCACGAGAAGCTCGCGCAGGTGCGCGGCGCCGTGACCTGCGCGACCTGCCACTCGACGAGCAAGGGACATGGCGCCCAGTTCGGTGCCGACTGCGCATCCTGCCACCAGGCCACCACGTGGAGCGACGTGCCGCGCTTCGACCACACGACACAAACCGATTTCCCGCTCGAGCGTCGCCACGCCACGCTCGGATGTCTCAGCTGCCACGATGCTCGACGCGGACAAAAGGCGCAGCGTGCGTGTCAGACGTGCCACGGCGATCCGCACCGCGCTTCGAACGGCGTCGAATGCGGAGACTGTCACCAGGCAGACCGCTGGCGGCTCATCCGCTACGACCACGACCGCACGGAGTTCCCACTGTACGGGCGCCACTTCTCGGTTCCGTGCGCATCGTGTCACCGCAACCCGCAGTGGTATTCGACGCGCATGGAGTGTGTCACGTGCCACGCGAAGGACAGGCCTCGGACGATGGATCACGCATCGCTCATCGACTGCGCCGGCTGTCACACGTCGTTCAGCTGGCGGACAATCGCCAAATGACGAGATCCGCGATCCCGTGCCTCTTGTCGATCGCGCTCGCGCTCGCGCTCGCGGCGTGCGGGCAGCCCGCGGCCATCGACGTGAGTGCCCAGCTGCCGCCGGTGGTCGGCGCGGACGAGCTCGAGGCTTGGATCGCCACGGGCGCCTACCTCGGCTGGCGCTGCGAGCCCGCGCCACACCCTGCAATTGCGCCGTCCCCGCACGAAATGAATCGGACGTGCGCCAACGATTTGGTCGTGCCCGGCGTCG
Source organism: Myxococcales bacterium (assembly GCA_043741435.1). Lineage (GTDB taxonomy): Bacteria > Myxococcota_A > Polyangia > Palsa-1104 > Palsa-1104 > JBDTCO01. The sequence goes on from JAYUBF010000321.1 coordinate 4,641, forward strand.
TGGGTCAATTCTCGACCGATGCGGCGTTCGTGAAAGAGACGTGGGGTGCCAACGGAGCGATCACGGGCTACGCAGTGCAGCGCCACACGCGACCTGGCGGGGACGCAGACACGTGGTTTTGGTACCGCCGCGTCGCGCTCGACGACACCGCCTTCGCGCACGACGAGCACGGCGTGGTTGCGATCGGGTGGCCGCTACCGGGGACGGCCGCAGCAACGGTGTGCGTCGCGTGTCACCTGGAGGCGGGCATCGACGGCTTCGCCGGACACGACTTCGTGTTCTCCCCTTAACGCCCCGTAACGCGCGTCAGCGTCGCAGCAGCTCACCGACGGCAGAAGAGTAGCGCTCGTAGGCACCGCGCGCGTGCTCGGCCTCGACGTGCTCCAAGATGCGTGACATGGGGATCGCGCGCGCACCTTCGTTCCAATCCCACGCGTCGTCTCCCCAATGGGTGGCCGACAGCGGGTGGCTCTCACCGCTTCCCCAGAGAAGGCCGACGACACGGTGATCGTGCGCCGCGAAGATCGGGCTGCCGCTCGAGCCCGGGATGGAATGTAGGCTGGTGGTGAAGCTCGCCCTCGGGACGACCTTGCGTCCATCGGGCAGCGGGTCGGGATCCACGAAGTCGCGGATCTCGCCACGGCCGATCTCGCGCCCGGCGTTGATCACACGCACGCGGCCGGCCTCGAGCTCGAGCTCACGATCGATGCGGGTGCGATCGAAATTGGTGAACGTCCCCGACGCCGGGCCACCATCGAGTATCAGGTAAAGCGAGCTGATCCCGGGGTAGCCGACCGAATACAAGGCCTGCCCAGCCGTCGGTGCCATTCGGCTCAGCTTCACTGCGGCCGGCGCCGTGGAGGTCGCATCGAAGCGAACGTGCAAGAGCGCGTAGTCGAGATATCGCGAACCCGACAGCCAGCGCGTCACCTTCGCGGTTGCCGCATCGAGCTTCAGCTGACTATCGGTCGGCATCCGCGACGCGACGTGCATGTTGGTGAGCACGAGCCCCTCCTTGCCGTCGGCAGAACGATGCACGAGGAAGGCGGTGCCCGCGCCGTCGGGGCTCCAGTACTCGCCCACGGCATGCGCATTTTCGCGCGTCCGCGGATGCAAGCGCGCGTGGATCTTCTCCACCTTGTGCCATCGATTGCGGCCGTTGACGCCGGCTTCACCGCGCGCGGAGAGGAGCAGCAGCGCGAAGGCGATGGCGCAATGGGCTCTCACAGGGTGCATCCCTGCACGAGCAATACCAGCGGATGGCGCCGTCGAATCAGGAACTTGGGACGCGCACGGCGTGGGAGGTGGCCACCTGACTGTCCTATTCGCGAACGGCACGATCGCGACTGCGAGCAGTTCCGCGTCGCACCAGCTGCGTCTTCGGCCCGGCGACTTCTTTCTTGCCGCGACACACGATGCGCACCGGCGTGCCATCGAGCTTGAACGCCTCGCGCAGCTGGTTCTGCAGGTAACGCCGATACGAGAAGTGCACGCCGTCCGGATGGTTCACCGAGAGGATGAACGTGGGCGGCGCCACCTGCGGCTGTTGAATGAAGTACAGCCGCACTGGATGTGCTCGGTACAGCGACGGTGGGTGTTTCTCCACGATCGCCGAGAACCACCGGTTCAGCGCGCCCGTGGACACGCGCGTGGTGTACGCGGTGTACGAGGCGTTGATCGCATCGACGAGCTTCGTCGTGCCCTTGCCGGTCAACGCCGACAAGAAGACGATCCGGGCCCACGGCACGAATTGCAGCTGTCGCTCCACGTCCTGCCGGAGCTGCTCTTCTCGGCGACGACCTTGCTCGCCGATGAGGTCGATCTTGTTGAACGCGATCACCATCGCGCGCCCGGCATCCTCGCACAGGCCGGCGATCTTCGCGTCCTGCTCGCCGATGCCCTCTTTGGCGTCGATGAGCAACACGCACACGTCGGCGCGATCCACGGCCTTCTCGGCCATGGCCACCGCGATCTTCTCCATCGGCTGGTGCACGCGCGCGCGACGACGGATGCCCGCCGTGTCGATGAGCTGGTACGGCTTGCCCCCGATCTTCACCATCGTATCGACGGGATCGCGCGTGGTGCCTGCCTCCGCGTCGACGAGCATGCGCTCCTCGCCCGCGAAGCGATTCACCAGCGACGACTTGCCCGCGTTCGGCCGTCCCACGATCGCGATGCGGATCGGACCGCGCGGGCGATCGCGCCGTTTCGGCAGCTCTTCGTCGACGATCGCTTCAGGCTCGTCCTCCTCGTCGCCGAACTCCGGCATGGGCTTGTACGCAGCAGGCGCACCCGGCAAGTGCTCGAGGACCGCGTCGAGCAGGTCGCCGACGCCTCGCCCATGCTGCGCCGAGATCGCGAACACGCGATCGGCACCGAGCGCATAGAGCTCGTTCGCCTCGGGCTCGAGCGCCTGGCGATCGACCTTGTTCGCCGCGAACAACATCGGGCGGCCGCTGCGACGCACCCGCTCGATCGCATCTAGGTCACCCGCCGCGAGGCCCACGCGACCGTCGATCACGAAGATCACGAGCTCGGCCTCGTCGACGGCACGGATGGCCTGGCGGAAGACGCCCTCGGCCAGCGTGCGCTGACTCTCCTTCTCGTGCGCGTTCTTGCGAAACGACGCCGGATCGAGGCCACCCGTATCCACGACGCGGAACGACTTGCCGTTCCACTCGGCGTCGCCGTAGCGACGATCGCGGGTCACGCCCGGCTCGTCCTCGACGATGGCGTGGTGTTGCCCCGTGATCCGGTTCCACAAAGTCGACTTGCCCACGTTGGGACGGCCAACCAGCGCGACCAGCGGCGGCGGTGTCTCGTGGACTGCGCGATGGTCGTCGCGCCTCTTTGTGCTGCGGGGCATCCTAGGTCTCGTATCCCAGCTCGCGGAGCTTGTGCGGGTTGGAGGCCCAACCTTCGTCGACGCGGATGAAGAGCGACAGGTGCACGGTCGCATCGAAGCGCTGGCCGAGCTCGTGGCGGGCGCGCGAGCCGATCTCGCGGATCATGCGGCCGCCCTCGCCCACGAGGATGCGCTTGTGGGCTTCCTTGTCGACGGAGATGGTGGCGCCCACGCGGATATCGCGCTTGCCCTTCACTTCGCGATCCTCGAACTCGTCGACGGTGACGGCAACCGAGTACGGGACCTCGCGCTTGGTCAGCAGGAACACCTGCTCACGCACGAACTCCGTCACGAACCAGCGCTCGGCGCGATCGGTGAGCGTGTCCTCGTCGAACAGCGCCTCGCCCTCGGGCATGAGCTTCACGACCTCGGCCACCAGCTCCGGCACGCCGACGCCGGTCTTCGCCGAGATCGGGATCATCGCGACGAAGCCCATCTGCCCGAACGCGTTGAGCAGCGGCAGCAGGCGACGCTTGTCGCGCAGCATGTCCACCTTGTTGAGCGCGAGGATCGTCGGCCGCTTCGCTGCCAGCACGTCGTCGAGCACGGCGCGCATCGCGGGGTCGATGCGGAACGCGGGCGGATGCTCGGGCTCCGGCCTCGGCTTGCGACCCGGCCGCAGCTTCGGCGGCTTCGGCGGCTCGGGCGGCTCGATCAAGAGCACCACCGCGTCCACGTCGCCGAGCGCCTGCTTGGCCTCGTCCACCATGTACTGGTTGAGCTTGTTGCGGCCCGGCCCCGACGGACGGTGCAGCCCCGGCGTGTCGACGAAGCCGACCTGCACGTCGGGCTTGTGCATGACGCCGAGCAAGCGCTCACGCGTGGTTTGCGGGCGAGGCGTCGCGATGGCGAGCTTCTCTCCCAAGATCTGATTGAGCAACGTCGACTTGCCCACGTTGGGCCGACCGACGAGCGCCACGAAGCCGGCTCGCATGAGGAGCGCTGCCTACCACGTCGCTCGCCCACCGGCTACTAGGCATGAGACGACCAGCACAATGATTTTGTCCGGCAAACGGGGGAAGCAGCAAAGGCCTAGCCAAGAGCTTGGCGCACTCGCGCCAGCCTGCCCCCAACACGGCATGCTCCAACGAGCCCGCCAGGGCCGATCCGCACTTTGCATCCGCGATGAGCAACCTCGTTGTCCACATGTCAACAAGGTTGGCCGCCGCGCGCGGTAAGTGACCCAATGCGTGTCTCGTCGTCATGGCCCGAATGGTGCTGTCGCATTGTGCGCAAGAAGAGGGGCCAGATGACAAAGGCGATGACGCTGTACTCGGCACTTGTTCTGCTACTGTGCGGTTGCGACGTTAGTAGTTACAAATATGACCCGCGATGCCCGTCCTCGACGCCGACAAACGGCTCGACCTGCGACATCGCCATGGGGCCACTCGAGTGCGAATACGGCGGCGATTCACTGGGTCGCGGAACCACGCGCGCGGACTGCGTTGAATCCCCCTCCGACACGACGTTCCGTTGGGCATTGAACGCCAGACCGGTCATCGCCAATCCTGCGCAATGCGCCGCGACTTTCGCGACCGCGCAGCAGGCGACGTGTCCGGCGAGCGGCGCCATCGCGTGCGATTACGACGAGGGTCGCTGCGCCTGCGTCTGCACCGGTGCAACCCTGTCGTGGCAGTGTCGCGCGCGCAGCGACGTAGCGTCCAGTGTCTCCACAGTTCCCGAGCCGACTCCGCTGCCCGCGTGTGCGGCCGCTCGGCCGCTCGGAGGCACAAGCTGCCCCGTCGAGGGTCAGACCTGTGCCTACGCCGAGTATTGCGGATCGGCTCTCCTGTCCTTCGGGCCTTCGATGGGATGTATGAATGGCAACTGGCGCGCGTTGCCACAGAACGTGATCTGCACCGCCTACTCTTGCCCTGGGGTCGATTAGTCGGGTCCCGACGCAGGCTGCGAGCGGCCACTACGTTGCGCCCCAGTCGGAGACGACGGGTCCGCGAGCCAAACTTGACCCCTGCTCCCAGCCGACTCCTATTATGTTCCGAACTGCCCTGGTTCGTGCTCAGCCTCGGTGTTGCCTCCATCGCCTGTTCGCTCAGCGTGACGTTCTTCTAGGTCGGCGTGGCGCAGGGCTAAGACCGCGCGCGCAGCACCGGCTATCGCTTCTCCGATCGCACCGAGCTCCTCGACGATTTGGCCAGCGACTCGCGGGCGCCACCGCGCCACTTCCCGGCGCACCGGCACGCACTCTGCCGCCGCCGCCCGGCGCCTAAAAGAAAGCGCCTCGACCATGCCGCTGGCCACCGGCGTGCGGACGCCCGAGCGTTCGAGGCGGCCACCGAAGTCGTCGGCCACCTACCGTCCAACTTGCCGCTGCGAGAGGAGTCGAGGTGCAATTTGAGGCACCTGTGAGTGGCATGGGCCTTGTATCACAGCGGCGCATGTCGAACCCAATTCGAACCGCCCTTTTCTTCCTTGCCTCCGTCGCGACCGCCCATGCCCATGCCGGAAGTGCCTCAGCCCCGACTCAGGTCCGGCTCACGCCGGCGCGAAGGGCCGCCGCGGGCCTGCCCACGCTCCTGGCTTCCGAAATGACCGTGGCGGGGCGACTCCGCAGCTGGCGGATGCCTAGCGGTCGCGAGGTGATGACCATCTCCAACGCGGACGGCATCTCGGCATCAGGCCCGCGCTACATCGCGATGAGCTACCCGCCCCTACTCAGGGATGCGGGACGCAACGCGCTGGTCGGAACGTTCACCGAAATCGCGGGTGCCCGCGAGCAGCGGGAGGTCAACATGAAGATGCCACGTGCAGCGCGGCTCTTGAGCCGCACGCCCGGCATCGAGATGGGTCAGCCCGGCCTCGACCTGGTCCACTATGTCGACACCGACGGGACGATCCGATCGGTCCAGCACAATGTCGCGAGCGGCGTGGTCCGTGTCGTCGAGTCCGACAAGGTTGGAAACATGAGGGTGATCGACTGACGAGCGGTAGGAGTGTAGGTCCACCTCAGCTGGTAGCACGGCTGGCGACCCTGGCAGAACGCATGAGGCGATTCATCGGCGTGAAATAGCTCGCAAACTTGACGTGCGTGCATCCGCCGCCCCTATGATGGGAGAAGTGCCCTGGTTCGTGCTCAGCCTCGGTGTTGCCTCCATCGCCTGTTCTCTCAGCGTGACGCTCTTCTATGTCGGCGTGGCGCTCGGCCTCCTCGGCACCGTGCTCGGCATTCTTTCCTGGCGCGCGATCCCACTCGGCATGCGCAGGGCAAAGACCGCGCGAACAGCGACAGTCGCAAGCTCGCTGGGCTTCGCTGCGGGCCTGCTCGTCTGGTTCGTGCACGTCCGCGCCATCCAGACCGGCTATCGCGTCCCCGATCGTACCGAGCTCCTCGACGACTTCGGCCAGCGACTCGCGGGCGCCACCGCGCCGCTTCCCGGCGCACCGCCTCGCACTCTTCCGCCGGCTCCCGGCGCCGAAAAGAAAGCGCCTCGACCATGAGCGACGGACGCGGACCCTCGAGCTTCGGAAAGTCTCTCTTCTTCGGACACATTCCCGAGTCCATGGTGATTCCTTTTCCGCGCGCGAGTGGCGCGGACAAGGCGCGTATCCAGCAGCTGATAGGAACGCTCAAGGATTTTGCGCGCGACACCATCGACAGCCGCCTCATCGACGAGCGCGAGCAGATTCCGGACAGCGTGCTCGGTGGTCTTAAGGCCCGCGGCTTCTACGGCCTCTGGATCCCGGCCGCCTATGGTGGCGGCGGCGTCTCAACCTGCGGTTACGCGCGGCTCATGCAAGAGCTCGGCGCCATCGACTCGTCGGTGGCGGTGACGGTGTCGTCGCACCAATCGATCGGCTGTCGCGGCCTCGTCCTGTACGGCAACGAGACGCAGCGTCAGAAATATTTGCCGAGGCTCGCGTCGGGAGAGCTCACCGCGGCGTTCGCGCTCTCCGAGCCGCAGGCCGGCTCCGACGCCGCCTCGATCCGCACGCGCGCGGAACAAACGCCGGAAGGCGACTTCCTCCTCACCGGTCAGAAGGTCTGGATCACGAACGGCGGGCTCGCCGAGTTCTACACGCTGTTCGCGCAGACCCGCGTCGAGCGCGACGGCGGTCAGAAGGATCGCATCACGGCCTTCCTCGTCGAGCGCAAGATGGGCGTGCGCGTGGGCGCCGAGACGAAGAAGCTCGGCGCACGCGGCGCCTCCACCACCTCGCTCACCCTCGACGAGGTGCGCGTGCCGCGCGAGAACGTGCTCGGCCAGGTCGGCGGCGGCTTCAAGGTCGCGCAGGGCATCCTCAACGCGGGCCGCATCGGTCTTTGCGCGTCGGCGATCGGCCAGGCGGAAGCAGTGTTGCGCCTGGCCTTGGCCCACGCCACGACGCGTCGCCAGTTCGGTCGCCTCATCTCCGACTTCGGCCTCATCAAGGACAAGATCGGCCGCATGATGGTGGACATCTACGCGGCGGAGTCGGTGCTGTACATGACCACCGGTCTCATGGATCGCGGCGTCGAGGACTTCTCGATTGAGAGCGCCGCCTGCAAGATCCTCGCGTCGGAGATGTTGTGGGGCGTGGTGAACGAAGCGCTGCAAATCGCACCTGCGCTCGGCGTGCAACGCGACCTCCCCTACGAACGCATGATGCGCGATGCACGCATCAACCTCGTCTTCGATGGCACCAACGACATTCTGCGCTGCTTCATCGCGCTGTCCGGCATGCAGGGCCCCGGCGCTCGGCTCTCGTCACTGGCCGAGGCCATCCGCTTCCCGCTCCGCGGCTATGGCCTGGCGGTGGACTTCATGCTCGACAAGCTGAAGACGCAATATTACGGCGGCGAGCGCCTCGACCACGTGCACCCGTCGCTGAAGCGCGAGGCCGTGCTCATCGAGGACTGGGTGCCCGAGCTCGCGAAGAACGTGGAGAAGGCGCTACGCAAGCACGGTGGCGAGATATCCGAGATGCAGTTCGTCCAACGCCGCGTCGCCAGCGTCACGATCGACCTGCTGCAGATGATCGCGTGCGTCGCGCGGGCCACGGCCAGCCTCATGGAGCGCGGGCCCGAGGCCGAGCGCGAGGCGAAGCTGTGTCGTGCCGCCTGTGCGCGCGCATCGGCGAACATCAAACGGCAGATCCGAGCCTTCGACGACAACGACGACGAGCTATTGAAGGCAATCGCGAACGACGCCTACGAGACCACCGAGTATCCGTTCGACGCGATGTTCGGCCGCGAGCCTTGACCGTTCCTAGTTCGCGAGGGGGCTGATCGTCACGGCCGCGGCGAGAGCAAGGACGAGCACCGCACCGCGGACCACATGGTCGACGAGGCCCAGACGGCAGCGAAGGCGAAGAAAGACTGGGCCTGTAGCGTCGGCTAGCCGCCGAGACCGAAGCCGTCGTGCAAGACGCGCACGGCGAGCTCCGCGTACTTCTGTTGCACCACGACGGAGACCTTGATCTCCGACGTCGTGATCGCATGGATGTTGATGCCCTCCGCCGCGAGCAGCTCGAACATCTTCTGGGCGACCCCGGCGTGTGAGCGCATCCCAACGCCCACGATGCTGACCTTCGCAATCGAGTCTTCCGTCCGCACGGCGCTCGCGGGCATCTCCGGCACGGCCTTTTGTACGAGCTCGACGGCGCGACGGAGATCGGCTTTCGGGACCGTGAACGCGAGATCCGTGCGACCCGCGTCGCTGGCGCTCTGGACGATCATGTCGACGACGATGTTCGACTCCGACAGCGGCTTGAAGATCGCCGCAGCGATGCCCGGACGATCCGGAACGCCCGCCAGCGTGACCTTCGCTTCATCCTTGGTGGCGGTGACGCCGGAGACGAGTACGGCTTCCATCGATTTCTCCTCGGGAACGACCCAGGTGCCCTCGTTGTCGTTGAAGCTGGAGCGCACGTGCACCTTCACGCCGTGCTTCATCGCCAGCTCCACCGAGCGGATCTGCAAGACCTTTGCACCGAGCGACGCGAGCTCGAGCATCTCCTCGTAGGAGATACGAGCGATCTTCCGCGCGTTCTGACAAATGTTCGGGTCGGTGGTGTAGACGCCATCGACGTCGGTGTAGATCTCGCACGCATCGGCGTTGAGCGCGGCCGCGATCGCGACGCCGCTCGTGTCCGAGCCGCCGCGACCGAGGGTGGTGATGTTGCCGTCGTCGTCCATGCCCTGAAAGCCCGCGACGACGGCGATCTTCCCGCTGCGCAGCGCCGTGTGCACCTTGTCGGCATCAATAGACTTGATGCGCGCGCGGGTGAACGACGAGTCGGTGAGGATGCGAACCTGCGAGCCGAGGAACGACTGCGCTTTGCCGCCTTCCTTCTGGATCGCGAGCGACACCAGGCCGACGGACACTTGCTCACCGGTCGAGGCGATCACGTCGAGCTCCCGCTCTGCCTCCGGCGGTGGTGAGTCGTTGACCTGGTGGGCCAGCGCCAGCAGTCGGTTCGTCTCGCCCGACATGGCCGAGACGATGACGACCACGTCGTGCCCGGCGCGCTGCGTGGCCAAACAGCGACGGGCGACCGCACGCATTCGGTCGACCGTGCCGACCGAGGTGCCTCCGTACTTCTGAACGATGAGCATGTTGTCGACCGCAGATGATGGAGGATGTAAGCGGCGAAGGAAAGGCGTTAGCTCGGTGGGAGCGTGTACAGGTTCACCGGGTGTCTCGCGCCGGGCAACGCGATCGGGCGGTCGACCGGTACCAGTCCGTGGTCCGCGCCCAGGCTCACCGCGATGGGCTGCGTGACCAAGGTCGAGCCGGGCGTCGTGATCTCGAGCAGCAAGGCCGCCGCCTCGGTGACCGGACCGACCGCGGTGAACTCGAGCCGCGTGGGCGAACCGAAGCTCCCGACGGTGGCAAAGCCCTGATGGATGGCCGTACGCGCCAGCGGCATTCCCGGAATCCCGGCAGATTGGCAGGTGAGCGCGAGGTCGCGCACCGACTGGTGCGCAGCACGAGCAAACGCGATCGCTGCGCGCGCCGTGACCTCGGCCGACGCCTCGCCGAACGCGCCGAACAGCACTGTCGCGCCACTATTGCCGAAGCGATCGATCATACCGCCATGCTCGAGCGCGCGATCGCCGAGCCGCATGTACAGCTCGTTGAGGAGGTGCGCGAATTCTTCCGGATCGGTTTCTTCGACGGAGCCGGACACCAGCGGGCAGTCGATGCGCACCACGGTGATGCGGAGCCGGCCATGCTTGCGCGTAGCGTCGGCCTCGCCGCGCAAGATCGCGTCGGCGACGGCGGGCGGCATGTAGCGCCGCAGATCGGACGATCGCCGCAGCATCTGCAGCTGATCTTCGACGCGGCCCGCCAGGCCGAGGCCAATCCGGCGAAGCTCTGCCTCTCGTCGCTGCACGCGGCTGACTAGCACATCGACCAGCAGCAACGACAAAAACGTGATGCCGCTCATGACCAGCCACACGACGACCTCGAACGACGGATCCTGCACCAGGCGCAACGACACGGTTCCGGGATACAGCGGCGCGTACGGCAACAAGTCGAAGTGGGAGCTGAAGACCGCAGCACCGAAGCCGAGCACCGACGCGACGTAGGTGAAGACCGCCAGCGAGCGGTTCTCGCGGAGGCGGTCGAGGATCACGAGCACGGGGTAATAGAGGATGTCGTACGAGGTGACGGAGCCCTTCAGGTACACGGAGGTCGTGATGATGGCGACCGACAAGATTGTGAGCGCGCGGTTCGCGGCACGGCGGCCGCGTGAAGACTGCTGGGTCTTCGCGACGAGCAGCAACAAGCCGCACAGCGCGACGATGGCGCCAGCGAACCAAGGCATCCAGCTGCGCAGGACGGACCGATCGAGGGCGCCGCCGCCGCCAGGTGCGTACAGCAGCGCAGCGGCCATGACGATGAGGCCCAGCAGCACCGGGATGACCAGCCGGATCACGCGACGCTCGGTCGACGGATCCATGAGTGGCAAAGGTGCTTCGTGCAGGCGCAGCGCTGATTGATCGAGCGCTACGTGTTGCATCGCGGCCAAGGGGTCGGGCCGCTCCACCGGTGGCACCGAGCTCGGGGCGGCACCGCGCGGGGCCGGCGTGACGGGGGACGGCGTGACCGCGGCGTGAACCGGCACGACGGCGTTGGGCAGCGTGGCGGCGCTGGAGTCTGGCCCCGAAGCAGTGGTCACGGGCCTCGTCGGGTGCTCCCCGGGGCGGTGCGCCGGCGGCGGCAGCGCGTGGAGGTCCAAAGCAGCCAAGGCGGCTTCGAGCTCCTCCACGTCGGAGAACCGACGATCTCGATCTTTCGCGAGAGCGCGCAGGACGACCTCGTCGAGCGCCGGTGGCACGCCGAAACGGTACGCGAGCTGGCTCGGCGCAATGGCGTCCTCCGTCGCGAGCCGCGCCAAGATGGCGAGCGGGTTGGACGCAGCGAACGGGAGGGCGCCGGTGAGGAGCTCGAAGAGGATGCAGCCGAGGCTGTAGATGTCGGCACGCGCATCGACGTGCTCGCCGCGCGCTTGCTCGGGAGACATGTACTGGATCGTGCCGAGCACCACGCCCGTCGAGGTGGTCGGGCGATCATCGGCGTGCAACAGCTTGGCGACGCCGAAGTCGAGGATCTTGATGCGGCGCTCGGCACCGCGACTCACCACGAACAAGTTCTGCGGCTTGAGATCGCGATGGATGATCCCCCTTCGGTGCGCGGCGCCGAGCGCGGTGCATACCTGGCGCAGCAGCGCGACCGCCTCCATCGCGGGGAAGGGGCCTTCGCGATGCGCGAGGTGAGCCAGGTCCTCGCCGACGAGGTGCTCCATCACGTAGTACGTGGACCCATCGGCGCGACGACCGAGGTCGAAGATGTCCACGATGCCCTCGTGCCGGATCGCGTTCACCGCGCGCGCCTCGTCGAAGAAGCGAGCGCTCACGGCGTCGCTGCCCGCGAGCTCGGGGCGGATGACCTTGATGGCGACGATGCGACCGATCTCCGGGTGCACGGCGCGGTAGACCTTGCCCATGCCCCCTTCGCCGATCACATCGAGCAACTCGTAGTTGCCGACGCGCTCGCGATCTATCTCGTTCGCCATGTCCGGGCACCATTTTATCATCATTCGTGCGATCGTCCGGGCTTGCGCACCGGTGGATGCATCGGCCTCACGTGAAGCGGTTGCTCGGTGAGACGATCGCCAGCTGCGCTCGACGCTCAACAGGGCGCTATCTGCCACCCGTATTGACTCGACCCACGTGAGTTACCACCTCGAAGCCACAGGCCGCGAAGGCGCTGATAACCGACTGCGCTGCATTGTCCGGTTGTCCCTCGCCGAGGGGGACGACATACAGCACCGGGCTATGGGCCTGGTCAGGTCTCTCGCTCACGATACTGCTCCTCTGCACCAGAAAGCCATCGGCTTGTTGATCCAGACCTCGGCGGGCCACGAGCGAAAACTGACCGCGAGCGAAGCGAGCGCACCGCTGACTTTCTGAACAACAAAACCAGATAGACCCCGACCGTGACGCGGGTGGCAGACAGCGCCCTGTTGAGCGGTGAACGGAGCTGGCGATCGTCTGCCGAGCACGCCCGGACCTGAGAATGAAAACTGGATCTTCCTGCGAAAGGAGCCAGCGGACTGAACCCGAAACAGGGCGCTGTCTGACAGGACCCGTGAGCGGTCGGGGAAGATCGCAGCATGGCTAGAGCTTCAGCAGCTCTTTCACCTTGGCGATGACCTGGGGCGCCTGGATGGGCTTCGTGATGTAGGCGTTGGCCCCGAGTGCGAGAGCGCGCTGGCGATCTTCCTCGGCGCCCTCGGTGGTGATGATCACGATGGGGATGTGCTTCAACGCCTCGTCGGTGCGCACGCGTCGCACCAGCTTGAGGCCATCCATGATCGGCATGTTGATGTCCGTGATGATGATGTCGAACGAACCGGCCGTGAGCTTCCGCAGCGCATCGACTCCATCGGCAGCTTCGATGACGGACAAGCCGCGGACCCGGTGCAACGCGAACACGATGAGTTGCCTCATCGTCGGTGAATCTTCTACGACCAGCGCGGTGGGCATCGTTACACCAGATCTGCGGCCGCCCACAGTGCGGGCGGTCGTCCATTCAGCTCGGCGACCAGCTTGGCGTTCTGCAACGCCGAGCCGGCGTGGGCGCCGAGCAAATTGAAGAGCTCGAAATCGACGTCGACAAAAGCGGTCTTCTGCGGGAGCAGCTCCCACACGGCGATCAGGCCCACGACCTTGTCGCGGATCTTGAGCGGAACACCGGCTGCGGGCGGCGATGACACCGGCCGCGGGTCGAGGGGGCCGGTCACGAAGAACGACCGGCCGGTCATGAGGAGCTCGCCCACGGGATCGATCGCGGTCTCGCCGAGGCCCTTGGTGAGCGCCGTCGACCGCTCCGGCACGCGCGACCGTTCGACGCCTTCCGCCGCGAGCGTCCGCAAGATGCCCTTGTCGTCGTCGACGAGCTGCACCGCGAAGATCTTCGCTCCGACGAGGTTGAGCAGGATCTCGGTCATGATCTGCGTGACCTCGCGCAGGTCCTGGGTGGAGTGCAGCTGGTGCGACGCGACGTGCAGATTCGCCAGGTTGTTGTTCTCACGCTCGATGTCGAGATAGCGCGACATGTAGTCCCGGTTCAGCGCTTCCACTCCGCGCACGCGGCGCAACATCTCCTCCCGCTCGTGCTCGAGGGCCAGGAGTCGCTTGCGCAACGTCTCCGGATCTCGCTCCTTGGGGTCCACAGGGGCTGCCTCCTCGTTCGGCTGCGTTCGCTCGAGCTCGAGGAGCCGAAACCGTAGCCGCTCGTTCTCGCGGATCAGCTCCTCGGTGAACTCGGCCCCCCGCTTGAAGAAGGTCTCGATGAACTCTCGCTTCTGCTCTGCGAGGTCGCTGTCGGGAGGCGGCTTGTTAGCCATGGGCGATCACTGTAACACTTTCGAGCCCCGGGCTAGCGAAGCATGCGGCCAAGGGTGCCCGCCATCTTTCCGATGGTGCAGACCTCTTGCACCACGCCGGTCGCGATGGCTTCTTGCGGCATGCCGAAGATGACAGCGCTCTCGGCACTCTCCGCGACGACGCGGCCACCTTCGGCGTGCACAGCACGCACGCCCCTGGCGCCGTCGGAGCCCATGCCGGTGAGGACGACCGCGACGAGCCGCTTGCCGAGGGCAACCGCGGCGCTCGTGAACATGCGGTCGACCGACGGGATGAAGACGTCGTTGGGAGCAGCGGCAACCACGTCCGAGAACAACCGAGCGCCTTCGCGACGCACGGTGAGGGAGTGACCACCCGGCGCGACCAGCACCGTGCCGACGGTCAATGGCTCGCCGCCGCGGGCTTCCTCCACCCGCCATGAAGTGATGCGCGCGAGCCGTTCGGCGAACGTCGTCGTGAAGCGCGGGGGCATGTGCTGCGTGATGAGGATGCTGATCGGCAATGTGCGATCGAGGCCAGACAGGAGCTGCTGGATCGCCGGTGGGCCTCCCGTGGAGGCCCCGATCGCCAGTACTCGCTCCGGCGGCAGCTCCGTGACCTGGGGCGGCGCGAGCAAGATCGGGCCGGTCACCCCACCCATCGACGCTCGCCGGGCCGCGCGCTCGCTCAACGTGCCGAGGCGCAGCTGCGTCACGAGCTCGATCTTCCGTCGCAGCTCCGTCGCGATGTTGTTGAGGTCGTGACTCAGCTGCTGCGCTGGCTTGGCGACGAAGTCGAGCGCGCCCAGCTCCAGCGCGCGAAACACGTTGTCGCGGCTCGACTGCCCCGACACCACGATGACCGGCAGAGGTCGCTGCGAGGCCATGAGGAGCCGCAGGAATTGAAAGCCGTCCAGCTTCGGCATCTCGAGATCGAGCGTGACAACATCGGGCGCGAGCTGGGCGACCTTGGCGAGCGCTTCCTCACCGTCGGCAGCGCGGTCCACCACCTGCACGCCCGGGATGCTGTCCAGGATCGCCGAGATGGTTTGTCGATTGAACGCCGAATCGTCCACCACGAGGACGCGGATCTTGCGATCGCCGGGCAGGCCCGTGTCGGTCACCGCCCGGCTCCACTTCGCTGCGATGGACGACGGTAGACCATGTCGCTCGGGAGGTGCACGAGCTCGAAGCCCGCCGAGAGGCCGGCCAATGACTCGGAGTGGCCCAGTAACAGATAACCACCTGGCGACAGCTTTCGCTCGAGGGTGGCGATCACCTTCTTGCGCGAGTCTCCATCGAAGTAGATGAGCACGTTGCGACAAAAAGCTGCATCGAACTCGCCGAGCACCGCGGCCATGTCGCCGTCGACGAGGTTGATTTGGCCGAAGCGGCAGATCGCGCGAACCTCGTCGTTGACCCGTCTCTTCGCGCCCACTTGCTCGAACCAGCGCGTGACGCGAGCGCCCTCGAGCACCCGAAACGAAGCTTGGCCGTACTCACCGGTCCGCGCGATCTTGAGCACGCGCCGCGAGAGGTCGCTGCCGAACACGCGCACGTCCCAGCCCTCGAACAACCCACTCTCGAGGATGAGTATGGCGATCGTGTAGACCTCTTCACCCGTCGAGCAACCGGCGGACCACACGGCGAGGCGGCGGCTCCTCGCCCTCTCGCGCGCAAGGGCGGGCAGGATGTGTTGCGAGAACGCATCGAGCTGGTAGCTCTCACGGAACAGATACGTCTCGTTGGTGGTGATGCGATCGGCGATCTCGTCGAGCTCCCCGCGCCGCGCGGCGGCCGTCGACGAGCGCAAGAACCGGTGGTACGCAGCGAAGTCCGGCACGCCCAACGTGGGCAGGCGCGGCTCGAGACGTCGCTTCATGAGGTATAGGGAATCGTCCTCGAAGCGATTGCCCGTCTCTTCGTACACGAAGTCGCGGACGAGGCGTAGCGCCTCGTAGGTACGGTCGTCGAGCTCGAAGTCGGTGTCGCGCTTCAGCGAGCGCAGAGAGGCGTCAGCCACGCCGCGCACCAGTCTCGTCGACCGCGAAGCCCAGCGCGCGATCCAGATCCGCACGCACCAGTGGATCGGTCTCGAGACCGCGGCGTCCCTTCAGCACATTGCGCCCGAGGTCGCCCACGCTGGCCAAGGCAGCGACGGCCGCGCGCCGGATGTCCCAGCGATCGTCATGCAGCGCGCGCTCGACCACCCGCGGGAGCTCGCCTCGAAGCACCAAGCGGGGCCGCCGCACCAGCGCCAACAAAGCGACCTTACGCCGCTCTAGATCGCCCGCCGTGAGCGCGTCGACGAGGCGCGCGTCGTCCTCCACCTCGTCGAGCGAAAGCAAGGCTTCCAGCGCCGGCACGGCCACCAGAAGATCTCCCGAGTCCGCCAGGGCTCGGAGCGCGCTCCGCAGCGGCGGCTTCTGGTTCGCCGGAGCGCTCTGCTCGAGCTCGATGACCGCACGCGTTGCCGCGCCCCGGACGCGCATGTCCTCGTCGCGCGTCGCACCCATGAGGCCCTCCAGCGTCGCGCCCGCGCCCTGAATCACCTTGCGTCGCTCGGCTGCCGCCAGCGTCTGCACCGCAGCAGCCCTGACCTCGGGCATCTCGTCGAGCAAGGCCTCGCCGGCGGCTTCGCTGGCTCTAGCCACCTGCGCGTCGTCGAGTTGGAGCTCTGGACGCGCGAGCAAGATCGCCAGTCCCGCGACGCCTGCACGGCGCGTCTCCGCGGTCGGGTCGCAGAGGCGCGCCAGCAACGCGGTCGCGTCCTCGGGACCGCCGAGGTGTCCCACGAGCAGCACGAACGGCGGCAGAGACGCACGCGCACGCACGGCCGTGCGTACCGCGTCGAGGTGGCGCTTCGCCAGCGCGTGGATGGCGCGATTCGCGGCTGCCGAACGTTCGAAGCCGTCGTCGAGCTCGTCGTGATTCGCGTGTGCCGTCTCGAGACCGCCAGCCAGCACCTCTGCCGCTTCCGGTCCCCCGAGCGCACCGAGCGCGCTCATGGCGGCGCACGCCACGACCCCGTTCTCGGCGGTGCAGTCGACATCGAGAGCCGCCACCAGCGCCGCAGGCAGCTGGACCGCGCCTCCGACCAAGCTCGCGGCCATCACGCGATACACGGCGGCTCGCGCCGACGCCGTCATCGAGCCGGCCATCACGACGAGCGCCGTGGGATGGCGTCGCGACAAGCGCATCAGGGCATGCTCGATAGAGTTCGTGAGCGCGTCGTCGTCGGCAGCGATGAGTAAGGCGCGGGCGGAATCGACGCTGGCGCAGGCTCCGAGCACCATCGCTGCGGCGCGCTGCACCTCGAGCGTGCCCTCGAGCAGCGCCTCTGTGGTGGCGGCCATTGCGGAGGCGGACAACGCAGGCGTCGGCCCGTCCGACGGCAAGATCTTCGCCAATGCGACGGTCGCAGCCTCGCGACGCAGGCGCTGACCGTCACCGAGCTGCGACACCACCCGGGTCACCACGTCCACCCCGGGTTCAGCCGCGACCCTGGCGCCAGCACCGATCGCTTGCAGCACGGCGATTCCGAGCACGGGTTCGTCTACCAAGCGCAGCACCAGCGACGCGGGCAAGTGACCCTGGTGCTTGGCCGCGGCCTCGAGCAAGGCAACGCCGAGGAACTCGCGCGATCGCTCTCCCCCGCTCGTCACCTCGAGCAAGCGCTCGACGAGGCTTTCACCACGCAACCCACCGGGGCCCGGCACGCGACCGAGTGCTTCCGCTGCCGCGATCTGCACGTTGGCATCTTCATCGCGCAAGAAGCGCGTGAGCACGCTGCCGCTCGAAGGCGCGCCGATGCGACCGAGCACATCGCAGAGCACCTTGCGGTGCGGCGGGGCTGCCGCCAGCGAGAGCTCCACGGCCGGCGCGCACCGTGCACCCAGGTTCACGACGGCCTCGATGGCCGCGTTGCGCAGACCCACGTTGTCTCCCTCACTCAGCGCGGGGACCAGCAGCGGCAGGACCGACGAGATCGGCACCGCGGGGGAGCAAGCGCGCTCGACGGCTTCCCGACGCACGCGCCAGCTGTCGTCGCCCATCGCGGCCAGCAACAGGTCCACGGCGCCGATCTCGGCGAGATCGAGACGAGCAATCGCGCCATGACGGATCCCGTCATCGCCCTCACTCAGCGCAGCGCGAACCTCTTTGACCGTAAGCGCCATCAGCGCTCCTCTCTCGCACCGGCAACGAACTCGGCCAACGCTTCTCCGATGAAATCGCGACCGGCGCGTACGCCGGGTGACACCCGCATGTCGAACAACAAACGCCCCTCTTCCAGATCGTCGCGCAGGCGAGCGTTGAGCTCGTCGGTACCACGCGCGCTCACCACGCGGAGAGCGTCGCCATTGTACAGCGCAATGTCGCTCACGATGAGCCGCGCGAGCCGTTGCGCGCGAAGCACCGGGTCGACCCCCGCCAGCTGAAGAGCGGCCTCACCGGCGACGCGGAGTCGCTCCGCGAGATCGGCCACCTCCGGCGCAGCAACGGGCGTACCCAGGAGGGCGCTCACTTTTTGCACCAACGCATCGGGGATGTGGTGCTGCTCGACATAGTCGTTCGCGCCGTACAACGACGTGGGGCTGCGCTTGTAGCTCGTCCGGTTGTAGATGGATGCGACCAGCACCACCGGCACGGGTGGCACTTGTTTGCGGGCAAGATCGATGACGTCGAAGGCCATCACGTCGCTGATGGCCACGTCGAGGATCAGCGCGGCCGGCGCTTGCATCAGCGCGGCCTGGCAAGCCTTGCCATCGGCCACGGAGGACACTTCGAAGCCCGCGCCCCGCAACAACGCCTCGATGACGCGGCGGATCGACTCGTTGTCGTGCGCGACCAGCACTTTCGCACTCACGTCGGCTCTCCGAACTCTCGGCCGGCGAGCGCCGCGCGCTCACGAGGCCCGAGCAACCGGTCGACGTCGACGACCATGTGCAAGCGTCCGTCGTGTTGCACCACTGCGCGGAAAGCGCGGGCATCGGCCTCGAGGTGCATGAGCGGCGGCGCTGGCTTGAGCTCCGAGGACAACACGCGGATCGGCTCGCGCACCTGGTCGACCACCAGCGCCACGATCAAGCCGCGACCGGGCCCGAGGCCCACGTCGACCGCGACGATGATCAGCTTTTCGCGTGGAGACTTGACGACCGGAAGACCGAAACGTCGGCGCAGATCGACCACGGGCAAGATCGCGCCCCGCAGATCCATGACGCCCTCGAGAAAGGTCGGGGTGCGCGGCACGATGGTGATCGGCACCGGCTGCAACACTTCCTTGATGCGCATGATGTCGATGGCGTAGTCCCCGTCGCCCAGCCGGAAGGCGACCAGCTGCACGGCGGTGCCATCGGTAGCGACAACGGCGGCCTCGCCCTGGGCGCTGCGTCGAGCGGGAACGAGCGTCACGCGTGCGCTCCTTCCATCCGCGCAACGTGACGATGACGGCGCAGCTCGTCCTCGATCGCGAGCAGCGGGCCGAGGTCGAGGAACACCACGATGCGGTCGGCCTTGTCGATCGCGCGACCGAGTCCCGCGATGTAGCGCTCGGTGCCGCTGCTGGTCGAGCCGAACACTGACGGCGTGGGCTCGATGTCGCGACGACGAAACCTCTCGAGGCCCACCACGCCATCGACCATCAGACCGAAGCGCTGACCGGCTGCAGCGGCCACGATCACGATGCGCGTGCTGCGTGCGTTCTGCACGACGCCGGTCGCGAGGCGCACGCGCAGGTCGATGACCGGGATGATCGCGCCGCGCACCGAGATGATACCCGGCACGAAGCTGGGCATACGCGGCACCTCGGTGATCTCCACGACCTTGATGATCTCGCGCACCGACTCCGTGGGCAGGCCGTAGACATCGTTGCCGACGCGCACGGCAAGGAGCGTCGCGAGCTCTTCCTCCCGAGCGCGCGCGGTGGCGTGCAGGTAGGTCTCCTCCGTCGCGAACGGCAACGCGTCCGGGATGGCGCGATCGTGGGTCTCGCCCGTGCTCACGCTGCCTCCGTGCGGGTGGTGGTGGTCTCGTCGACGATCGCGGCGACATCCAGCACCAGCACCGTGCGTTTGCCGCCGAGCTCGGTCGCACCGGCGATGCCGGGCGTGCCGTCGAGCGCCGCGCCGAGCGGCTTCACCACGATGTCCTCTTGCCCGATAAGCTCGTCGACCAACAGGCCGATCCGATGCTGCGCAAGCCCTACGACCACGACGAAACAACGACGCGGGGGCGGCCTGTCGTTCTTCAGATCGAACAGCTTCTCGATGCGCACGAGTGGCAACGTCTGCCCGCGCAGGGTCATCACCTCGCGGTGCGAGAGCGCCACCACCTCGTCGAGCCCGATGCGCAGCGACTCGAGCACCGAGTTGAGCGGGATGCAGTAGGTGCGACGCGCGGTGCGCACCACCAGCGCTTGCACGATCGCGAGCGTCACCGGCAGCTGGATGGAGAAACGGGTGCCTTTGCCTCGCTCGGAGCCGATGTCGATGATGCCGGACAGACGCGCGATGTTCGTCTTCACCACGTCCATCCCGACGCCGCGGCCCGAGACTTGGTCCGGTACGCCCTTCGTCGAGACACCGGGCAGGAAGATGAGGTTGTGCACCTCGCGCTCCGTCAGGGCCTCGGCCTCGGCCGCGTCGAGGAGGCCGCGCTCGATGGCCTTCTCCATCAAACGATCCTCGTCGAGACCTGCGCCGTCGTCGGTGACCGTGATGATGACGTGGCTCCCACGCTGCTCGGCCACGATGGAGACCGTCCCCTGCTCGGGCTTCCCCGCCGCGCGCCGATCGGCGGGCGCTTCGATACCGTGATCGATGGCGTTGCGGATCACGTGCATGAGCGGATCGGACAACTCCTCCACAATCAGCTTGTCGAGCTCCGTGTCTCCACCCTGGATGACCAGACGGATCTCCTTGCCAGCGTCGCGAGACAGCTTGCGCACCACCCGCGACAGCTTGTCGAAGATCTGCCCGAGAGGAACCATGCGGATGTCGAGCACCCCGGCCTGCAGCTCGTCGAGCTTGCGCTCGAGCGCTCGCATCTCGCGATGCATGCTGCGCGTGATGGGCAACACCGTGTGCTGGAGCCGGAGCTCCTCCAGGACTTCGTCGAGGCCCGCGCGAACGTTTCCGAGCTCACCAACGAGGTTCATCAGCGAATCGAGCTTGCGGATGTCCACCCGCACCGTCTGCGCAACCGAGCGTAGGGAAGACTCGGTGGGTTCGTCGGCGTCGCGTAGGTCTTGGCGTGCCTCGCCCGACCGCGGCGCACTGGGGGCGCGGGGCAACGCGGTCACCGCGCAGCGCCGCTCTGCGAGCGCCGTCTGGATCTCCATCTCGGACGACTGCGAGCCGAACAAGATGTCGAGATCGATCTCGGTGCTGCTGGTGCCGTCGGCGGCGGGCAAGAACGCGATGGTCTCGCCCAGCGGTCGCAGCGTGGTCTTCACGTCTTCGAGACCCTTGTCGATGGTCTCGAGCGCAAACGTGGCCCGCACCCGGAACAGCGAGCGCCCCTCGACCACGTTCTGTCGCAGGCGGTGTTCTTCGTACTCGGTGAGGACCGCCAGCAGCGAAGGGTCGAGCGCATACGCGGACAATGCATCGCGTTGCGGCGCAGCCTGAACGACGGCTGCGCGGTCGAGCCGCACCGCCAGGTCGCTCAGCTCGCCTAGCTCGGCACTGCGATTCTCGGCTTCGTCGTTCGAAGCGGCTTGTCGGATCAACAGGTGGAACGCGGTCACCGCTTCGAACATCAGATCGAGCGTGGCCGGCGTGAGCGCTGCCTTGCCGAGGCGCAACGCGTCGAGGAGGTTCTCTAGATGGTGCGACAGCTCGCTCATCCGGCCCATGCCGAACAAGCCGGACAGACCCTTCAGCGAGTGCACGGCACGGAACGCTTCGTTCAGGACCTCGGGATCGAAACGACCGTGACCCCGATCCTCGTCGAGCCGCACCAGGTCGCGCGACAACAGCTCGACGTTTTCCTGCGCTTCTGCGAGGAACTCTTCACGCGCTCGTTCCGCCGCTTTTTCCCCGGGTTGTCCGGGACCGCGACGGTCGTCGCCCCCGCTCACCCGCGAGCCTCTCCCAACAGCTCACCCACCACTTTCAGCAGCTCGTCGCCGGCGAAGGGCTTCACGAGGTAGCCACTCGCACCGAGCTTCTTGCCGCGCTCCTCGTCAGCGGGCCTCCCGTCGGTCGTAACGAGGAGCACTGGGGTCGCCTTGTTGTTCGGCGATTCCCGTACGAAACGAACGAGCTCCAGGCCGTTGATGTCCGGCATGTTGACGTCGCTCACCACGATGTCGAAGCGCTGGCGCGGCAGCATCCGCAACGCTTCGAAACCACTTTGGGCCTGGGTGACGCGGTAGAGGCCGCTGCCCTCGAGCGTCGTGGTCAGAAAACCACGTGTGGACGCCGAGTCATCTACCACCAGCACTTGTCGCGGGTCGGACATCGGCTCTCATGGTATCAGACCAGCGGCGAGCCCCCAACATCGGCGACCGCGAAACGTCGAGCCAACTCGGCGGCTTCCTTCTGCCCCGCCGTCGATTCGACGACGGTGAGCTTCTCGGCGCTGTCGGGCTGTGGGTCAGGCTGTGGGTGGCGGTCGAAGATCGGCTCGGCCTCCGCCAGGAGGATCTCCAGCGCCTGGCGAGCCGACAGCGCACCGGTCGAGCGGCCCGGCGGAACGATGGCGACGTGGCACGGCGTCGTGGCCCCGGTCGGTGCCAAGCCGCGCAAGCTCGCGAGCAGCTCGCGCGCGGCGATCCTCGCGCGTCCCTCGTCGAAGAGCTTGCTCGAGCCCAGGCCGTAGAGGATCAAGCGACCGAACGGCAAGCGCTTCCCCGTGGGCAACAACAGCTTCTCGCCGAACTGCCCGCTCAGCCGCACGGCCTCACCACGATCGTCTCGCTGCGAGCCAATGCGGGCGCCGAGCAGGCGGGACAGCCGGCCCCCCAGCCGCCAATCGCACAACCCCGCCGCCCCGCGCAGCGGGCGCTCGTCCTCGAAGAACGGCAGGCCGATGCAGCTCGGCCACGCGGGTCGGTCGCGCAGCAGCTGATCCCAGCGCGACAGGTCCGCGCCCAGGAAGGAGACGATCACGCCTTCTTGCCCTTGCCGCCTTCTTTGCGGCCGAGCTCGTCTAGGCAGCGGTCGAGGATCCCGTTGACGAACGCCGGCGACTCAGCGGTGCCGTAGCGCTTCGCGATCTCGATGGCCTCGTTGATGACGACCTTGGCCGGCACGTCGGTCGCCGACGAAAGCTCCCATGCGGCGAGCCGAAGCAGGTTGCGATCGACACGCGCCATTCGATCGAGACGCCAGTTGCGCGACGCCTTCTGCAACAGAGCATCGAGCGCGTCGCGATCGCCGAGCGCGCCACGCACGATGCGGCTCGCGAAGTCACGCGCTTCCGCCATGTCGCCGTCGCTGAGCTCGTCGATGGGCTCCGCGCTTGCTGCGCCCCAAAAGGTGCCGGGATCATCGGCAGTGGGCCGACCGAAGTGCCCCGCGTAGAGATGCATCGCCTCTTCGGCGCTCAGCCCCCCGCCCTGGCTGTCCACCTGATACAGAACTTGGAGCGCAACCTCGCGACCACGCCGTCTGATCCCGGCTTCGCCCGTCGTGCCGCTGCTGGTTCGCATTGCTACGGCTCTCTTTAGTCTTCGAGGCGCGCGATTTGTTGGTAGAGGCTGACCATCTCGACCGCGGCCATCGCTGCATCGGCGCCCTTGTTGCCCGCCTTGGTGCCGGCGCGCTCGACGGCTTGCTCGATGGTGTCGGTGGTCAGCACACCGAAGATGACCGGCACCTTGGCCGACTGCGCGAGCTTGGAGATGCCCTTCGCGCACTCGCCGGCCACGAAGTCGAAGTGCGCGGTGGCCCCACGAATCACGCAACCCAGGCACAGCACGGCATCGAAGCGCCCAGTGTCGACGAGCTTTTCAGCCACGCCCGGGATCTCGAAGGCCCCCGGGCAGTGCGCGACAGTGATCTTCTTGCGCTCGACACCGACGCGCTCGAGTGTGTCGACCGCGGCCTCCACGAGACGCTCGACGATGAAGCCGTTGAAGCGACCCGCGACGATCGCCACTCGCATCCCGTCGGTGCGGAGCTGACCGTTCAGTTGTTTGATCTCGGACATGAGCTATCCCTTGTCACGCGAAGTGGGAACCGACACCGAAGGCGGCACGGCCGCGCCTTCGCCGGCGGTGGCCGTGCCGATCGGAACGTGGTCGACGATCTCGAGGCCGTAGCCGTCGATGCCGGGGATTCGCCGTGGATTGTTGGTAAGGAGCCTGAGCTGGCGCACGCCGAGATCGTGCAGCACTTGTGCGCCCAAGCCAAAATCCCGCAACAAAAACTCGCTCGATGATGGCGGTGCCACTTCACCCAAGATGCGGGTGCGGAACTCGGACTGGACGCGCGCGCCGGCAGCCGAGGACACGTACAAGAACACGCCACAGCCCTCGGCTTCGATCATCCGCAGCGACGCAGGGACCGACGTGGAGCTCGCACCGAACACATCGCCGAGGAGGCTCGCATTCTGCGCGCGGACCAAGATGGGCTTCGACGAGTACGTGGCGGGATCGCCGAGCGAGAGCGTGAGGTACTCCACGTCTTCCACGACGCTGCGATAGAGCCGCGTGCGGAACGTGGCGTTGACACCCGGGAGGTTGGGCTGGAGAGCTCCCTCGCCGACGAGCTCCACCAGCGACTCGGACTGCAGGCGGTACTCGATGAGGTCGGCGATGGTGACGATGCTGAGCTGATGCTCGGTCGCGAAGCGCTCGAGATCCGGCATGCGCGCCATCGAGCCGTCGTCGTTCATGATCTCGCAGATGACGCCCGCGGACTCGAGGCCGGCGAGCCGCGCGAGATCGACCGAGCCTTCGGTCTGACCGGTGCGCACGAGCACGCCACCACGACGCGCGCGGAGCGGGAACACGTGGCCGGGCGTGATGAGGTCGTCGGCCTTGGCATCGGGCGCGGCCGCCGTCTTGATGGTGTGCGCGCGGTCTTGCACGCTGATGCCGGTGGTGACGCCGCGGCGCGCTTCGATGCTCACGGTGAAGGCGGTGCCATACGGGCTGGCGCCGCGCTGGCTGGGGCGGCCGCCTTGCAGGGGGAGCTCCAGCGCGTCGGCCCGCTCATCGGTGAGGGTCAGACAGATGAGGCCGCGACCGTACTTCGCCATGAAGTTGATGGCCTCGGGCGTGACCGCTGACGCCGCCATCGTGAGGTCGCCCTCGTTCTCGCGATCTTCGTCATCGACGAGGATCACCATCTGGCCGCGACGAACCTCGTCGATGGCCTTCTGCACGCGCGCCTTGCGCTCCTGCGGGCTAGACAAAGCCGTTCTCCTTCAGCGTCCGCAGCGACAGCCCGGCCGGCGCACCGTCATCGGCCAGGCGTGGCGCGAGCAGCCGCTCGACGTACTTGCCGATCACGTCGACCTCCAGGTTCACCCGCGCACCGACGGGGCGTGCCTGCAGCGTGGTCTTCGTCTGCGAGTGCGGTATGAGCGAGATCCAGAAGCCGTCGGTCTCGAGCGAATTCGCGGTGAGGCTGACGCCGTCGATGCAGATCGAGCCCTTCTCGATCACGTAGCGCGTGAGCCCCGTCGGCATCGCGATGCGCACGTCCCAGGCGTCGCCACGGGCGTGCGACTCCATCACCTTCCCGACGCCGTCCACGTGGCCCTGCACCATGTGGCCGCCCAGGCGATCGCCGACCCGCAGCGCGCGCTCGAGGTTCACCGCGCGACCGGCGACGAGCTGGTCGAGCGTGGTGCGCGCCATCGTCTCCGGCCCCACGTCGAGCTCGCAGCGGCCGGCGGCCGCGGCCACGACGGTGAGGCACACGCCGTCGACCGCGAGCGAGTCACCCAGCGCAGGCGGCGGCGTCAGCAGGCTCGCCTCGACGGTGATTCGACGACCGGACCCCTGCGCCAACAGTGAAATACCGACGACGCGGCCGACTTCTTCGATGAGCCCGGTGAACATCGGCAACGCCTATACCACAACGTGCGACCGAGCTACTTCCTGAGTATCAGCCCGTTGGCGCCGACGGCGTACACGACCGTTGGCGAGGCGAACACGCCGTAGATGCCACGGCCCGCCACGGTCCCGGGCACGGTCTCTTTGACCCACACCGTCGCGGCCGCGTGGAACTTGTGCAGCAGCACGCCCTGTTCACCGACCGCATAGATCTCGTTGGCGTTCACGCCGGCGATGCCGTCGATGGGCGTGGTCACACCGGAGGTCTGCGCGGTCCAGGCGCCGTTGCCCGTGGAGTGCAGGATCGTGCCGTCGTCCCCGACGGCGTAGAGGTCCGTGGGCGAGGCGCCCCAGAAGCCGTAGAGCGTGCTCAGGGTGCTCGTACTCTCGACGGTGAAGTCGCCACCGGTCGACTTCCAAATCCGGCCTACCGATGACCCGGTGGGTCCCTCCGCGCCGACGGCGTACAAGAGGTACCCGCCTCCGTTCATCATCCCCCATAGATTGTAGGCGCCATTGCTGGCGGGGATGCCGTTGATGGCGCTCCACACACCGGCATTGCGCTTGAGCGCAGCCTCTAGACCCACGGCCCACGCGGTACCGTCGGGCGCCACCCACACGCCATTGAGGCTGGCGGTGGTGTTCGTGGTCTCGGCGGTGAACGTTCCCGTCGCTGCGGCGAGCATGCCGGAGTACGCCCACACCGAGCCACTCGCGCCCGCGAGATAGAAAGGCTTCCCGGGGGGTCCCGGCTCGATCGTGCCGATGGAGAGAAGCGTGGGCGTGGCGCCTGGCTTCGCCGAGGTGTCTGCCACGAACCCGCCATTGTTGACCGACGTATAGATGGCGGCGCCGTCACCGGCTGCGATGGTGAGCCCCTGCCCGTTGTTCCATACCGTCCACAGGCTCTTGCTGGTGGTGACCGACACGTCCACCCACGAGCGCGCCATGTCGCCGGCGAGGTCGGGTGGTTTGACCGAGCCTCCATCGCCGGCATCGACACCACCGTCGGGGTGGACGTTCGCGCTGCCGTCCTCCAGCTTGCCGCCGTCGCGCAGCGGGGTGACGGTATCGTCTCCGCCGCAACCGGGCAGCGCGCAAGGGGCGCACATGAGCAATGCTGTTGCGAGCCAGACACCCGTGGCCTTCGTCATCACCGAAGCCTCAAGCCTAGACGGTGTCGCGCCAACGGCCAAGTGCCCCTCACGGACCGCGTCGGACGAGGCCGGTGACCAGCACGTCGTCGCCGAGCTTGCGCACGCGAACGTGCTTCAGTGTCGTGGCATCTCCGAGCTTCGTCACGCCGGCGCCACCGAGCAGCGACATCCCGTCGCCACCGACGAGCTTGGGGGCGACGAAGACCGCGACCTCGTCGACGAGGCCGGCGCGCCAGAACGCGCCGAATAACTCGGAGCCGCCCTCGAGCAACACCGAGGTGATGCGGCGCTCGCCCAGCGCAACCAAGATCGCGGTCGGATCTGCGCGTCCGCCGCGGCCCGCGACGCGCAGCACGTCGGCGCCCGGCAGACGCAGCGGACGTGTGCTCATCACCCACGCGCCGGGCAATGCCTTGGCCGACTTTGCGATGGCACGGACGCCCGCCACGATCACGCGTTGCGGATCACGCCCACGCACGCTGCGCACCGTGAGCCGCGGATCATCGGCCCGCACCGTGCCGGCACCGACGATGATCGCGTCGTGTCGCGCACGCATGCGGTGCACTTCTTTGCGCGCAGCGTCACCGGTGATCCACTTGCTGTCGCCGGTGCGCGTCGCGATCTTGCCATCGAGCGTGACCGCCGCTTTCAGCGTGACCCACGGGAGGCCGGTCGTGATCCACTTGATGTAGGCGCGGTTCAGACCCGCCGATTCCTCGGCCAAGAGGCCCCCGTCGACGGTGATCCCCGCCGCGCGCAGGCGTCTGGCGCCACGACCATCGACCCGCGGGTTCGGATCGCGCAGCGCGAACACCACGCGCGCCACCCCGGCGGCGATGAGCGCCTGCGTGCACGGGCCGGTGCGACCCTGGTGATCGCAGGGCTCGAGCGTCACGTACACCGTCGCGCCCTTCGCCGACCCACGCAGGCTGCGCAGCGCCGCGACCTCCGCGTGAGGCCCGCCCGCCCGTCGGTGATAGCCCTCGCCGATGATCGTAGCGCCGCGCACGATCACGCTGCCCACCATCGGATTTGGCGATGTGGACCCGTGCGCCCGTGCCGCGAGCGCCAGCGCCCTGCGCATGAAGCGCAGGTCGGCTTCTTCCGCGTCGCGCGACAAAACGCGGCTACGTGTACTTACGGAAAATGAGCGTGGCGTTCGTGCCGCCGAAGCCGAAGCTGTTCGACAACGCCACGTCGCAGCGCGCCTCGCGCGCCTGGTGCGGCACGTAGTCGAGGTCGCACTCGGGGTCTTGCTCGTCGAGGTTGATGGTCGGCGGAATGACGCTGCGGTGAATGGCGAGGACGGCGAACGCTGCCTCCACACCACCCGCCGCGCCCAGCATGTGGCCGGTCATCGACTTGGTAGAGCTGACCATCACCTTCTTGGCGTGATCGCCGAACACCGCCTTGATCGCCAGCGTCTCGGCGATGTCGCCTTGCTTGGTCGACGTCCCGTGCGCGTTCACGTACTGCACCGCGCTCGCATCGATCTTCGCGTCCTTGAGCGCGACGCGCATGCAGCGCTGCGCACCTTCACCGGAGTCGGGCGGCTGGACCATGTGAAAAGCATCGGATGAGGCGCCGTAGCCCGAGAGCTCGGCGTAGATCTTGGCGCCGCGCTGCTTCGCGTGCTGCAGCTCCTCGAGGAACAGGATCCCGGCGCCCTCGCCCATGACAAAGCCGTCGCGGGACATGTCCCACGGCCGGCTGGCCTTCTGCGGATCTTCGTTGCGAGTGGACATCGCGCGCATGGCGTTGAACCCACCGACGCCGAGCGGCGTGACCGTGGCTTCGGATCCGCCCGCGACCATCGCGTCGGCGTCGCCGCGCTGTATGAGGCGCATGGCCTCGCCGATGGAGTGCGCGCCCGTCGAACAGGCCGACACGTGCGACATGTTCGGGCCCTTCAACCCCCAGCGAATGGAGACGAGCCCCGGCGACATGTTCACGATGATGGCGGGCACGAAGTACGGCGAGATGCCGCGACGCGGGCCCTTCTCCATGAGGGCGGCGTACGTGCGCTCGATGGTGGCGACGCCGGAGAGGCCGGAACCGATGTAGGCACCGACGCGCTCGGCGTTTTGCTCGGTGATGGTGAGGCCCGCGTCCTCGATCGCGATGCGGCTGGCCGCGACCGCGAAGTGGAGGAAGCGATCCATCCACTTCGCTTCGCGCTTGTCGTCGATGAACGCGAGCGGATCGAAGTCTTTCACCTCGCCCGCGAACTTCGTCGCGAAGTCCGTGCAGTCGAACAGCGTGATGGGACCGATTCCGCTCTTGCCCGCGACCAAGGCCGACCACGTGGCCTCGGTCCCGATGCCGAGCGGTGTGACGACTCCAATCCCGGTGACGACGACCCTGCGTTCACTCATGACAGCACCTACGCGGTGGCGTGACCCTTGATGTACTCGATGGCGTCCTTCACCGTGCGGATGCGCGCGGTGTCTTCATCGGGAATCTCGATGGAGAACGCGTCTTCCAGTGCGAGCACCAGCTCGACGACCGCCAGTGAGTCGGCCTTCAGATCGTCGGTGAACGACGCCTCGGGACGTACCTGCTCGGGATTCACCTCGAGCAGCTTCACGACGATTTCTTTGACCTTCTCCTCGACCGACATTGAGATCTCCTATGGGACGTTGGTGATGCCGCCCGTTGTGGCGGCGTTTTACATCAAAAGACCGCCGTTGACGCGGATCACTTGTCCGGTCACATAGCTGGCGCTGGGCGACGCGAGGAAACGAACGGCGTTGGCGACGTCGGCGGCGGTGCCGATGCGGCCCAAGGGAATCTGCTTGAGCAGGGCATCGCGCATCTCGCCCTTCACGTGCTCCGCCGTCATGTCGGTCTCGATGAAGCCGGGCGCCACGCAGTTCACGGTGATCGAGCGCGAGGCGAACTCGCGCGCGAGGCTCTTGGTCATGCCGATGAGGCCGGCTTTGGCCGCGGCATACGCGACCTGACCGGTGTTGCCCATCTCGCCGATGACCGAAGAGATGGTGATGATGCGACCGCTCTGGCTGCGCAGCAACGCGCGGCTCGCCGACTTGCAGAGGTGGAATGCGCCCGACAGGTTCACGTCGAGGGTGCGGGCCCAGTCTTCCTTCTTGGCGCGCAGCAACAAGGCATCGATGGCGATCCCGGCGTTCGAGACCACCACGTCGATGCCGCCACGCTCCTCGGCGATCGCGCGCACCGCGAGATCGACGGCCGCCGAGTCCGACACGTCGAAGCGCGACAGGGCCCCCTTGCCGCCCGTTTTTTCGATGGTGGCGAGCACTTCGTTGGCGGCTGCTTCATTGGCGGTGTAGTTCACCACCACGAACATGCCGTCGGCGGCGAGACCCTCCGCGATGGCGCGACCGATGCCGCGCGATGCTCCGGTGACGATCGCGATACGCTGGCTCATGTGGATGCTCCTTGCGACAACGATGGCAGATCGAGGACGGTGATGCTCGGCGCGATGCGCTTCACGAGCCCGCGCAGCACGTTACCGGCGCCGACCTCGTAGGCCTCGGTGACACCCATCTTGGCGAGCGCCAGCACGGACTCTTCCCAGCGCACGCTGCCAGTCACCTGCTTCACGAGCAGTGACTTCACCTGCGCCGAGTCGCGATTCGACTCGGCCGTGACGTTCGCGACGACCGGTACGCGCAGGCTCCCGATCTCGACGCCCGCGAGCTCGGCCTCGAGACGCTTCGCCGCCGGTGCCATGAGCGCCGAGTGGAACGGTGCAGACACCGGGAGCGCCTTCACCATCTTCGCGCCCTTGTCCTTCGCGAGCTTCATCGCGCGCTCCACGGCGCCCTTGTGTCCGGCGATGACCACCTGGCCTGCGCCATTGTAATTCGCCGGCTGACACGCGCTACCAGGGTCACTTGGATCCTGGCTCGCTTCAGCACACGTATCGGCGACGGTCTTGCCCTCGAGACCGATGATCGCGGCCATCGCGCCCTGCCCTTCCGGCACGGCTTCCTGCATGAACGTGCCGCGCTGGTGGACGAGCCGAACCGCGTCGGCGAAGCGCAGCGCGCCCGCATGCACGAGCGCCGCGTACTCACCGAGCGAATGTCCGGCACACACGTCGGCGGTGATGCCACGCGCTGAGAGCTCGTCGAGCCACGCGACGGACACCGTCAGCAACGCGGGCTGCGTGTTCGCGGTGCGCGTGAGCTCGGCCTCGGGCCCTTCGGAAATGATCTTGGAGATCGAGTAGCCGAGCGCCGCATCGGCCTCGTCGAAGCGCCTCCGCGGAAGACCGGCATCCATGCCGACCTTCTGCGATCCCTGCCCGGGAAACAGAAATGCGCGCATTACATACGCACCAGCGCGGAGCCCCACGAGAAGCCCGCGCCGAGCGCCGACATCAGCACGAGGCTGCCGGGCTTCACGCGACCCGACTCCACCGCCTCGTCGAGCGCGATCGGGATCGAAGCCGAAGACGTGTTGCCGTACTTGTGGATGTTGAGGAAGAACTTCTCGATCGGGATGTCCACCCGCTGGGCGACGCCCTCGAGGATGCGGAGGTTCGCTTGGTGCGCGACGACCACGTCCACTTCGTCCTTCGAGAAGCCGTTGTGCTCGAGCGCGATCTCGGACGCTCGGCTGATGTTGCGCACCGCGTGGCTGAAGACTAGACGACCTTGCATCTTCACGTACTGATCGCCTCGTGCGAGCGACTCCGGCGTGGACGGGATGGCGCTGCCCCCGCCCGGGATGTTGAGCAGCGGCATCTGCGCGCCGTCCGCGAAGAGATGGGTCGAGAGGATGCCGCGCGCGGCGGGATCGCGGATGTCGTCGGGACCATCGGCCGGGCCGAGCACCGCGGCGCCGCAACCATCACCGAACAGGATGCAGGTGTTCCGATCCTTCATGTCGATGACGCGCGAGAGGATCTCCACGCCGATGACCAGTACGCGCTTCATCCCGCCGGCACGAATGAGACCGTCAGCGACGGTCATGCCGTACACGAAGCCAGCGCAGGCGGCGGCCATGTCGAACGCGGCGCAGCTCGCGCCGATCTTCTGTTGCACCGAGACCGCGCAGGCGGGCAACGGTGAGTCGGGCGTGATGGTGCAGACGATGATGCAATCCAGCGACTGCGGCGTCACTTCGGCGGCCTTGCACGCGAGCAACGCAGCCTCGGCGCAGAGGTCGCTGGTCGCGCGGCCCTCTTCGAGGAATCGGCGCTCCTTGATGCCGGTGCGTTCGACGATCCACTCGTCGCTCGTGTCGACGATCTTCGCGAGATCGTCGTTGGTCACCACGCGCGACGGCACCGCTTTGCCGGTCCCGAGAATCCGAGTTCTTGTCGTCATCGCCTTGCCTTCCGCTGAACGCTCAACCGGGTCATGCCGTGGCCGCCGTGGCCCAAAGATCGGCCGAGGTAACGAGCGCTGCCTTTACCGCATCTACGAGCCCAGCGCGCGACAAACGAGCGGCCATCCTGATGCCGTTCTTGATGGCCTTGGCGTTCGAGCCCCCATGACACAGCACGACGTTGCCCTCCACGCCGAGGAGCGGCGCGCCGCCTTGCTCTGCGTAGTCGAGGCGACGGCCGAGGGATTTGAAGGCACCACTCAACAGCAAGGCGCCGAGCTTGCGCAGGGGGTTCGCGGTGACCTCCTCCTTGAGGAGCTTCACGATCACCGCTGCTGCGCCTTCGGCCGTCTTCAAGACGACGTTGCCGGTGAAGCCGTCGGTGACCACCACGTCGACGTCCCCCCCGAAGATATCGCGGCCCTCGACGTAGCCGACGAAGTCGAAGGCGCCGGCGGTATCGCGCCTCAGCATGGCGAGGGCCTCGCGGGTGAGGTCGGTACCCTTCGAGTCTTCGCTGCCGTTCGACAGGAGCCCCACGCGAGGCCGCGCGAGGCCGTGCACCAGGCGAACGTAGGTGGCGCCCAGCACCGCGAACTGCGCGAGCGTGAGCGGCTTCACCTCGGTGTTGGCACCCATGTCGATGAGCGCGCAGACCCCGGTCTTCGACGGAAACGTGGTGCACACGCCAGGGCGGTCGAGCCCGCTCACGCGACGCAGGACGAAGAGTCCGCAGGCCATCATCGCGCCGGAATTGCCGGCGGACACGATCGCGTCGGCTTCCCCCGCGCGCACGAGATCGAACGCCACGCGCATCGAAGAGGTCTTCTTCGCGCGCGCAGCTTGCGCGGGGTGGTCGTGCATGGTGATGACGTCGGCCGCGTGGCGAACGCTGAGCGCGTCGCCGTAGGTGGCGAGATCGGTCCCGAGAGCTCGTAGACCGGTGCGAATGCGCGCTTCATCCCCAACGAGGATTACGCGCGCGAGGCCCTCGCGAACCGCTTCCACGGCTCCCGAGAGCTCGGGGGTCGGCGCGTCGTCCCCACCCATGACGTCGAGGGCGACGCGCTGCAATTGCGTCTGACTCGAAATCACGGGCCGGAACCGAGAGTGCCGATTCGGGGCTAGGCCTGGGCCTCGCCGCCCTTTTCGATGACGATGCGATCCTTGTAGTAGCCACAGGCGCCGCAGATGCGGTGCGGGAGCTTGGGCTCCTGGCAACGCGGGCACGCATTCACCGACGGCACGGGAACGGAACGCATCCACTGCGCCCGACGGTGATCACGACTCGCCTTGGACTTTTTTCGCTTCGGTACGGCCATCTTTACACCTTCTCTATTATCGAAAATATCGAAATTCGAACCGCCAAAAGACTGAAACGGGACTGCTTACTATCACGCCGTAAGGCGCAGCGTCCCGGCGATCGCCGGGACTCTAGGACGAGAGCTTTACGTTTGCCAGCCCCGCGAGCCGGGTGCTTGGAGAAGGAAGGTCGACTGCCTCGCCGGTGTGGCCACACGCTTGGCCTTCGGGCGTGTTGCGGTTCGCACCACACTGCGGGCAAAGACCCAGGCAGCCGCGCATGCACCGCGGTGAAATGGGGAGCTCGGCGATGAGCGTTTCGCGCACCAGCTCTTCGAGATCCATGGCTTTGCCGTCGTGCTCGAAGCGGTCGGGCGTGGCGAGGAGCGCCTCGACGTCCTCCTCAGGCAGGTCTTCGAGATCCGGCTCCGGTGTGCCTTGGCGAACGAACATCGCGTCGACCGGCGTGTCGATGACGAAGCGCGCGGGCTCGACGCAACGGGAGCACGGGAGCACGAGGCTGCCACGCAGCCGGCCGCGCACGATGACTTCCTCGTGATCGCGGAACAGATCGACCTCGAGCTCGCAGGTTGCTTGCTTCGGGTCCGCGCCATTGCCTCCTGGGCCATCGAGGACGGCTGCAAGCAGCGGCGCCGGGACCGCGCGGGTGTGCCTTTGCGGCGCACCGTTCTGCGGGATCTCCTTGAGTTTGAAGCGTAAATCCACGAACTAAGGCTCCGAAAGAGACGGCAATATAGTCGAAGTCCGCGCAGCGTCAAGGCAAATGACTGCTGAGGTGGTCCGCATAATTGCTGCGATCAGGCCCGACGCGCCGTTGGCTGACCTCGACGTTCGCGCCGGCCAGGAGCCCGTGCATGTCGTCCGTGACCGTGAAACGGAGGTGGCTCATCCCCACGCCGCACAGGCTGACGCAATTGCCGGGGTCCGCCCAGGGTCGTTCCGCTGCGAACTATCTGGGATCAAATGGATTGAGCACGGCTATTCCGCATTGATCGAAGTCGCGCACGTTGCGTGTGGCGAGCGTTTGCGCGTGAATTTGAGCAGTCGCTGCGATCAGCATGTCGTACTGGCTGCGCACATGACCTCGTGCGGCCAAGGATCCGCGCAGCTCAGCAGCACGGCGCGCCACGCGCAGATCGATGTCGAGCACCCTCGTGCCCGCCAAGAACTCATCGAATCGCTGCAGCACGCCGGGGAGCGCACGACGAGTGAGACCAAAGACGACTTCGTCGACCGACACGACCGAAATCGCTACATCACGGGTCTGCTCGAACCAGCGCATCACGTGAACATGCGGTTCGCGCCGCAACAACTCACTGATGATGTTGGTATCAACGAGTGCCACGTCGATGGGCTTTCTTGCGCGACGCGCGCCGCGGGGGCGCATATTCCTCGTCGAGCATGAGGGCAAAATCACTTGTGCGGCTTTCGATGGGACGCGGCTCGATCTCGATGCCGTCGAAGCCTGCCACGCTCAGCTCGGTACGCAGACGCGCGATCGACTCTATACATGGACTCACCGAATTGCGTTGCTTCCATTGTTGGAACGCTTCGAAGTCTTCGGTTCCAAGGACCATCGCTACCGGTGTCGTCCGGTTGTAGATCGCCTGCGGCTCGCGCGCCGCCGCCCTGAGCATTTCGGAAAATTGCTGCTTTGCTTGCGCGACGCTCCAGTTCATGATGTCCTCCAATGATAGACATCATGAGCTTATTTTAAGTCTATTTCAAGCCAGGAGACGTATCCCAGCGCCACCTCAACGGGGCGTATGACAACTGCGCTGCGCTATTTTCCGGCGGAACCGAGAATCGCTGCGCCACCGATGGTCAGGAGCGAGCGCAGGTCGTCGTCGTTGAACGTGAGCTGCACGCCGAAGAAGTAGTCGCGACCGGTGAAGCCGCCGGCACCCGGGCCACGGCTGTTGAACGCGTCGTCGATACCACCGACCACCCAGAGGTGCCGGAAGAACTCGAACGCGGCGAGCACCTTGAGGCGCGGGTACGTGTTCGTGCGGAAGTCGAAGAGGTCGAGCTTGATGGACAACGTGCGCGCCCAGTTCGACGCGAGGCTGATCGGGACGTCGATGTCGCCGCCGATACCGCCCGTCGACTCCTTGATGCCGAAGCGACCGGTCAGCACGAAGCGACCGTTGAGCAGGAACAAGCGCTTCGACAACTGGAACGTGAAGCGGAATTGATCGGAGACGGTGACGGTCTCGGTGTTGACCGTCTGCGGCTTGGTGGGATCGTCGGTGGTGGTGAAGGTACGTTGAGTCCGGCGTAGACCACGCGGATCGTCGACGAGCTCGATGAGGAACGAGCGATCGGGCCGCGACTGCAGCTCGACGGCGACGTACGTCTTGAGCGTGTTGGCGAGCACGTTGTACTCGGAGCGGAGACCGACCAACGTCTGGAGACGCGTGAGCGAGCGGATGAAGCTCCCTGCGTCGCTGGTGATCTGCTCCACGTTGTTGGCGATGGTGTCGTCGTTGAGCAAGCGACCGACGGTGCCTTCGCCCTTCCTCACCTTGTCGGTGACGCTGGCGGTGTTCTCGAGCGTCTTGTTGAGGTTGTCGATCGCGATGCCGATCTTGTCGAGGTTCGTGCGCAGCTTGTCGCCGGTGGAGGAGATCTCGCCCTCGCCCTTGCCGACGAGGCTCTTCACGCCCTCGGTGATCTCGCGGATGTTCGTGATCGATGCCTTGATGTCGCCGTTCGAGGGACCGCCGGTGATGCCGCGGATGTCGAGCGCGATCTGGTCGACGTGGTTGAGCAAGCGCTCGGCGGCCTCCGAGTTGCGATCGACCCCGGTCTTCACGCTCGACGCGATGTCTTGCAGGGGGCCCTGCGTGACCTTGCGGACGTCCTTCAAGATGTCGCGCAGCACCGGCAACGTCTCGTTCACCTGCACCAACACGTCGGTGGTGGTGACCGCCTCGACGACGTTCTTGATCTGATCGCCGTCCTTCAGCTGATCGTTCTTCACGATCTTGCCGGTCAGCGGGTCGGGCGCCTCTTCGGTGCCGGGATCGATCTCGAGATAGAACTCGCCGAGCAGCGAAGCCGTCTTCTTGAACACGGTGGCGTTAGACCACAGCACCACATCGGGGCCGATGCGCAGCGTCACCTTGGCGGTACTGCCCTCGAGGCTCCGCGCCGCGATCTCGCCGATGTTGAGCCCGGCGATCTGCACGCGCGACTTGTCGACGAGGCCCGTCGCATCGTGGAACAAGGCGAACACGCGATAGCCAGCCGAGCCGTGGATGCCCTTCGCCACGAAGCGGAAGCCGACGAACGCGAGGAACAACGTGATGAGCACCGTCGCGCCGACTCTGACTGCTGCGGCCCCGCCCTTC
Source organism: Myxococcales bacterium (assembly GCA_043741435.1). Taxonomy (GTDB): domain Bacteria; phylum Myxococcota_A; class Polyangia; order Palsa-1104; family Palsa-1104; genus JBDTCO01. The sequence goes on from JAYUBF010000321.1 coordinate 41,562, forward strand.
ACGCGACGTCCCCGGGCGTGGTGACGGCTTCGTCGCTGGACTTGGCGGCGGCGCTGGAACCGGGCGGCAGGAGCTTCACTGCGCCGGAGACCTCGACGAACTCGCGCAGGGTCTCGTTCGACGAGCGACGGACCTGATCCGGGGTGCCGCTCTCCACGATGACGCCACCGTAGAGCATGGAGATGCTGTCCGCGATGCGGAACGTAGACGCCATGTCATGGCTGATAACCACGCTGGTGACGCCGGTGCCCTTCGAGATATCGCAGATCATGTCGTCGACGTTCTTGGTGGCCACGGGATCGAGCCCCGTGGTCGGCTCGTCGTATAACAGAATCTCGGGGCCGAGCACGAGCGCTCGAGCGAGACCGACGCGTTTGCGCATCCCGCCCGAGAGCTCGGCCGGGTATTTCTTCTCGATGTTTTTGAGGCCGAGCGAGTGCAAACGATCGCGCACGAGGCCGCGGATTTCTTCTTTGTGCTTGTCCGTGTGCTCTTCGAGCGGGAAAGCCACGTTCTCTTCCACCGTCAGAGAATCGAACAACGCCGAGTACTGGAACGACATCCCGAACTTGAGGCGCACCTGGTTCAGCTGCACCTCGTTCATGGCGGCGACGTCTTGCCCATCGACGTAGATGTGCCCTGCGTCGGGCTTGAGCAGGCCCATGAGGTGCTTCATCAGCACCGACTTTCCCTGCCCCGAGCCGCCGATGATGATGTTGATCTTGCCGCGCTCGATGTCGAGATCGACGCCCTTCAACACCTGGTGCGTGCCGAACGACTTCTTGATGCCGCGGATGCGAATCTGGAATTTCTCCGACCGCTCCGTGACGTCGCTCAAGACTTGCGGTCGGCGTCCATCAGCTTCCGCAGGCTCAGCGGTCGCATATCGGTCCACACCTCTTTGATGTGGGCGAGACAATCGGCCTTGGGGCCGCTCTTGCCGACCTCGCGCCAGCCCGCGGGCGGCTCTCGATCCGCGAACCAGATGGAGTATTGCTCCTCGTGGTTGACGACGACTTTGTAGGTGCGGGTATCTTCTTCATCGCTCATGGCCAAAACCCTACCATGGCCCGCGACCCGCGCGCAGCAGCGCAATTATCGGGTCTGGAGGATCAGGATGATGTCGGTGAGAAAGTAATCGATGATGAGGATCGTGACGAAGCTGCCGACGACCGCGCGCGTGGTCCCGATACCGACGCCCTTCGCACCGCCGGAGGCGTAGAAGCCCTGCGCGCAGGAGATCACGGACAGCGCGCAGCCGAAGATGGTGGCCTTCACGAGGCCCTGGACGAGATCACGCTGATCCACAATCCAGCGCGCGCGCTCGACGAAGAGACCGCGATCGACGCCCATGAGCCACACGGCTACGGCGTATCCGCCGAACATCCCGATGCAGATGAAGAGCATCGCGAGCAGCGGGGCCATGATGGTGGCGGCCACCACGCGTGGCGTCACGAGGAACTGAACGGGGTTGACGGCCAAGGTCGCGAGCGCATCGATCTGTTCGGTGATGCGCATGGAGCCGAGCTCGGTGGCCATGCCGGCGCCGGCGCGCGCCGCGATGACGATGCAGGTAAACACCGGCGCGAGCTCACGGGTGAGCGCGATGCCCAGCGTGGCGCCTACGAACGCTTCGGTGCCGAACTGACGCAAGGCCGAGACCAGCTGCAGCGAGAAGACCATGCCCACGAACAGGCCGATGAGCGACACGATGAGCACCGACTGCACACCGATGAACTCCATCGCCTCGATGAACACGAGCGGGCGGAACGGGCGGCGGAACAACCAGAACATAGCCTGTCCGAACAGCATCGTGTGATCGCCGACCAGCACCACGAGCTTGGTGGGATGCTCCCAGATTTTGTCGACGATCCGGACGGTGCGCGCCCAGGCGCTCAATTCTTCCGGCACTGCGTCCGCGACGTCGTCGGGGCCTGCCATCAACGTCATGCGACACCCATCATGGACGCTCGCCTGTGTAGATCCGCGGCACGCGCTTCGATATGCCGCACAGGATCTCCCAGGAGATCGTGTCGGACTGCGCAGCGAGATCGTCGGCGGTGATGTGCTCGTCCCCTTGCGCCCCCATGAGGACCACGTCGTCCCCGAGCCTGGCTTCCACGTCGGTGACGTCGACCAAGCACATGTCCATCGTGATGGCGCCGAGGACGTTGCAGCGACGGCCGGCGACGAGGACGTGGGCCTTGCCCGTGAGGCGACGCGTATAGCCGTCGGCGTAGCCCATCGGCACCGTCGCCACCCGCATGCGACGTGTCGCGCGGTACAGACCGCCGTAGGAGACGCCCTCCCCTGCGGCGACCTCGCGCAAAGCGACGATGCGCGAGCGCAACGACATCACGGGCCGTAGTCCCGCGATGGGCGCGACGGCGCCAGGCGAGAGGCCATAGAGCGCGAGGCCCGGGCGCACCAACGCATGTCGCGCCTCGGGGAAACGCACGAGCGCAGCCGAGTTCGCGACGTGGACCAACGCCGGATCGTGGCCGCGGGCTCGCAATGCTGCGCGCACCGCATCGAAGCGCTCGAGTTGCGTGCGGCTCATGGCGTCGTCGACATGATCGGAGCTCGCGAGGTGGGTCATGAGACCTTGCATGCAGAGGCCCGGCGTGGCCGCGAGCGCTGTGCAAAAGCGGTCGAGTCCGGCGCTGTCGTCGTAGCGGAGCCCGAGCCGCGCCATGCCGGTGTCGATCTTGAGGTGGATGTCGACGCGGGCGAGCTTCAGCTCGTTGGCAGCCAAGCGGAACCGCGCGATGTCCGCGACGTCACCGAGCACGGGTGTTAGCCGGTACGCGAGGACATCGCGGTGATCAAGACCGTAGGCGCCACCCAGCACCAGGATCGGTGCCTCGACGCCCGCACGCCGGATCTCCACCCCCTCTTCGACGAGAGAGACACCGAAGCCCCAGACGCGGCGCTCGAGCGCGCGGGCACACACGACGGCGCCGTGCCCGTACGCGTCGGCCTTCAGGACCGCGACGATGCCGACGCTGGGCCCGAGGCGAGCGCGCAGCACGTCGGCGTTGGAGCGCAACGCCGAGAGATCGACCTCGGCCACGGTGGGCCGGATGTCGGTCCTGATGTCGTAGACGGGAAGGATGCTGGGAGAGTCGGCAGTTTGCAGTCGACAGTCAACAGCAGAGCCGCTCAGGCCTTCGTCGCTCGTCATAAAGAAGCGGCTGTGAAGCGGCTGGTTTCTCTCTTAGTCTGCGGGAACGAATGAGATTTGGTACGGTGCATCGAAGGCCGTCTCGCGCGCGCGAGCCGTGAGCTTGATGCAGTGGGTGTCGGCCGTGGGTGACAACACTTCTGGGGCCCCGCGCCTCCCCGTATCGACTTTTTGCAATGCCTTGCCGTCCACGGTGAAGCTCTCCAGCCGCCAATCGATTTCGGGCATCGCATCGATCCGCGCACCGATGGGCTGCGTGCTGCAGAACCAATCGGCGTCGCCAGGCCATAAGAAGCCAGAGCGCGTCGTGCCACCTATGACCGGATTCGCATGCGCGCGATCGTCGTTCGGCTCGATCTCCACTGGCGCATCGACCGGCGGCTCGCTGGTGACACGGAGCTGATAGTCGAGCTCGCTCATGCCATCGATCGCGCGCAACGCGACGAGCAGCGGCTCGGCGGCATTGGCCGTCACGTTGCGCATGCGCAGCTCGCCACCGCGACCAGTGCGAGACGATGACAACACGGCGGTGCCGGAGCGAATCCGAATCTCCGGCGCCAGATCGGCCATCGCGACGAGCTCCACGCGGTAGGTGCTGCCATCGTGCAGGACGGGCAAGACGAACAAGTCCTTGTCGTCGGCGCCATCGAGTCGACCCGAGACCGCGCCCGACAGGGGGAACGGGAATGCGCGCGCGACGTCGTCGTTTGGCTCCAGCTCTTCGTTCGGCTCGGCGATGCGTTGCTGATACTCGAGCGTGTACGCCAGAGAGGTGGATGACGTCTTGCCGAGCGCACGAACCCGCACCAACGTCGGCGCGACGGCGGAGAGCGCGAGGTGCGTGAGGTGCGCACGCTGGCCACCTCGTGCCGTGCGCGCGAGCAGCACCTTGCCGCGCGCATCGACCAGCTCCAGCAGCAACGCATCCGAGCCGGCGCTCAACGTGAGGAAGGCAACGTGAGGTGGCGCGGAGCCGCCATCGCCGGTGGGCGCACCGAGGTCGGCCGCCGGTGGGGTGACGATCGCGAACCAATCCTGATCGGGCTTGGCCGCGCCGCTCACCGCGACAGCCCCGCCGATACGTGCCTCCGACGCGAGCACCTGGGCGTGTGAGGCATCGTCGTTGGGCTCCACCTCGGGCTGGGATGGAAGCGGCGTCGCGAGATCGACGTTGCGGCCGTCGAACATCACGACGGCGGGGCCACCATCGCCTCGAGCGAGCGGTTTGCGCTTCTCTCGACAACCGGGCGCGACGGCAAGCGCCAATGCCAGCACGATCTGCGTGCGGACGGCGAGCCGCGACAACGGGCTAGGCTTTGCCGATGGTGGCGAGGAACTCGGCTTCGGCAGCGACGGCGCCTTCGACCATCGCCTTGCCAGCGAGCTTCCAAATCGCGCCGCCCTTGCGCAGAGGCACGATCTCGAGACGCACTTGATCGCCCGGCACGACGGGCTTGCGGAACTTGGCCTTGTCGATGCCGATGAAGAACATCGGCTTGCCTGCCGCTTCCGGGTCGCTCTTCATCACGTTGCGCAGCGCGAGGATGCCGCCGGCCTGGGCCATGGCCTCGATGAGCAAGACCCCCGGCATGATCGGATGCCCGGGGAAGTGCCCGGTGAAGAACGGCTCGTTGATCGTCACGTTCTTGATGGCGACGATCCGGTCATCGCTGAGCTCGACGACGCGATCGATCATCAAGAACGGATAGCGATGCGGAAGCAGGCGCTCGATGGCGCGTACGTCGAGTGGCGCTTCGACCTCCGCGGAGGCGGCGTCCGGAGCCGACAAGTTACTTCTTCTTCGCGGCCGGCTTGTCCGTCGCCGCAGCGGCACCCGCGCCGGAGTTGTACATGCGGATGACTTCGTTCGTGATGTCGAGCGACGGGGCACCCCACACGACGGCGGCGTTGCGCTCGAGGACCATCTGGAAGTGCTCGCGCTCGGCGATGGTGCCGACCACCGTCTGCAGACGGGCGAAGATGCTGCGGGTCGCGTCCTGCTCGCGCTTGCCGAGATCTTGCTGGAGGCGCTGGTAGGTCTGCTGGAGGTCCACGAAGCGATCCTGGAAGTCCTTCTGCTCCTTTTGCAAAGCCTCCGGCTTCATGAGGGTCGCCTTCTTGTCGAGGGACTCCTTCATCTTCTTGAGCTCTTCCTGCTTGTCGTCGAGCTCCTTCTGCTTGCGATCGAAGTCGCTCTTCAGCTTGGCCTTGGCCTTCTTGCCGTCGTCCGTCTCCTCGAGCGCGCGCTGGAGATCGACGAACGCGTACTTGGACTCGGCGGCCATCGCGAGGCGCGGCATCAGCGAGGCAGTTCCGGAAGCGAGCAGGACGGACAGGGCAACGAGCGAAGTACGCGTCATGAATGGAAGTCCTTGTCGGTGGGCCACGAGAAATTCGAATAGAAACCGGGAGCGAAAAAGTTCAAGCCTAGTACCCGACGGCAGCCACCGATGTCAAGGCGAGCGCCCGCGACACCAGTTATCGACCAGCCTCCAAGCGTCGACCCACTTTGGGCTGCAACCGCAGCGATCGAAACTAGCCGCAGCGATCGAAAAATTATGGTACGATTTTTCGCCTTGCCTGACCGTTCAGTCCACATCGTAGAGACCACGCTGCGCGACGGCACGTACGAGGTCGATTTCCAATTCACGCCCGAGGACACGGCGTTCTTCGCGAGCAGGCTCGATCGCGCCGGGCTCGAGTACATCGAGGTCTGTCACGGCGTCGGCTTCGGCACGGACATGTGGACCCACCCCCCGAAGCTGGTGCGCGCCGCCGCCAGCGACCTGGCCCACCTCGAAGCAGCGGCGTCGGTCCTCGAGCGCGCGAAGCTCGGCGTGATCATGGTGGTCGGCGAAGGCTTCACGGCGCCGAGCGCGCTCGCCACGCTGAAGCGGCTCGGCGTGCACTTCGTGCGACTCGCGTACCTCCCAGACAACATCAACGACCCGTACGCGCTCGCCTACATCGACGAGGCAAAGAAGCAAGGTCTCCTCGTCTCCATCAACCTGATGCAGACGTATGCACTGTCACCGAAGCAAGTCGCCGAGGTCGCGAAGTGCACGGCACAGCGCGGCGCCGACTGGTTCTACTTCGTCGATTCCGCCGGCGCGATGACCACGGCCGAGATCACGGGCTACACCCGCGCATTGGTCGAGGCCTCGCCGATGCGCGTGGGTTTGCATGCACACAACAACACGGCGATGGCCATGGCGAGCTGCCTCGCCGCCGTCGACGCAGGCGCCACCCTGCTCGACTCGACGCTCCAAGGGATCGGTCGTGCGACGGGCAACCCATCGACCGAGCAGTTGTTGCTCGCGCTGCAGCGTCGAGGGCACGAGACGCACATCGACCGTGATGCGGTGCTCACGCTCGGTGAGCTGGCGCGACCGCTCTTTGCAGAACGCGGGACCGATCCGACGCACTTCATTTCCGGCTCGGCGCGTCTCCACTCGCGCTATCTCGGGCCGCTCGCCCGAGAAGCGGCTGCGCGCAAGGTCGCCGCGCGCGAGTTCATCTATCAGGTGGGCCAGATCGCGCGCGGGCGCGATCTATGGAATGGCGAAGCCTTCCCGGCCGACTTGTTCGATGCCGCCGTCGGAACGATGCGTGCGGCGGAACCCCATCGCCCCGCGCCGGCCATGGAGTCGGTGTTGGCGCAAGGGCTGGCACGGGTGAGTCAGCCGGAGCTCGGAGCCGTCTGCGCCGACCTCTTCACACGCGCGCACAAGAATCGAAAGCGCAGCGTGCTGTGTCTCGTGTCGAGCAGCAGCTTTCCCTTTGCCGGTCCACTACCGTGGGACACGGGCGATCTTTGCGGCACCGCGTTGCCGATCGATCAGGCCACGCTGGATCGCGCAACCGTCGGAGATCGTCCGCCGCACTACATCTTGCACGATGCTGTTCTCTCGCCGCCGGCGTCATGGCTTCCCACGGTGCCGCGGCTGGTGATGCCGTTCTCCGCCATCGTCGCCGAAGCCACGGTGACGCTCGTCGCCGCGTTGCTCGCGAAAAAGAGCCACGGGGTCGTCTTGACCGACCTCGGCGATGCGCGTATCTCGAGCTTGGTCTCAACGCGGCTCGATGAGCGAGGTATCGCGATTGGGTCCACGCGCGCCAGCGGATTGCCTGCGCTTTGGCTGGGCCGGCACGACGGCGCTTGGCCCTCGATCGAGCCGGCCGACACCGTGGTGATCGTGGTGGGCGGTCGCTCGCCCGCGATCGACCGAGCACGAAGCACCGGCGTGCGCGTGCTTCGACCTGCGCTCACCGCGGCGCTGGCGGGATTCGCGACCGCGCAATGCCAGACGGTCGACCGACTCGCGCTAAACACCATCGCCACACCAGGCGTGGTCGATTCACTGATCGCGGCCGCATCCGACGAAATCGTGGCCGACGAGTCGCAGTCCCCCAACCACATCGTCGACGCCGGTCCTTCCGGGATCAACCGTGCCGCCGGTACCCTCGCACCCCTGCGGGCGGCCGGGCTCAACGCCGGTCGTGGGAAGATCTGAACCCTGATTATGGAGCTCCGATGACTGCTCAACCCGCATGGATCGACGCCGACGCTCACATCCTCGAGCCCACCGAAGTATGGAAGCGCGTCGACAAGGCGTACCGGGATCGAATCCGGATCAATTACCTCACCGATGATCCGACATGGCGCGAGTTTCCCGTCGCGTACGATGTGTTCCTCGATGGGTTGCCCATCCCGATTTGGCTCAACGGCGAGCGCAAGACGCGCTTCGATCGCCTGCTGCCGACCTTCCAGGCGAAGTACGAGCTGGGCTCGGGCTCGGTGCCGGCGCAGTACATCAAAGATCTGGATCGGGAGGGGCTCGCCGAGGTCGTGATCTATCCCACGCTGTTCCTCTGGGCTCCGTGGATGCCGCAGCTCGGCGCCGCATTTTCGGGCGCGCTCGCTCGCGCCTACAACGATTGGATCCACGAGTTCTGCCAGACGGCGCCGAAGCGTCTCCACCCAGCCGTCGCGCTCTCGCTGCACGATGTCGACGAGGCGGTGCGCGAGGTCCACCGCTGCGCGAAGCTGGGCTTCGTCGGCGTTTTTGTGCGGCCCAACCCGCTGTACGGTCGCACGCTCGGCCACCCCGACTACATGCCGCTGTGGAAAGCGTGTGAAGAAGAAGGTCTGCCCATCGGTATCCACGAGGGCCAGCTCTCGTATCTTCCCACGCTCGGTCGCGATCGCAGCGAAGTGCAGTGGGCCGTTCACACCATGAGCCACCCGTTCGAGCAGATGGCCGCGATGGTGACCATCCTCGAGCACGAGCTCTTCGGCAAGTTCCCCAAGCTGAACTTCTTGTTCCTCGAAGGCGGCACTGCGCTCTGGCTGCCGTACTGGCTCAACCGACTCGACGCCGCGCGGCACCTGTATCGCGGTTCGCCCGGCGGTCTACTGCCGTCGGAGTACTTCGAGCGCCAAGGCTTCGTGACCTGCGAGGTCGACGATCCCTTCCTGCCGCAGACCTTGAGCTGCGTAAGCGACACGAAGCTGCTCATGTCCACCGACTACCCTCACCAGGAGTCGCCGTACCCGCACTCCGTGAAGAAGTTCATGGAGCAGAAGATCGACGACGCATCGCGTATGCGCATCGGCACGACGAACGCCCTGACCGCGTATCCACGGCTCGCGCGCTGACGATCAGCGCGGCTTGAGCACGTAGAACGTAAACGGCGGGCCGAGCGTGGGGTTGCTGACCACGCGGGCGCACTCCAGATTCGTCTTCGGGAACAGCGCGAGCCACTGATCGCGCGAACGCGGCAGGCCTTGCTCGGTGAAGATGTGGGCGAGGAAGAAGTCGGCGCCTTGGGGGTCGAGCTCCTGCGCGAGCATCGGCTCACCGAGGACGATGCCTTTGACGCCGCTGTTGACGGCTCGCGAGGCGTAACGATTGAGCAGCGTGATGACGGCATGCTCTCCGTCACGAAACTGCTCGTGCAGCGTGCCGACGGAGAATATGGCGTCTACCGCGTCGCACTCCGGTGGCCACTCATCTGGGCGAAATGCGTCGCCCACCACGAGCTTGATCCGGTCGCTCAGGCCGGCCTCTGCCACGCTCTTCTTCGCAAACTCGATCGCGTCGGCCGAGATATCGAGGCCGATGCCACGCAGCGCCGGATCACGACGGCACGCGTCGATGAGGAACCAGCCACCACCGCAGCCGAGATCGAGGACGGTTTTGGCGCCTAGACCGTTCAGCGCCTCGAACGCCGACGCGTTGCCGAAGGTGCGAAACCCGACCGAGCAGTGACGCCCGAGCGCCTCGCCGTTACGCGTGACGTCCGACCCGTACTTCAGCTTCCCGGTGAGCAGGTCGCTCATCCGATCGAGGACGGGACCGTAGGCTTCACGATAAAAGCCGAGCTGCGCCGCAGCCAGCTCCGACGCCAATGCACTGCCACGCGGCGTGAGTTGATACCCGCCCGGCACCGCCGCGACGATGTTGCGAACCGTGAGGAAGGTCAGCAACCCCTCCGCCATGCGCGAATGAAATCCGTCGATCGCGGCATCGTGCGATGTGGTGCGCTCGGACGCGAGTCGCGCCGCCATCCCACTGTCGACGAACGCGAACAAGGCGTGCACGAGGTTGTAGCTCTCTATCAGCGACGGCAGCCCCGAACCCACAAAGCGATCCCATGCCGGCTGGGCGCCTGGATCGGACACGTTCGTGATTTCGGGGGTGGCTCCCACACGGTTCGGGTCGTTCATCATTTTGACATTCTAGCCCGAGACGTCGTTGGGAAGCTTGCGAGCTCCGACAAAGGCCATCCATCTGTCACTCGACCAGACTTGCTCGGCTTTCATGCTTTGCAGGAGCTGGTCGACACTCCCGAACCTCGCTGCAAACGCGGAGAGGTCACCCGGGGACTCCACCACGCCTGCAGAGTCGCAAATTTTCCATTGTTCTTTCACGTAGCCGGCGGCCGGGTGCTGAATGGCGAGGTGCACCAGCGGTTGGTTGGGCAGCGGATGCAGGCTGTGGGCGACCCCCGGTCCTTGGTAGATGACGCTTCCTTCGGAGACCGGATTGCTCGTCCCCTGCACGTGGTGCACGCCTTGGCCACCGAGCACGACATGGATCGACCACGTCGACGGGTGCGCGTGGAAGAACGTCATGGGAGTGGGGTCGGCACGCGGGAAGACGAACGCCAGATAGCAGGACATCGGCGGCCCCGGCACGATCAGCCACTGCATCTGCGTGTGGTTGATGTTGTCGGGCGGGCCCAGTTGCGCCTGCCGAACGTTCCAATCGGGACCGAACGAACCGACGAAGGGACTGGGTGGCTTGTCCATCAGAGCGCTCCGGAGTCAGACGAGAAAAACGTGCTCACACGCTATCGTATCATGTGAGCGCTGCCTTCAAGTCGCGACGCAACTGCGCGATGACGGTGTCTCGTGCGGTGTTGATGAAGAAGTGGCCGCCGACGAACTCGCGGACCACGCAACCCGCCGAAGACTCCTGGGCCCAGGCGTCGAGCGCGCCTCGCTCCACGTCTTCATCAGCATCTCCGCCGTACACGTAGAGCGGCACCGACAACGGATCGCCTTCGGCCCTCGTGTAGTACTCGGCCGCGCGGAAGTCGGCGCGCAGCATCGGCAGCAACAACTCCATGAGCTCGGGATTGTCGAGAACTTCGCGCGGCGTGCCCGCCAGTTCCTCTAGCTCCGAGATGAACTCGTCGCGCGGCAGATCGCAGGTGGGCTCCTCCTCGCGCGGCTCCGTCGGCGCGCCACGACCGGAGACGATCAACGCGCGCGGCATCGGCTTCTTCGTCCGCGCCAAGGATCGCGCCACCTCGAATGCGACCAGCGCGCCGAGCGAATGACCGAACAACACGAACGGGGAGCCGTCTCGTTCCTTGTCGAGCACGCCGACGAACTCCGCCGCCAACGCATCCACGCTGTCCAGCGCAGGCTCGCTGAAGCGCGCCTCGCGGCCCGGCATCTTCACCGGTACGACGCGAACGAGGCTCGCGAGCGGCCTCACCCACTCGCGATACACAAAACTCCCACCACCTGCATAGGGAAAGCAGTACAGCCGCGGTAGCATGCAGCGCTCTAGAAAAAGTTACCGATCGTGAATTCGAACACGATGGAATCCTCACCCGGTTGCTTGTTGAGCGGGATACCCCACTCGAAGCGCAGCGGGCCAATCGGCGAGAACCAACGGAAGCCGAAGCCAACCGAGTATCTCAAGTTGGAGAACGTCGGGTACTGGTTGCACGGACTGTAGACGTTGAGGATGTTCGACGACGACTGCTGCGACGGGCAGTAGCGACCGATCTCGAGGTTGTACGCGTTGCCGGCGTCGAAGAAGATGACGCCGCGGATGTTCACCGCCGCCAGGATCGGGAACTCGATCTCCGTGTTGAGGATGAGCTGGAGGTTGCCGCCGATGTTGAACTGCGACAGGAAGGCCGATGGCTCCTGCTGCGACAACGTGTTCACGCGCGGCCCGAGGGAGAACAAGCGGAAGCCGCGGATGGTGTTGATGCCGCCGAGGAAGTAGCGCTCGTAGATCGGCACGCCCTGCGGGGAGCGCGAGATGACGAGGCCGCCTTCGAGGTTCGCGCGGAAGATAAACGGGCCCCAGATGGGCTTGTAGAAGCGCATGAAGCCGGTCACGCGAGCAAACGCTGCCTGCGACGCGATGAGTGGATCGGCGAGCTCGACGGCGAGCGAGTGGTACATGCCGCGCTTCGGGAACATGCGGTCGTCGCGCGAGTCGTAGTTGAGCGACAGGCGAACGGACGACGTCCAACCGGATCGGAACAGGTTCGAGATGGTGCCCGGCGCGACGGCCGACGTCGGGGAGAAGCCACCGACCACCACGCCGGCGGCGTTCTGCTTCGCCTCCACGTACTCGAGCTTGTAGGTCCCGAAGAGGCGCGTGTAGTCGCCGAAGAGATACCCGAACGTGAGCTCGCCACCGCGCGACGTTCGGTTGAACGACGGGTAGTACACCTGCGAGTTGTAGACGTTGAAGCCGAAGCTGAGCTTGGTGTCGAGGAAGTACGGATCGAAGTAGCGCAACGTGAACAGCTGCCGCAGCGAGCTAATTTGCGCTTGCAGCTGCAACGTGGTGCCGCGGCCGAACAAGTTGTTCTGCGCGATCTGCGCCTGGCCGATGAAGTTCTCGACGGAGGAGAAGCCGGCGCCGATCTGGAACGTCCCGGTCGCGCGCTCGGTCACCTCGATGTTCACGTCGATGTGATCGGTCTTGCCCTCCTCGGCTTTGGTCGACAGCTCGACGCGCTCGAAGAAGCCGAGCGACTGGATGAGGCGCTTGCTGCGATCGAGGCGCGTCTGGTTGTACAGCTCGCCTTCGAAGACGCGCATCTCGCGGCGGATGACCTTGTCGCGGGTCTTCGTGTTGCCGCGAACGTTGATGCGGCCGAAGTACACGAGCGGCCCCTTCTGACAGTCGAAGGTGACGTCGACGGTGCGGCTGCTGCCGTCGATCGCGGTGAGCGGCTGGATGTTCACATACGCGAAGCCAGCGTCCTTGTAGAGGTCGTTGAGCCGCGTGATGTCCTGCACGAGGCGCGAGCGGTTGAACGTGTCGCCCTCGTGAACCGACATCAGCTTGTAGTAGTCCTTCTTGGCGCGGAGCAGCTCGCCTTTGAAGTCCACCTTGCCGACGCGGTACTGCTCGCCCTCCTCCACCGGCAGCGTGAGGTAGAGGTAGTGCTTGTCGGACGAGATCTCGATGATGGGCTTGCCGAGCTTCGCGTTGATGTAGCCCTTGTCGTAGTAGTACGAAGTGACGAGCAGCATGTCGCGGTCGAACGCGTCCTCGCGATACGTGCCCGACGACGTGATGAACGAAAGCCAGCCGCCCTCTTGCGTCCCCATCACCTTGCGCAGCTCGGAGGCGGGAATCGCGCGGTTGCCGAGGAAGGCGATGCGTCGCACCTCCACCTTCGCGTGCTCGTCGACGACGAAGTAGACATCGACCTTGCTGTTGTCGATCCGCTTCACATCGGAGCTGACCTCGGCGAGATAGTAGCCCTTCTCGATGTAGAGCTCGCGGATCTTCTCGACGTTCTGCTTGACCTTGTTCGGGTCGTAGATCGCCTCTTTCTTGAGATCGAGGACCTCGTTGATCTTGTCGAGCCCGAGCTCGTGCGCGCCCGCGACGTAGATCTTGCGGATGGCGGGCTTCTCGCGGACGACGAACGTGATGATGAGCCGGCCCTTGGCGTCGTCCTCCGATTCGACCTGGACGTCGTCGAAGTACTTCATGCGCCAGATGGCGCGCACGTCGTTGCCGAGCTTCTCGGGGTCGAGCTTGTCGCCAGGCTGGCTGTACAGGATGGCGCGGATCGCGTCGTCCTCGGCCTTGCGGTTGCCGCGGAACTTGATCTTGCTGATGACGCGCCCCTGGCCATCGAGCTCGCCCGGCGCGCGCTCCGCCTGCGCAGTGCCTGTGGCGAGGAGTCCCAACACGAAAGCGAAGAGCCAAGCGATGCGCGACTGCTTCAAGACGCGTTCCCTGATGCCGCTGCTGCTTCCGCAGCCAGGTGGAACGTGCGCGCCTCGTCTTCCGATAATAGTCGTCCATCGAGCATGTGCAGGCGGCGTGGCATGCGCGTCGCCATGTCGGCGTTGTGCGTGACCACCAGCATGGTCATGCCGCGCTCCTGGTTGAGCTCCAGGATCAGGCGATGGATCTCCTGGCCCGTCTTCGAATCGAGGTTGCCGGTGGGCTCATCGGCGAGCAGCACCTTGGGCTCGAGCATGAGCGCACGCGCGAGCGCGACGCGTTGCTGCTCGCCCCCCGAGAGCTCGCCCGGCCGGTGCTGCGTTCGATGGCCGATGCCAACTCGCTCCAGCAGCTCACGTGCGCGCTTCATCGCGGTCGCGTGCGCGACACGGCCGATGAGCGCCGGCATCGCGCAGTTCTCGAGCGCCGTGAAGTCCGGTAACAAGTGGTGGAACTGAAACACGAAACCGATGGTGCGATTGCGAAAGCTCGCGAGCTCGTTGGACGACATACGCGAGAGATCCACGCCGTCGTACAGCACGTGGCCGGTGGTCGGGCGGTCGAGCGCGCCGAGCACGTGGAGCAGCGTGGACTTGCCTGCACCAGAAGAGCCCACCACTGCAACCATCGCGCCGGCCTCGAGGCTGAGGTCGACGCCACGCAGCACCTCGATTAGCCGGCCACCCAGCTCGAAGGACTTTGCGATGTTGCGGATATCGACGCGGGCGCCGGGCATAAGAGACGAAAAAGGTGCCGGAAAGTAGCGGCCAGCCGACGGGGTGTCAACGTCGGCGGACGGGTTTCTGTTGTTGTTTTGCCGAAGGCTGAAGATCGAGGGCGCTTCCGCGTTGCCTGGCCAGCTGCGACGGACCGACATGCGATATGATCGCGGTCCATGCCGCCGCATCCAGCCTCGGGGTTGTTGCCGCTCCCCCCATTCGACGAGACCCCGGCAGGACGAGATGCCTGGTCGCGCGTGGCCGCGTACGCCGGATCGCGGCCGTTCCTGCGCTCCGAAGGCGTGGGTGCTCAGCTCGGCGCCCCGCGGCGCGCGGCACCCTGGTTGGTGGAGCAAAGCCGCGAGCTCGTGCGGCGCTTCGACGACTTCTATCGGCTGGTGCTCGCCTCGCCGGCCTTCGCCGCAGAGCCGGCGCTCGAGGTGGGTCAGCCCTTGCAAAAGATCATCGACGCCGAGGGCGAGCGGCCGCGGCTACCGCTCAGCCGCTTCGATTGCGTGGTCGGCACCGACGGCGTGCTGAAGGTCATCGAGCTCAATCCCGTCGGGGTGTGCACGCTGCACCTGCGCTCCGCAGCGTACCTGGCGACGATCATCCACCGTCGTCCCGGCAACGACGCGGCCCATGAGGCCGTCGCGCGCGCGATCGACCGGCTGCGCGTGCACAAGATCGACGCCATCGAACGGTATGTCTCGGCCACCACCTCCGCGTCGCGACGCCGCATCGGCATCGTGCTGTTGCCCGGGATGCACCGGGGCTCGCTGCTCTTCTGGCGCCACGAGCTCGGCCTCGCCGGGTACGACCTCCACGTGGGCCGGCCCGAGGACCTCGGCGTGGCGCATGGCGTGCTCACGGTGCGCGAGCGCCCGGTGGACACCGTCTGGATCGACTGGATCGCCTACCTCGGCTTCCAGCAGCAACGCTACGAGCAGACGCGCTTCGCTACGAAGTCCGGAAATTTCTCCGCCGCATCGCTGGTCACGAAGCGTTTCCTCGAGCTGCCCGACCTCCCCCGCATCCTCGCCGATCGCGCTAGCACGCTGCTGTCGCCCATCGCGAGCTATCGGGCGATCTCGAAGGCGATCCTCGCGTGGATCGACCGCCCCGAGCTCGCGCTATCCCCCGACGATCGCGCTTACCTTCGCACCCACGTGACCGAGACCCTCGACCACAGTGCACGCCTGGGAGGCGTCATCACCCCCGAGCGCGCCCGTCACGAGCGCGAAGACCTCGTGCTCAAGCCGTGCCGCTTCGGCGGAGCCCACGGCGTGGTCGTCGGTCGCGACTGCGCAGCCGAGACCTGGGCCCGGCAAGTGGACGAGGTGTGGGCGGACGCCGAGTGGATCCTGCAGCGCTTCGTCGAGCCGGTCACCGACAGCGACGGCGCCAGGCTCTCGCACGGCGTGTACAACTACGCAGGCGAGCTGGGTGGCATCCTCGTGCGTAGCGCGTCGCAGCGCGTGATCAGCGCCCGCACCGCCGACGCGATCGTCGCCGTCTGGGAGTGAGCTAGCGAGCGCCCGCGCGCAGCCCCTCGACGGGGGTGAGACGCGCGGCGCTCCAGGCGGGATACAGCGTGGCAACCGTGGTCACGAGGATGCCGGCGATCGCGACCACCATGATTTCGTGTTGCTCGATGCGGACAGGAAGGCTCGTCAGATAGAACACGTCGGGATCGAGCGCGAAGCCCCACACGTGCAAGGCCTGCGCGCCGGCGACGCCACCCACCACGCCGGCCAGCACCCCGAGCCCGCCGAGGAAACCACCGAGCAAGATGAACGCGAGCGCGATGGTCCCGTTGGTGGCCCCCATACTCTTCAGGATCGCGATCTCGGCCATCTTGCGCGTGGCGAGCATCTGCCCGTTGGCCACTATCGAAAACGCAGCGACGAGGATGATGAACGACAGGAACACGAACATGACGATTTTCTCGAGCGCGAGCGCCGAGAAGAGGCTCCGGTTGAGCGACTTCCAATCGGCCACTTCGTACGCGGGCCCCAGCTTCTTCGTCAGCGCAGCGACGACGGTCTCGGTGTGGTCGGAGTCCGGAACTTTGAGCTCGATGCCCGTCACCTCGTCGGGCTGATCGAACAACTTTTGCGCCGAGCCGAGCGCCACGTACACGAAGTTCGAGTCGTACTCGAACATCCCCGAGAAGAAGATGCCGGCCACGCGATAGGGCCGCGCCTTCGGCGTCGAGCCATTCGGGCCGATGCCGCCCGTCGGTGACACCAGGCTCACATCGTCGCCGACATATACACGGAGGCTCTTCGCCAGCTCGCGGCCCACGATGATGCCGGGCGGCGCTCGACGTTGGGCGTCCTGCGCGATCATCCTCTTCTCCGAGCCCGGGCCATCATCGTGCTCGTCATCATCCTCGTCGAGCGGCTCCGCGGCGTGGATCTTCTCGGGGTGCAGTAGATCGTCGAGATCACCGAGCTCCATGTTGCGCCGCAGATCGGTGACGCTCCCCACCGTGGAAGGCTCGATGCCCTTTACGACGACGTTCGAGCGATTGCCCGGCGACGCGATGGTGGCCTCGCTCGAGAGGAACGGCGTCACCGCCAGCACGCCGGGCTCGCGCTTCAGCTCTCGCAGCCGCTCGGCCCAGTCGGTGAACGTGTCCTCGGTGCGCGTGATCACGACGTGCGCGTGCGAGCCGAGGATCTTGCTCTTGATGTCGTCCTCGAAGCCCGACATCACCGACATCACGATCACCAACGCCGCGCAGCCGAGGAACATCCCGTACGTCGAGATGGTGGTGAAGATCGTGAGGTGACGGATGGCGAGCACGAACGTCCACACCAGCACCAGCAGCACCGACGCGCCCCAGAGCACGTAGCCGATGATGCGCACCCACTCGGCGTGCAGCCCCATGATGTGGAGGTCCTTCGAGTGGCTGGCGACGCGGTTGCCGATCGCGATGCCGGTCAGGATCACGGCGATGACCAGGGGCACGAGGTACAGCTTCCACGTCCGCGGCCTCGGCATGCGCAGGTAGCGCAGCGCGAGCGCCAGCGGGAACGGGCCGGCGAACAGCCCGGGTCCGCTGGGCCTCGCGCCAGCGGTCGACAGATCGTCGTCGTTCGAGCTCACCGCGCTGAAGAGGCCGCGCAGGAGCCGGAAGATCCCGACCGCGATGGGGCCTATCGCGATGAAGTACATGCCGCCGTTCGAGCCGAGCGCATACGTGAGGCCCGTCACCAGTAGCCCGCAGACGAGCCACAACGCGCCGAACACGAGGTTTTCGTTTCGACGATCCACGCCGCGCTTCGGAGGGAACGTGCTCACGCGCGCTCGTCACCTTCGTCCGGGCGCATCAGCGGGAAAAACAGGACGTCGCGAATCGAGGCCTGGTCGGTGAGGAGCATGACGAGGCGGTCGATGCCGATGCCCTCGCCGGCCGTCGGTGGCATCCCCAGCTCGAGCGCGCGGCAGAAGTCTTCGTCGTAGTCCATCGTCTCTTCGTCGCCCTTGCCCTTTTGCGTGACCTGGGCTTCGAAGCGCGCGCGCTGATCGTCGGGATCGTTGAGCTCGGAGAACGCGTTCGCAAACTCCTTGCCCACGATGAACAGCTCGAAGCGATCGGTGAAGCGCGCGTCCTGGTCGTTCTTGCGCGAGAGCGGTGACACCTCGATGGGGAACTGGGTCACGAACGTGGGCTGGATGAGCGAGCTTTCCACCCAGCGCTCGTACGCGTATACGAGAGCCTTGCCGGCGCGCTCCGCTTGCGGCAAGTCCGGCTGCTTCTCGAGGACGGCCTCCAGCATGGTCACGCGACGGAACGGCGCCTTCAGCGATACGGGCTGTCCCTGGAACGTGATCTCGGTGGTGCCGAGCACGTCGATGGCGAGGCGCTCGATGAGCTGCTCGGTGCGCGTCATCAAGTCCTCGTACGTGGCGTAGGCCTCGTAGAACTCGATGGTGGTGAACTCCGGGTTGTGGAAGCGGTCCATGCCCTCGTTGCGGAAGATGCGCCCGATCTCGTACACGCGGTCGATGCCACCGACGACGATGCGCTTCAGGTCGAGCTCCGTCGCAATGCGCAGGTACAGCGGCATGTCGAGCGTGTTGTGGTGCGTGCGAAACGGCCGCGCCGCGGCGCCACCGTTGGTGCCGAGCAGCATGCGCGTCTCGCACTCCACATAGCCGCGCTCGTCGAAGAAACGGCGAATCCCGCTCACGATGCGCGCGCGCTTGCGGAACACCTCGGCCTTCTCCGGATGCACGATGAGGTCGAGGTAGCGCTGGCGATAGAGCATGCCGGCATCGGTGACGCCGGGACCGTCCTTTAGCACCTTGCCCGGCAGCGGCCGCAGCGCCTTCGTGAGCAAGCGCAGGCCGGCGGCGCCCGCATGGGTCTCGCACTTGAGCGCGCGCTTCTTCCGACGGGTGGAGAACAACGGGCCGTGCGCACCGACGATGTCGCCGAGGCCGAGGCTCTTCACCGTCGCGAACGAAGCTGCATCGTCCACCTTCACGTAGAGCTGCAGCATCTCGCCACCGTCACCGCGGATGAACAAGAAGGCGGCCTTGCCCATCTCGTTGATTTGCACCAGGCGCCCGGCCACCGAGTAGCGCGGGTGCGACGAAGTGACCTGCGCCTCGTCGGCACCGATTTCCGCCGGGAGGTGCGACTGCCAATCCGGTTGCGCCAGCACTTCATCACCCGGGAGTCGCGGTAGCGAATGGATCGTGTGCGTCACCCGGAAGTCGTTCGGGTAGGGCTCCTGCCCCGCGCCGCGGAGGTCGTGCACGAGCTGGCGGCGCGCGCGCATCTGCCCTTCGAGGTCGGACGCGGCGGCGACGGGAGGGCTGTCTTTCTCGGTCATCTTATTCACGGCAATTCACAAGTTATACACAGGGGGCACGACGGTAAGACGAGTTATCCACAGGACAGTGCGAGGCTGTCACGATTTTCCGTTTTCACTGCGCCTTGGCAGCAACCTCGTCTTCTTGGCCCATCAGCAAGTATGCGCGGATGAAATCGTCGAGATCGCCATCGAGCACTTCGTCCACGTTGCTCACTTTGATCTCCGTCCGGTGATCGTTCACCTGCCGGTATGGCGCGAGCACGTACGAACGAATCTGCGAGCCCCACTCGATGGCCTTCTTGGTGCCGTGCACCTCGCCCATCTTGGCGAGCTGCTCGGCCTGCTGCTTCTCGTACAACCGGGCGCGCAGCATCTTCATCGCGCTGGAGCGGTTCTTGTGTTGTGAGCGCTCGCTCTGGCACTGCACCACGATCCCGGTCGGGTGGTGGATCATGCGCACGGCGGAGTCGGTCTTGTTCACGTGCTGACCACCGGCACCGCCCGAGCGATAGGTCTGCACCTCGATGTCTTCTTCGCGCAGGTCGATCTTGATGGTGTCGTCGAGATCCGGATACACGAACACCGCGGCGAACGCCGTTTGTCGCCGCGCATTCGCATCGAAGGGTGAGATGCGCACGAGCCGGTGCACGCCGTTCTCCGCGCGCAGGTAACCGTAGGCCCACTCGCCCTCGACGAGAAATGAAGCGCTCTTGAGGCCCGCCTCTTCGCCGGGCTGCTCGTCGAGCATCTCAACCTTCATGCCGTGACGCTCGCACCAGCGCAGGTACATGCGCACCAGCATCTGGGCCCAGTCCTGCGCGTCGGTGCCGCCCGCGCCCGCGTTGATCGAGAGCAGCGCATGCATGCGGTCGTTGTCGCCCGACAGCATACGCGCGAGCTCCATATCCTCGACTGCCTTTGCGACGACGAGGCTCGCTTGCTCCGCCTCGACGATCGTGGCCTCGTCGCCTACTTCTTCGCCGAGCTGAAGCAGCACTTCGACGTCCTCGAGCGCCTTCTTCTGCTTCTCCCAACCTTCGGCATCGCCGCGCCGCGTGGCTTGCTCTTTCAGCAGTCCCTGCGCGCGCGCCTGGTCGTTCCAGAAGTCGGGTGCGCCCGCGAGATCGTCGATCTCGGCTACGCGACGCTTGGCGCCGTCGACGTCAAAGATGCCCACGGAGGACATCGAGCTTGCCTCCGAGGGTCGCGATCCTGTCTTTGATGGGCTTCGTTTCCATGAACCGCGTTAGGGTGTTGGGCCAAGAGGTTTCAGTCAAGAGAAGAGAGCCAGATCACGGCTATACTTCAACGCGATGGCATCCTTGAAGACGCAGGTGAAGTGCGGGGTCGCCGCGACGCTCGTCGTCGCACTCGCAGTCGCGCTCGCAGGGTGTCCTTCGTCTCCGTGTGAGCCAACCGGCTGCGTGGCTGCTAACGACGCTGGGAATCACCGGCAAGATGCCAGAGTCGCTGCGGACGCGGACGTCCCCCTCGCTTGCTCAATCGTAGGGCCGTTTATCAAGACGCAGACCGATGGTGGCGAGCATCTGCTGACCCTGAGCGGCGACGAGACATCGGGATCGTTCGTGCTCACCGTCACCTATCCCACGCACGTCATCCGAATCGACGGCGGCTACTCGCGCAACGGGCGCGCGCTGAGCATGACAAACGCATCGGCGTCGCCGGGCAACGTGCACGCCTGCATCGCCGCCGTCGTCGTGTACGAGCTCACCTGGACCAGCGACTGTAAGCAGGTATCGTTCGCGAAGCTCACCGAGGAATGTTCCGGCCGTGTGGGAGACGAAACCGGCACCACGCTCACACGACAATAGCGTACAGGTCAACGCGTCGCAGTCATGGCCCCGACGCCGCGCATGGCTGGATCGTCGGCAATTGCGCCTGCCAAGAGTCGTACGCGGCATCGGCGTCGTAGTCGATCGGCGCCCAGGCGTAGTCGGCGACCGGTCCCAATACTTTCCAGAAATCGTCGACGGGGTGTCCAAAGTCGCCGACCAAGGTCGCGTTGGTGAGGATTGCGGTGGCCGCCGTGGCCAAGCTCGGATCCCGCCCCGACACTGCGCCGGCCGCGGTGGGCCAGTTGTCCCACAACCAAACCATTCTTCCGAGAAGCGCATTGACTGTGGTGAGGTCGGACGGCGCGATGTGACTCGAGAACGTCGCGGGACCGGTCCACATCACGTCGATCCGCGCATCGAGGAGCCTCCCGAGGTCGCCCACGTAGCTCTGCCAGTCTGGCGTCGACGAAGTGTACGTGGTGCCCACGAACAAGAGTGGTCCGCCCATCGCGGCGACGATCTTGTTCGCCAGGTCGGCGTGCGCCAACGAAGCGCTCGCGAACACGGAGCGATCCTCTGGGTGGTACAGCTGGCCGCCGACGTCGTCGAAAAGAATCGCGAAGCGCGTGACACCGAGCGCACGAACGGAGCGTAGCTTGTCGACGAGGTGCGCGAAGTCGTCGGCACTGGTGAAGCGGTATGAGCTCTCGGGGTGGGCACCGTTGTTGGATAGCGTCGGCGATATCCCCCACACGAAATCGACTCCGCTCTGTACGGCGATTGCCGCAGCCTCTCGAATGCTGTCCGAGCCCTCCGTATCGTAAGGATCGATCCAGCGCATGCCCGCATAGGGGTCGCCTTTCGGTGCGTACAAATACGTGTCCTGTCTGAGACGGGCCATGAGCCGCAACGTGGTGCTTCGCTGCTCGCGGGTGAAGTACGCGTTGTAGAAACCTTCGATCACGCCGCGATGCTCGAACGCGGGCCAATCAGCCGCTTCGGCAGGAATTGCGCCCAGCGAGCCGAGTAACATGCGCAACGCGTAGCGAGCGCCCAGTCCCGAACGCGCGAACACCTGGGCGACGAGGCCGCGCGCATCACGGCGCACCTCAACGGCATAGCCGTCGGTGTGGGCGCGCCATTCGCTCGGGACGGAGGCCGGCGCTACCGCGTCGAACGCCAGCTGGACTCCCAAGTCGCACGCGTCGCCTTCGCCGACGACGACCAGTCCGTTGCCGGCAACGTCCTCCGCACTTTGCGGTGCCACCGCGTTCATCGCCGGGCTGAGACAAACCGTAGCGACCCGATCGGTAAACGACTCGCCGGCCGCCCACTTTCGCGTCGCGACGATGTGTGCGGGGCAACCGCGGACCTTACCAAGGACCGGGTTCGCGGGCTGCGACGAGTCACAGCCCGCGTGAGCACAAGCGATGCCGAGGATCACAATGGCAAGTACGTTTCGATACGCGAGAGAAGCCCTGCCGAGAGGTGACATTTTCATGTTCGCCCGTGCAAGGGGGAAACCAACGCAACGCACGAGCAATGCCGACGGCTTGGCCGTCTGGCGACTTGCAGTCGAGAAGCATCTCGGACAACGATGTCGCGATTGCACCGCGACGGCGGCAATCTAAAGCACCGTTCACGATGTGAAATCGCCGGCCGTTGGCGCCTCGCAACAGCATGCCGTCACGCTATGCAGAATCATGATCGGTCAGTCAGTTGACGATGCGCCGCAGCGACGAGACGGTGCCGGGCTTCCACTCGATTGGATAGTGGCCGGAGAAGCACGCATCGCAGTAGCGAGCACCGGGTAGCGCCTTGTCGTTTTCGGCTTGCGGAGGCCCGGAAGCAGCGACCGCCTCCATCATGCCGTCGCGCGACAAGTAGCCGAGGCTGTCGCACGTGATGTAGCGCGCGATCTCGTCGGGGGTGTGCGAGGAGGCGATGAGCTCCGAACGCGTGGGCGTGTCGATGCCGTAGAAGCACGGCGACTGCGTGGGGGGCGACGAGATGCGTACGTGCACCTCGCGTGCGCCCGCGGCGCGGAGCATCTTCACGATCTTGCGCGAGGTGGTGCCACGCACGATCGAATCGTCGACGACGACGACGCGTTTTCCGTGCAGCACCTCACGGACTGCGTTGAGCTTGAGGCGCACGCCGAAGTGGCGAATGGACTGCTGCGGCTCGATGAAGGTGCGGCCCACGTAATGCGAACGAACCAGGCCTTGGTCGTAGGGGATGCCGCTGCCGCGCGCGTACCCGATGGCAGCTGCGGTGCCGGAGTCGGGCACTGGGATGACGACATCGGCGTCAGCGGGGTGCTCCTTGGCCAGCCTTCGCCCGAGGGCTTCGCGCACGCGGTGCACCGAGCGACCGTCGATGTTGGAGTCGGGGCGCGCGAAGTACACGTGCTCGAATACGCAGAAGCGCTTGCCCTCCTCGGAGAACGGACGCGACGACCGAAGGCCCTTGGCATCGACGACGACCATCTCGCCGGGCTCGACCTCGCGCATGAACTCGGCCTCGATGAGGTCGAACGCGCAGGTCTCCGACGCGAACACGAACGCGTCCTTCAAGCGACCGAGGCACAGCGGGCGGAAGCCGCGCGGATCGCGGACCGCGATGATCTTGCTCTCGGAGAGGAACACGAGCGAGTAAGCGCCTTCTACCTGCTGCAGCGCAGCGACGATGCGGCTCTCGATGTCGATCTCGCGCTGACGTGCGAGGAGGTGGACGATGACCTCGGTGTCGGAGTTCGACTGGAAGATGGACCCGTCGATCTCGAGCTTGCGACGAAGCTCCGCCGCATTGACGAGGTTGCCGTTGTGAGCGACCGCGACGGACCCGTGCGCGTACTCCACGGCAAACGGCTGCACGTTGCGCCCGCTCGAATCGCCCGCGG
>JAYUBF010000322.1:0-28373 GCA_043741435.1 Myxococcales bacterium
CACCACCCTCGAGAAATCCTGGATCATGTCGATCACTTACCCGTCGGTTCGATTGATCTGATCCTGCCCTCTGGAGGTTGGCCGAAGTCCCTGTCGGAGATCACAGTGTGGAACCCATCGCGAAGCTGGGGGATCGGGTCGCCAGGGTGGGGCGCCTGCCGCCGGCCGGCTACTCGAGGCGAAAGGTACCCTGCGACAGGACGCGCTCGCGCTGGCTCCACTGCTGGACGATCTGGAGCAGATACGTGGGCGTGGCGTGGAACCCATCACTCTCGGGGTCGAGCAGCAGACGCAGGCCGACGAACTTGAAGGGCGACGCGGTGGCTTCCCACAGCGCGACGAACGCATGGCGCGTGATCGCGCTCGGATCTGCGCGGTCGTAGATCACCACCATCAGGTTCCCCTTGATGTTCTTGGGCTCGAGGTTCGCGACCACCTGGAGGTCCCACATGCGCTCCGGCTCGACCGCTTGCTCGCCGACGCGCGGCACTCGTCGATAGAGCGGGACTTCGCCGAAGGGCGCCCTGTAGGCGCGAGAGCTTCATCACCGCATCGGCTGCGACACCGAACGTGATGCTTGCGGGCTTTCTGGCTTCGGCCTGCATCGCCGGCGTGACGGTGACGAAGCGCATCTTCTGCGCCTCGCCAGCGACGCTGTGATCGCGAAGCGCGGCATTGGGCAACGCGGCGCGTGGCGCGGCGCGTGGCGCGGCGCGCACGGGCGTGCAGACGACGCTCGCGATCGCGAGGGCCCGGCAAGAACCCGGTTGCTGGGCTGGCGCTACGAAAGGATGCTGCGGGTGTATGAAATTCACCCCGACGACGCTGGTTGCACGTCTCGCGTTCTACCTGGCCATCATGGCCTTGGGCTCGTCGGCGCTCACGGTGAGCTTCCCCGATTGGCAACGCATCGGCATCACCGCCGACCGCTTGTTGCAGGTGGCGAACACGTTGCTGCTGGTTTCGATCGCGATGATTCTGGCTGCCGGTCAGGACGAGCGCAGCAACAGCAAGACCTGATTACGCGCTGGCGACTTTGTCGCGGCCACGCGTGAAGATCGACTCGAGCTCTTTCTCGATTTTCAGCTGATCTTGCTTCTTGGCGACGGCGAGCTCACGAACGAGCAGCGAACGCGCGTGATCGAGCATCTTGCGCTCGCCGAACGATAGGTCCTTGTCGTTCTTGAGCAGCGAGAGGTCGCGCAATACCTCGGCGATCTCGAAGACGCTGCCCGTCTTGATCTTCTCCATGTATTCGCGATAGCGGCGGTTCCAGGTCTGGCCGTCGACGGTAATGTCGCGCGACTTGAGGATGTCGTACACCTCTTTGACCTCGGACTTGCCAACCACCTGGCGGAGACCCACCGTCGCGACCTTGGAGGTCGGGACCATGAGCTTCATGCCGGTCTCCATGACCTGCAGCATGTAGAAGGTTTGCCGTTGGCCGGAGATCTCCTTCGTCTCGATCGAGGTAACCTCGGCAACACCGTGTGCGGGGTAGACCGCTTTGTCGCCGATACGAAAGGAAACGTCCACGCGGACCTCCAAAGGGCGCGGCAGAATATGCCGCAAAATGAACACGCAGACTACCACACGGAAATCGAACGTGCAAGCCTGTTCGATTGGTACTATTTAGTAATTACGATTACTTGCACCTTGCGCGAAAGGCTCATTTCCGTCTGATTTCATTGCGTTCGGATGGGCGTGCGAGCCGATGCCGAGCGCACGGTCGCTAGGCGAAAGAGTCGAGGTAGTAGGCACGCTTGCGAATGAACGAGCTCGCGATGCCGACCACTGCGAGCAGCGCGGCGAGGCCTGTTGCGACAGGCGCGGTCCCGGGCACGAGCGCAGCCCAGAGGAGCAGTCCCGTGATGCCGATGGTGCGCGCGCCCCACTCCCACACCGAGGCCTCGGCGTGGCTGGCGGCGAGCAGATTGTCGAGGCCACCGTGGGCGAGCTCGCACGACAGGAGCGTGATGGTGCCGACCGGCAGTCCGTGGCCCTGCGCCTCGACGAGCACGGTGAGTGCCGGGATGGTGACCGCGGTGACGATCCGCACGATCTCGCCGACGGTTACGGAGCCCTTGCCGCGCAGCTGAGCAACCGAGGTGAAGTACCCGAGGCCCGAGGCCCACGTGATGAACACGGCGAAGTACATGATGGCGAGCGAGAAGGCGCGCGGACCGAAGTACTGGTGCCCGGCGTAGCAACCCGCGAACGACAGGGCAAAGAAGCCGGCGCCGATCCAGGTGCGCTTGTACCCGATGCGCAGGATCAAGAACCCGATGATGGGGGCGACGGAGAGGGTGCCGAGCACGATGCGCACCGTCGTGGGCCGCAAGATGTTGAGCATGAGGACGATGCCGATGCCGCACATCTGCACCCAAGTTTTGTAGCGCGCGAGGTACGACGACTTGAGGGAGAGCGCACGGCGCTCGTAGACGGTGCGCGCGGCGGTGACGAGGAACTCGCGGGTGAACAGCACGGCGACGAGCCAGGCGGGGACCCAGTCGAGGTCGATGGCGGGCAGGAACACCGTGGCGGTGAAGACCTTGTCGGCGATCGGGTCCATGAGCCCGCCGAGCTTGGTGGTGCCGTACTTGCGCGCGAGGTAGCCGTCGACGAAGTCGGTGCAGCCGACCAGCGTGCCGAGGAACAGCGCGGCCATCTGCGCGTTGGGCCCGCAGAACAGGAGCCAGGCACAGAACGGCACCAACGCCAGTCGCCCGAGGGTGACCTGGTTGGCCGTGACGAAAGGCTTGACCCTCGGAGCTGGCGCGTTCATGAGAGGGACGCTGGAGCGCAGGGTCACTCTTGCGGAACGAGGTGAGCGACGATGGTGGCCACCGCGAAACCGGTGCCTCCGGCGGCGAGGTGGCCGCTCTCCTTGTCGGCCGACGCGGGGCCCGCGAGGTCGACGTGGACCCACGGCGTGTCGCCGACGAACTCCTTCAAGAAGAGCCCGGCGGTGAGCGCGCCGCCATAGCGAGAGCCGGTGTTGCGCATATCGGCGATGTCGCTCTTCAGCTGCTCCTTGAGCTTCTTCGGGAGCGGCAACTGCCACATCTCCTCGCCCGCGTTCTTGGCGGAGGCCAGCCACCGATCAGCGACGGCAGCGTCGTTGCTCATGACGCCGGCGATGTGTGGCCCGAGCGCGACCATGCAGGCACCGGTGAGCGTCGCGAAGTCATAGATCTCGTCTGGTTTGCAGACCTGCTTGGCATAGGTGATGGCATCGCCGAGGGTGAGACGGCCTTCTGCGTCGGTGTTGTTGATCTCCACGGTCTTACCATTCATGGATGTCAGCACGTCACCGAGGTGATAGCTCTTGCCCGACAGCATGTTCTCGCAGAGCGCGGTGAAGGCGTGGACCTCGTACGGACAGCCTAGGTCGGCCAGCGCGCCCATGGCCGAGATCACGGTGGCCGCGCCGGACATGTCGATCTTCATGTCGAGCATGCCTTCGGACGTCTTGAGCGACATCCCGCCCGAGTCGAAGGTGACGCCTTTGCCGATGAGCGCGATGACCTTCTTCGCGCCGCCTGGAGGCTTGCCCTGAGGTTTGAGTGTCAGGTGCACGACGCGCGGCTCTTCGTCGGAGCCCTGTGCGACGCCCATGAACATGCCCATGCCGAGCTTCTTGCATTCGGCCGGCCCTAGGACTTCCACGCTGAGGCCCTTCGCCGCTTTTGCGTGGGCGAGCTGCGTGGCCTCGGCCGCGATGTGTGTGGGCGTGGCGACCGCCGCCGGCTCGTTCACGAAGTGTCGTGCCAGCTGCACGGCCTCGGCGACGACGTGGGCACGCTTGAGCGCGCGCTCGTTGCGCTTCGCGTCGCCATTTTCCGACGGGACCAGCAGCTGCACGGTCTGCACGGTGAACGGCTTCTTCTTCTCGCCCGTGTAGTACTTGTCGAACCTGTACGAGCCGTGGAGCGTGCCCTCGACGAGGAACTGCACCGCGCGCTCGTGTGCGGCGGCATCACCGTCGACAGCCGGCACCACCGCGGCCGCGTGCCCGGCGGAGAGCTCCTGGGTGGCCTTCACCACGCGCGCGCCGTAGGTACGCAGATCTTTGGAATCGAAGTCCTTGCGCGCGCCGAGACCGAACAAGACGATGCGTGAGGCCGCGACCTTGCCGTGGCTGTGCAGCGAGAGGCTCTGCCCGTCCTTGGCCTTCCACTGCTCGTCCTTGACCGCGCGCAACAAGAACCCGTCGAGCTTTTTGTCCAGGGACACGAACACTTTGCTCTCGAGGTATTCGTCCTCGAAGCAAGGCACGGCAAGCAGTGCGACGGCGACGCTGGCGGCGTCGCCGTTCGAATCGAGGCTCGAAAGCTGTACCTGCATGGTCTGTCTCCGACGACGTTGCAAAAACGACGGGGAACGTTTTTAGCGCGCGGGAGAGATGCCTGCAAAGAGAATATCGAGGTATCGCGATCGCATCAGGTCGCTCGGGAGTTTGGAGGCTGGATGATCGTGTGCAAGCACACGCGGATCGATCGACACGATCGCACTTCTCCGACGGTGAACAGCGTTGTTCACAGTCGTAAGCGAAACATGCCAAACGATCCTTTGGCATATAATTAAGTTTAACTTCGTATAATTTGGTTGACGTAGGCATGTACCTTCTGCAAAATGGCTACCTAGGTACTGCTAACTAAGGAGGCTCCCCATGGCGACCAAGAAGAAGAAGAAGGCAGCGAAGAAGGCACCTGCCAAGAAGAAGGCACCTGCCAAGAAGAAGAAGGCCGCGAAGAAGAAGTAAGGGGGTTGGCGATGGCAACGAAGAAGGCCGCAAAGAAGAAGGCTGTCAAAAAGCCAGCCAAGAAGGCCCCTGCCAAGAAGCCAGCCCAAAAGGCTGCCGCCCAAAAACCCGTTGCTGCCAAGAAGGCTGCGGCCAAGAAGGCCGCACCGAAGGCGAAGAAGGTCGTTCGCAAGGCTCCGGCTCCGGCCCCCAAGGCCCCGCCGCCCATGCCGACTCCGACGTCGTCGTTTACGTTCTAGGTTTTTCTAGAACATCTAGGCAGCCCCGAGGGCGTCGGGTCATCGAGGCAACCGGGACAGAAAGGGCGGTCGTTCGCGACCGCCCTTTCTGTTTGTGCAATAGTTCGACATGTCGATGCGCCAGAACGAAGCACAAAGATTTCTCGGGCTCATTTACGTGTTGATCGTCTGGACGTGCGCGGCGTGCGGCGGTGGCCAAGCCACAACCGCGGTGTCGCGCGATCAGCAGCTGAGCGCCCTCAGCGCGTCCGATCTCGAGACGGGGTGCTTGGGCTATCTCGCGATCAACGTGTACGACACCGCCGTCGTGCGCGGCGTCTGCGCCGCGAATCTGCTGACCGAATCGAGCACCACGTGCACCACCGACAAGGTGGACGCCTGCGCTGCAGAATCCGAAGCTGCCGCTGCCGAGATCGTCGATCGCAAAAATTGTGCGGCAGGCGCGGCGAAGAGCGTGATGCGCTCCAGTTGCTCTGCGACCGTGGGGGAGCTGCAAGACTGCGACGCTGCTTATCATGCCGACGTCGCGGCCGAGTATGCATCAATCACGTGCTCATCACAGGGTGTCCCTGCCGGCGACCCTTCAGACACGCCGGCCTGCGCCCCTATCAAACAGAAGTGCCCGAAGGTCTTCGGCAGCCCGAGCGTGTGACGGCCGAGACAGCAGGGCGGGCTTGCTACGTACCTGCTCTCTCGACGATTACTCGGTGATTGTCGTCGCTGCTAACTACTTCGCAGCGAGCACCTGCACCTTTTCGATCTGCGGCGGCTTCGCGAGGAGCGCCTCGGCGTTGGCCATGAGCGCCTTCGCGATCTCGCCGCCGAGATGCGCCTCGCGACCGTTCTCGTCATCGAAGGTGTCGAAGATGCCAAACGTCTTCGCGTCGATCTTGATCGCGTACCAGGTGCGGGTGGCGACCTCGCCCTGCGCGAGTGGCAGCGCGCCTTGCAGGAACTTCTCCACGTCTGCTTCTTTACCGGGCTTGGCTTCGACTCGTGCGAGCAGTGCGTACTTGACCATGGGGTGATGTCCTCGTGAGCGGTGGCGCGTTCAGATGCGGCATCGTTGGAATTCGTTACATCGCCGTTGCCGAGAATGTCACTCCCGGCCGAGCAAGCGCCGTAGACGCAGCGGCTCCATGCGGACGCGCAGCGTCTTCTGGTTCGACACCAGCACCGCGCCCGGCGCTGCGCCTTTCGGCTTTCGCAGATGCTTGCGCAGCGCGTAGCCCACGTCGGCCTGGGCCTCGTCGCGCACGCTCGAGTGGTAGACCGCCAGCGTCGCGGCATCGACCAGCGTTTCTGGATCGACGTTGCGCCCGCTCGGCAGGGGCACGATGACGTGGGCGCCGGGCACGTCACGCGTGTGCAGCCAGAGATCGTTGCCCCGCGCTACGCGGAACGTGAGCTCGTCGTTCTTCTTCGCGCCTCGACCGACGTAGATGGGCATGCCCGTGGCGCTCACGAACGTCTTGTAGGGTAGCGTCGCCGCCTCTTCGGCCGTCTTCGTCCTTCGCTGGCGTTGGTCTTCGAGCGTGCGCGCGGCAGCGAGGAGCGCCTCGTCGGTCTCTTGCTCGAGCGCGATGCGTTGCGCCGCGATGACGGCGAGTCGCGCCTCGGCATCGGCCAGCTTCGTCTCGATCGCGCCACGCGCGCGGTGTAGCCGACGGTGCTCGTGGTACATGCGATCGGCGTTGGCGCGCGCCGACTTCGCTGGATCGAGCGCGATCTCGAGCGGGCTGCCGTCGGTGAAGTCGTCGGGGAGCGTGACGCGATCGACGCCGCGTGGGATCTCGTGGAGGTGGGCGAGGATGAGGTCGGCGTGGCGCTGCCTTTCCGCGGCGCGGTCGGCGCGGATGCGATCGTTGCGCAGGTGTTCAACGAGGCGATCGAGCTTTCGCGCCTCTTCGGTGAGTCGGCGCAACAAGCCATGCTTGGCGCTCTCGACCTCGTCCTCGTGCCGCAGGTCTCCATAGAACGCCTCGGCCTCGACCGAGGTGGAGAAGCGTGACGCTCGGTGGGCGGCCGCCGACGGATGGGGCGGCGGCAGCGCCTCGTGGACCCGACGGGCCGGACCCACGCTGGCGAGCACCCGCGGCTCGCGTCCGTCCGTCGCGACGAGCTGCAGCTGGCCGGCGGTTCCGAACAAGAACAGCCGCAGTCGTGGCGTGTCCTCGGCGGTGAGGAACGTGAGCTCGCAGGCACGCTCGCCCTCGACCGCCTCGATCGATTCGAGCCGCGCGTTCATGAGGTGCTTGCGCAGCAGCATGCAGAACGCTGGCGCCGCCTCGCCGGTGCCAGCCGCTTTCTCGGACACGAGGTGCAAACGCCCGGTACGGGCACCACAGCACAACAGCAGCCACCGCCCGCGCAGCTGCAGCAGCACAGTCTCCTGGTCGGGCTGAACGACCTTGTGCACGGGGAGGCCCACGAGCGCAGCCGCCGACTCGCGGCACAGCGCTGCGAGCTCGTCGGCTCGCAGGGTCATGACAACGGACGTCCGGGTTTGCTATGGTTGCGGGCCATGCTCGGCGAAGATGATCCCACGGCGCCGGCGCCGGGAACGGTGCAACATGTGCTCGAGCACTGTCGCACGTTGCGGGACAATCTCCACGCGATCATGGCCGCGCTGGCCGAGGTACGCGAGGACATCGACCGCAGCTTGCGTGACGTTCCACCGGTCGCGCCTCCGTCGACGGAAGCAGACACCGACCTTGATTCGAAACCGTAAGCCAGGAGAGACCACATGAAGTTCTTCATCGATACCGGCGACGTCAAAGAAGTTCGCGAGGCGCACGCCATGGGTCTCGTCGACGGAATCACCACCAACCCTTCGCTCATTGCCAAGTCCGGTCGCAAGTACAAGGACGTGGTGGTGGAGATGTGCGAGATCGTGAACGGGCCGATCTCCGCCGAGGTTCTCTCCATCGACTACGACGGGATGATGGCCGAGGGACGCGAGTGGCACAAAGTCCACGAGAACATCGTGGTGAAGCTGCCGCTCACCGCCGAGGGCCTGAAGGCCGTTCGCACCTGCACCCAGGAGGGCATTCGCACGAACGTGACGCTGTGTTTCTCGCCCAACCAGGCGCTCATGGCGGCGAAGGCCGGCGCGAGCTTCATCTCGCCCTTCATCGGTAGGCTCGACGACATCAGCGAGACGGGCATGCAGCTCATCGAGAAGATCGTCACCATCTACCAGAACTATCAGTACGACACCGAGGTGCTGGTGGCGTCGGTGCGCAACCCGACCCACGTAGTCGACGCCGCGCTGCTCGGTGCCGACGTGTGCACGATCCCGTTCTCGGTGATGCAACAGCTGATCAAGCACCCGCTCACGGATCTCGGGCTGCAGAAGTTCATCGAAGACGCGAAGAAGATCCCCCGCTAACGCATGGGACACGTCTACGGCGACTCGACGCCTTTTCCTTACGACGTCAACTTCATCGAACAGATCCGCAAGACGGTGGATTGCGGCGTCGAGCTCATGTTCGCGCAGGAAGCCATCCGTCAATCGCGCGAGCGAGCGCTCACGGCTGAGCAGCTGCGGCACGCGGAACGGGTCCGGCTCACGGCGCTGGCCGACGCGCTGAAGCTGTCGATGACGGCGTTCATCTCGTCGAGCTCGGAGCGCATCTCGCGAGCAGCCTCCCGCATCCTCGACGGCGCACGCGTGGTCGTGGAAGGAGAGCTACACGCGCTCGATGGCCACGTGGTCGACACGCAGGCGCACGGCCGCAACGCCATGGACCGAGCAAAGGATGCGGTGTATCGCGCGATCGAGGCGTTCACGCTGAGCCTGGATCTGCCGAACACCGACGTGAGCCTGCGCCTCGTCGCTGGCGAGGATTCGTACGCCGGTCAGGTGATGCTGAGCACGCCCTTCGGCGTGGGAGCCGTGTTTGCACTGGCGATCCCGACTGCGCATGCCTGGGGCAAGCCGCGTCGGGTGCTCGAGCTGTCGGCCACGACCGAGGTGCACCTCCCGGCGGAAACCGGCCTGTTTTCGAAGCGGGTCACCCTGCAGCCTGTGCGGCTCGACAAGCTGTTCGTCGCCGAGGTGGCCTACGGAGCCGAGCGTGGGATCGTGATCTTGCGCAAGGGTCCGCGCTCGGGGCCGGGTTACGAGCTCGAGGTGGTGCACGCCGAGAAGCGCATCCTCTTGCGCAAGCTGGGCGAGGACGGTACGCCGGAAGCGAGCGCAGAGCGCCTCGAGCTGGGCGGCGAGGATCAGATGCACATCGAGCGCTTGTGGAACCGCATCCACGAGTCGACGCTCGACTTGATCGAACGTCGGCAATCCATGACCTCGGCGACGTTCGACGACGAGGACCTGCGCGCGATCGAGGAGCCGCACGAGCTGCTCACCCGCATGGTGAACGTGGTCGCGCCGGTGGTGCAGGAGATCGCGCGTCGCTCGGGTGCACCCGGTGAGTTGGTGCTGAGGCGCGATCTGGGCGAGGGCCGACGCGAGGAGATCTACATCACCAAGGCCGAGCTCCACGAGAAGGTGATGGGGCTGCCGGTGGCGTCGCGCGCCAGCTTCGATCCGTTCGAGCTGTCGGATGGGCCGCGCAGCCCGCGCGCCCCGTTGCCCTCGGAGCGCATCTACCTCGAGGTCGAGCCGACCAACCCTGGCGCCGAGATCGACATGGACCACGAATCGACCAAGACGCACTGATTCGGTTCGATCCATCTTGACTAGGGGCCGGTCGAGCGAAGCGATGTGAGCGAACGCCAGGCTTGCCTGGCCGAGAGCGGATCAATTCAACATGGAGTCGGTCTCAACGATGAGTCGCGTCGCCTTCATCGCCGTGCTGTGCACGGGCGTGCTCTCGTGTGGCAACGGCACCGTCAGCGACTGCGCGTGCTTCGTGAATTCCGATGTGGTGGGCGTGGAGATCCAGCTCGGCTGCGGAGAGAGCCGCTGCATAGCCGGCTTTCGCTACGACTGCGACGAGGACGTGATCTCGACGTCGGGCTCGTGCTCGCTCGACCTGGCGCCGCCGCAAACGGACACCGACGGTGGCTGCGTTGCGGTCGGCGCGAGGTGCCATCCCGGTAGCGCAGCGTGCTGCGCGCACGATTTCGACGGTGGCGTGCTCGCGGTCGGCTGCAGCCCGGAGACGCTCGCTTGTTGCGTAGCGACCGGGCAGGAATGTCGCACCAGCGCCGACTGCTGTGGCGCGCGAGCGTGCGTGAAAGACGTTAACGGCGGTTCGTCTCTTTGCGGCCTGTAAATCGCGTTCGCGTGAGGCTAGCGTGTAAAGTTCTGCCGCAGCGCTCCTGAAAAAGGCCTGTTTTGACTGCACATTGCTTTGCTTCTTGACGAAGGGGCGGTGCACCAATAGAGTCCGTTTTGAGTGTAGGGGCTCGCGCTGGCGAGCACGGAGTACGGTTGGGTGCGAACGGCTTTGTCACCAGAATTTTTCCAATTTTTGGCAGAAGTTCTGATCACGAAAATCTGCAGCTCCTCGATTTGTCCTCACGTACGAAGCCAGTAAGTTTAGAAACGCAACGTTGGTGCGCAGCCCTGCCTGCGGCCAGGTAACAAAAGGAAATTGGGAAATGGAAAAGGGTACTGTGAAGTGGTTCAACGACGCGAAGGGCTTTGGTTTTATCACCCGTGACGGCGCGCCAGACGTGTTCGTACACCACACGGCTATCGTCTCGGAAGGCTTCCGCAGCCTCGCCGAAGGTGAGACCGTCGAGTTCGACGTGGTCCAGGGGCCGAAGGGCCTTCAGGCCGCCAATGTTCGGAAGGCCGCCTAACTAATATTTAGACGCCCCGCTGTCGCGCTTTGGCGCGATGGCAATTACACCAGCAACAATTCAGCAAGGATCTAGGTAATGGAAAAAGGTACCGTGAAGTGGTTCAACGATGCGAAGGGCTTTGGCTTTATCACCCGTGATGGCGCGCCGGATGTGTTCGTGCACCACACCGCCATCATCTCGGAGGGCTTTCGTAGCCTCGCCGAAGGTGAGACCGTCGAGTTCGACGTGGTCCAGGGCCCGAAGGGTCTCCAGGCCGCCAACGTCCGCAAGGCGTAAGCACTTCATTCCCAAAGAGCAGTAATGAAGAAGGCCGGGTGGAGACGCCCGGCCTTTTTTTATTTCGCTGCGGCCCCCTGGAGAGTGCTATCGGGCTCCGCCGTGCGCCGCCGCGTTCGCCACCACGTCAACCCGCTCGGAGCGAAGTTCCTCGATACACAGGCGGTGCGCCTGGAGGGACGGGGGCGTCCGCTCGAGGTCGAGCTGGGGTGCGCCGACGCGCGCTTCTTGTTCGAGCTCGCACCGCAACACCCGGACGTCGACTTCGTGGGCGTGGAGATTCGCAAGCCGCTCGTCGACCAGGTGAACGAGCAGGCCGCGGAGCTGGGACTGGCGAACCTGCGTGCCGTGTTCGCCAATATCACCACCGAGCTCGACGTGCTGTTCGCCGACTGCAGTCTGCGCCGCGTGTTCGTGAACTTCCCCGACCCTTGGTTCAAGACGCGGCACCACAAGCGGCGTCTGATGACACCAGATCTGGCTAAGACCTTAGCCAGGAAGATGAGCGCTGGAGGGGAGCTCATGTTCCAAAGTGACGTCTGGGAGCTCGGGATCGATGCGCTCGAGGTCTTGGAGCGAGAATCGGCCTTCGAGAACCAGCTGGAGCCGTGGTTGTTTCTGCGCACCAACCCCTTTAAAGCAAAATCGTTACGAGAAGTTAGGGTAGAGGAACGAGACATCAGGGTGTGGCGCATGTTGTTCCGCAGACGGGACGATCGGAGCGTCGAGAGCGCCGGCTAAATAGCTGAGCGCTCGAGGATTGCAGGGCCCTGTGCTTGACGCGGGTCGGCGGTCTCGCTATCGGGCGCACCCATTGCATATGCGGAATGGTAGGAGAGAACAAATGACGCGCCTTACTCTAGCTTTCTTGGCAATGGCTGCGGCCGCCGGTGTAACCGGATGTGGCGGCAGCAGTGGCAATGTCACCCCGGACGGTGGGAACAAGCCGCAGCTTGACGGCTTTCTCACTACTACCTGCACCTCCGTCGAGAGCTGCTCTCCGACCATGTGTCAGACCGCGAAGTGCAACCCGGTCACCAAGCAGTGCGAATACAAGGACAAGACCTGCACGAACGACGGCGAGTGCACGGTCGGCGTTTGTGATACGAGCACCGGTGAATGTGGCCAGACTCCCGGCCCCGATGGCACGATGTGCACCACGACGGGCAACAGTCCCTCAGCGGGCACGTGCAACGCGGGTACCTGCACGCCGGTGCCGAGCTGCTACGACGGCAACAGCTTCACGTCGGTGGCTTGCGACGGCACGCAGTACTCCGTGGAGACGGGCGACAACACGCCGAGCTCGTTCGGCAACGGCAAGGCCGTGGTGTCGTCGTACGCCTGTGCGCCGACCGAGGCGGGCCCGGAAGTGGGCTACAGGATCAACCGCGACTTCGACAACCCCGAGGAGGACGTGACGGTTTCGCTGCGCCTCGTGGACGCCGCTGGCAAGACCATCGCCGACCAGACCGTGGTCGACCTCGATCTCATCATCCTCGAGGACACCTGCATCCAGGCCGCGACCTGCATGAACCCCGCCGCAGCCACGGGCTTCACCGGCGTCACCGCCGGCACGTCCAAGGAGAGCGTCACCTTCCACGCGGCTGCCGGCAAGACTTACTACGCGGTCGTCGACGGCAAGGACATGAACCAGGTCCACAAGTACGCCGTCGAAGTAGAAGCCTGTGGGCGTTGCCAGCCCACCGCTGGCACCCGGCTCGACTGCAACACCAGCATGCCGGTCGCGACCAACACCTCGGCTGGCGCTGCGAAGCTGACCGACTACATGTGCGGCGCCGACGGCGCGAAGACCACGGTCCCAGCCGTGGGCAACGAGGTGCCGTTCTTGCTCAAGACCACGGACAGCGCGCCTCGCAAGGTCACCGCAACGCTCACGGGCGCGGCGGACGGCGTGAAGCTGCTCAACATGCCGCAGAACTACTACGGCCACTGCCTCCCCGCCGATTGTGACCAGGTCGCCACCGCGGCTGGTGGCACCGCGACCATCAGCTTCTCCGCGGATCCGGGCACGTCGTTCAGCAGCGACCCATTCCAGCGCTACTTCATCATCGTCGACGCACCGACCGCCACGGACTCGGCGTTCGGTCTTGCGATCAGCTGCGCGCCGTACTGCGTCCAGGCCGCCAACTACCTGGCCTGCGGTGGCAACGCGGCCGACGAGGTCAAGAAGATCACCTCGACCACCGTCGGCTCGCCGACGAAGGTGACCGCCTGGGGCCCTGGCGCTGGCTGCGATGGCCTCACCGGCCTTGCGGGCCCG
The DNA here is from genome assembly GCA_043741435.1 of Myxococcales bacterium. Classification (GTDB taxonomy): domain Bacteria; phylum Myxococcota_A; class Polyangia; order Palsa-1104; family Palsa-1104; genus JBDTCO01. Next base: position 13,337 of record JAYUBF010000322.1, read on the forward strand.
GAGCAGGGCGTGCTGTTCAAGCCAGACGTTGCCACGGCGAAGACCTACCAAGTGGAGCTCACCTCGAAGACCGCTGGCGTCACCCTCAGCATGACGGTGCTCGATGCAGGTACCTCGAATGCGCCCTCGTGTGACCCCACGCTCGCCTGCACCACCAACACCGTGGTGACCTCGGCGGGCGTGTACTCGGGCTCGCGCACCTCCGGCACGCTCCCGGCCGCGCTGCAGTTCACCGCGCAACCGAACCACAACTACTACATCGCGGTCGACAGCGCCGCTGGGACCGGTGGTGCGTACGACATGCGCGTAAACGGCATCACCGTGGGCGCCGGCTGCCCGTAGCTCGCTCGCTCTCTGCAGTGTAGTCGGCAAGGCCCGACCGGCGTCCAGCGTCGGTCGGGCTTTTGCTTTTTTGCTGGCTACATCTTCTCGGTCTTTCTCCGCAGCACCGGGCGGTCATGCAACGTTGTGGGGCCGTTCACCGTCAGGAACGGGCGCAGCCGCGCGACGGTCTTGCGACCGATCCCTTTCACCTTCGTGAGGTCTTCCACCTTGTGCATCGGGTGACCCTTGCGGTGATCGATGATGGCTTGCGCCTTCTTCTCGCCGATGCCGGGGAGGCGCTGTAGCTCCTCGGCGCTGGCGTTCGTGATGTTCACCACGCCGGTCGTCACTGCTTGCGTCTCAGCACCTTTCGCGTCGGCGAACGCCGAGACGGGCGCACCGAGTGCCACGCACAGAGCGAGCATGTGCAGCCACCTCATGCGACACCGTCGAGGAGCGCGGCCGCGCCCTGTTCGCGAGATTCGCGACGCTGCTTGATGCGCGCGAGATCTTCCTCGTCGACGTCTCGTATCTGGAGGTTGCCGTTCACCGGCATGGCGTCGAGCCGCACGTTGATGGATTGATCACGGTTCACGAAAGCGCGGCCGATACGCACCCAGTACTTCTTCTCGGCGCCCGGGCGCTCGACGATGGTGTAGACGTCTTTCCAGCCACGCAGCTCGGTGGGGTTGCTCTGGTTCATGGGACTCTCCTCGGTTCGACAAACGTTTCTCACCCGGCCAGGTGGCAGCGACCAAAGCAGCAGCCGTGCCGAGTCGTGAAGTGCGTGAGATCGACTAGTTGAATGCGCGCTCCCGGCCTTTCGTCCGAGGGCCGGATGAACGATCCGGGGACCGGCCAGTCGTCGCTGACCGGTGTATGTTGGGCGTGGTGAACGTGGCCAGCACCCTGCGCTTCCGCCTCGTGCTCGGCCTCGCGCTGGGCCTCTCGTTCGTGCTGCACGCTTTCTTCGTGGTGGGCCTGTCCACCGTGCGACTCCTGGTGAGCGCGCCGAACATTCCCATCGAGGTGTTGCCGTACATCGCCAAGCCGCCCGCGCCGCCCATGCTCGATCCGCCGAACGGGGAGGACGAGAAACCGCACCACAGCGAAGGCACCAAGCTCGCGAAGCCGAAGACGAAGCCTGAGTCAGCGACGGGGAGGCCGCCGCCCGTTCAAGATCTGCGGGCCGTGGGACCGTCGGGCGCCAACATCACGCTCGTATTGCGCGGCAGCTTGCTCGCCAAGTCCCCGCACCGACAAGCCGTCGACGAGCTGCTGTCGATGCTGCCCGACTATCACACGCTCCTCGATGGCACGGGCCTGCATCCGTTCGACGATCTCGACGCCTTGATGATCTCCACACCCGATCCGCGCGACGTGAGCGCGACGTTCCTCGCGGCGCGCCATCGCGGGGACCCGCGAATCACGAAGCTCGATGGGCGTGCGATCGGTGGGCGCGACCCACGTCGCATCGAGGCGCTGGGCCGTGACCTCATGTTGCTCGGTAGGCCCGAGCAGCTCGCGATCATCGCCGCGGCCGAGGCCAACGACGAGGGCGAGGGCGAAGGCGCGCGCTGGCTGCACGCGTTGCAACACTTCGACGACAACAGCAAAGAGGCGGCCCTGCTGCTGACGATCGCGGACCTGCCGCAGCTTATCCGCATGCAGGGCGACCTCCCGTTGCCACGAATGGTTCGCTTGGCGCTGTCGGCCGAAGGTTCACCGGCGACGCGCCTCCTGTGCGGGTTCGACGACGCGGCGACCGCATCGCGCTTCGCCGCGATGTGGCCCGCTGTGAAGGGACAGATCAAAGATGCGGCGCCGATGTTCGCTGGCATCGTCGACCAGCTGGTGCTGGCTCGGAGAGACCAAGAGGTGGAGCTGGTCGGCCGTCTGCCCGAGGCGCAGCTGCGCATGCTGCTCGCGCTCGCGAGGCTGCTGAGCCCGAGCAGCCCGCGGCCCGCGACCCCGCCCGAGGCGCCCTCCATCGTTGACGCCGGCGAAGCACAGTAGCGTCACATCGTTGACGTTGTCGGAGAACCCTACGGGCGAGTGGCTCGCGTGTTCTGCGGAGGGTAGGCTGCAGCGCATGGTCACGAGGTCACCGCGCGAGCGGGCAGACAAGCGTGTCGTCGATGCGGGGCTCGCCGAGAGCCGGCAGAAGGCGCAGGCGATGATCCTGGCGGGGCAGATCGTGGCCGGCGACCACGTGGTGAAAAAATCGGGCGAGCTCATCGCGCTCGACATGGCGCTGCGCATCAAGGGCGAGGTGATGCCCTACGTGTCGCGCGGGGGGATCAAGCTCGCGCATGCGCTCATGCACTTCAGCCTCGACGTGACGGGCCTCGACGCGCTCGACGTGGGTGCATCGACGGGTGGATTCACCGACTGCTTGCTGCAACGAGGCTGCGCGCGCGTGTGCGCCGTCGACGTGGGCACGAACCAGCTGGCGTGGAAGCTGCGTCAGGATCCACGCGTCACCTCAATGGAGCAGGTGAACGCCCGAGCGCTCGAGCCCGCGCAGCTGCCGTTCCTCCCGGCCATCGCGGTGTGCGACGTGTCGTTCATCTCGCTGACGTTGGTGCTCCCGGCCATCGTGCGGTGCCTCGCGCCCGGCTCCACGCTCGTGGTGCTGGTGAAGCCGCAGTTCGAGGTGGGCCGCGACGGCCTCGAGGCGGGCGGGGTGGTGCGTGATCCGGCGCTGCGTCAGGCTGCCGTGGACAAGTGCGTTGTGGCTGCGCAGGCCTTGGGTTGCATGGTGGTTGGCGTGGAGACGTCGCCCATCACCGGTCCGGCCGGCAACGTCGAGTTTTTGCTGTGCGCCCGGACCCGCGAGAAGGCATGAAGTTGCATCCAAGGGGAATGACCATCGAGAATCGCCGGATGAAGACCTGTGTTCTCCAGCTGCTCGCGCTGGCGTTCGCGCTCGTCGCCACAGGGCCGGTGACCGCGCACGCGCAACCCACGCCACAGTGTCAGGACGGCATCGACAACGACGGGGACACGCTCATCGACTACCCCGCCGATCCCGGTTGCACTGCGCCCGACGACAACTCGGAGCTCGAGGTGCCGGACCTGAGCGCGACCAGCGACGGGATGGTGGCCGTGAAAGATCTGGGCACCGGGTTCATCCCTGGCGACGGGGGCACGAGCGGCGTCGTCAACAGCGGCGACCCGGGCGCGAACCAACAGGATCCACCGCGCGACACGGGCTGCGCGTTCAGCGGCGCCACCAAGCTCGACGGCTTCTTCTGGATGATGGCGCTCCTCGGCGTCGTCGCGCTCCTCGTCGGAAAACGACGCAGCGCATGAAGCTGCTGCTCACCGGGATCGCCGGCTTCATCGGTTCGCACCTGGCAGAGGCTTTGGTGCGGCGCGGCGACTCGGTGGTCGGCCTCGATGTTCTCGACGAGACGCTGTACCCCGCAGCCCTGCATCAAGAGCACCTGACGGAGCTTCGTCACGCGCTCGGCGACGTGGGGAATCGGCTACAGGTGGTGTGTGGCGACTTGACCGATCCCCTGCTGGTCACCGCGCTGTGCGAGCGTCATCGCTTCGACGCCGTGATCCACCTCGGCGCGTTGGCCGGTGTACGCCCTTCGCTCGAGCAGCCGCTGCGCTACGAGCATGTGAACGTGCGGGGAACGCTGGTGGTGCTCGAGGCGATGCGAGCGTGTGGAATCGCGCGGCTCGTCTTTGCGTCCTCGTCGTCGGTGTACGGCGCCCGGAGCGAGGTGCCGTTCCGCGAGAGCGACGCTGCGCTGCACCCCGCGTCGCCGTACGCGGCCACCAAGCGCGCGGGCGAGCTGTTGTGTGACACCTACGCGCAGCTCTACGGGATCACGATCGCGTCGCTGCGCTTCTTCACCGTGTACGGGCCGCGCCAACGTCCGGAGATGGCGATCGCCGCGTTCGCGCGCCACATCCAGAACGGCACGGCCTTGCCGTTCTTCGGCGACGGCAGCACCGCGCGCGACTACACGTTCATCGATGATATCGTCGCTGGTGTGGTGGCTTCGCTCGACTCCACCGCGCCCGGGGGTGCGACGGCTGGCCATCGCATCTACAACCTCGGTGGCTCACGCACGACCGATCTCGCCACGCTGGTGAGGTTGCTCGAGGCCGCGCTCGGCAAGACGGCGATCCTCGATCGCAAGCCGCTGCAGCCTGGCGACGTGCCGATCACGTTCGCCGACGTGGGCGAGGCCGAACGCGCGCTCGGCTATCGCCCCACGGTGGTGATCGAAGAGGGCATCTCGCGCTACTGCGCGTGGCTGAAGCAGCGCGCGTAGCTACAAGATCGGCTAGTCTCCGCGCATCATGCGGATCGCAGTTTTGGGAACCGGATACGTGGGCCTCGTCGCGGGGGCCGGCTTCTCCGACTTCGGCAACGAGGTCACGTGCGTGGATATCGACGCGGGCAAGGTCGAACGCCTGCGTCGCGGGGAGATGCCCATCCACGAGCCGGGCCTCGAGAAGCTCGTGCAGCACAACGTGAACGAGGAGCGTCTGCGCTTCACCACCGACATCGCCGAGGCGGTCAGCCAGGCGGAGGTCGTGTTCATCGCCGTGGGTACACCGTCGGCGCACGACGGCTCGGCCGATCTCACGCAGGTGATCAAGGCTGCGACGGACATCGGTCGCGCGCTCACGCAGTTCACCGTCGTGGTCACGAAGTCCACGGTGCCCGTCGGGACTGCCGCCAAGGTCGAGGCCGCGATCGCCAAGGTGGCGAAGGTGCCGTTCGCGGTGGCGTCGAACCCGGAGTTCTTGAAGGAAGGCGACGCGGTCAACGACTTCATGAAGCCGGAGCGCGTGATCCTCGGCACCAACGACGCGCGCGCCGCCGACATCCTGAAGAAGCTCTATGCACCGCTGGTGCGTACGCACGATCGGTGCCTCGTCACGGATCCGATCTCGGCCGAGCTCACCAAGTACGCGGCGAATGCGTTCCTCGCCACTCGCATCTCGTTCATGAACGACATGGCCAATTTGTGCGAGCGCGTCGGTGCCGATGTGGAGATGGTGCGTCGCGGCATGGGCATGGACTCACGCATCGGCAACAAGTTCTTGTTCCCCGGCGTGGGCTACGGCGGCTCGTGCTTCCCGAAGGATGTGAAGGCCGTGATGTCCACGGCGCGCGATGCGGGCTGGCCACTGCGGATCCTCGAGTCCGTCGATCGAGTGAACGATCGGCAAAAGCGAGTGCTCGCCGACAAGGTGATCGCGCAGCTCGCCGGCGCGGATCAGGTCGAAGGCCCGTGGAAGACGCCACCGCTGGCCGGCAGAGTGGTCGCGGTGTGGGGCCTCGCGTTCAAGCCCGGCACCGACGACGTCCGGGAAGCACCGGCCCTCACCGTCGTCGCGCGCTTGCTCGAGGCGGGCGCCGAGGTGCGTGGTCACGATCCCGTCGCGCAGGAGACCTTCTCCGTCGCGCTTGCGCAGCAAGGCACCGATGCCACGCGCTTCACGCTCCACGATGCGGCGTACGAAGCCGCGCGCGGCGCCGATGCGTTGTGCCTCGTCACCGAGTGGCGCGAGCTGCGTCGGCCCAACTTCGCCAAGCTGAAGACGCTCATGCGCGCGCCGCACCTGTTCGACGGGCGCAACAACTGGGAGCCGGCGGAGGTGCGCGAGCTCGGCTTCACGTACGAGGGTATCGGGCGACGGTAGGACGCATGCGGCGCGCGCACCTCGCCAAGGACGATCTGGACTGGCTGCCGGAGCGCTACCGGCTGCTGCGCGGCGCGGTGGTGAGCAGTATCTGGACGGCAATCGGAGCAGGCGTCGCGGCGCTCGTGTGGTCGGGCGCACCGGTGCTGGTGTTTGCAAAGGGGTTCGTCGTGATCGGTGCGGCGGGCTATGGAGCAGGCGACTGGGTGTCGAAGAAGCTGGTGCGAGCTCGCCTCGGCAGGCTGGCCCGGGGCCAGGTGGATCTGGTGCGCCTCTCCAACGAAGACGATGGCGAGCTGGTCCACGTCCGTGGTCGCGTACGTGCACAGCGCACCATCGCGGGCGTGCTCTCGTCGGCGCCCTGCGTGTATCGGCGTACGCGCGTGTCGTTCGACGATGTGCAGATCGTGTCGGAAGAAGCCGTCGATTTTCAGCTGGTGGATGATGCCGGCAATGCGATCGGCATCGAGGTCGAAGGTGCACGCTTGCTCGCCGCCGACGGAAAGTTGGTCGGACAGCAAGAGCCCGAAGCGTTCTACCCGTTGGCCGAGCCCGACGCTGCGCGTCGCGTGGTGCAGCGCTGCGAGCACATGCGCGCGCGCGGTCGGCTCCTACGCCCGAGCATCAAGGCCACGGAGATCACGATCAAGCCCGGGGACGAGCTCGAGGCCGTCGGCTACAAGTCGCGCAAGATCGATCCGACGGTGATGGAGCGCATGTCGCGCGAGACCCCGATGCGGGCAACGTTGTGCGCGGGTCGCGACCTGCCGCTGATCCTCACGCTCGTGAGCGAGGCGCGCACGTGACGCCAGAAGCTCGCGACTAGACTATACGCGACTCGCTGCGCTGCGGATCCGCGGCCTTCAGCGCTTGTACGCCAACCGCTTGGCCGAGGCGGGACCCTTCGACCCCGCCTGATAGCGCGCGAGGCTCTTGTGCTCGCACTGCCAACGCTGCTCGATCGGATCGATGAGCTTCCACTGGGCGCGGATCTCGCGAGCCGACGGGAAGAACGTCTTGTCGCCGGACACGACGCGCATCAGCTGGGTCGCATACGCGCTGCGGCGTTGCAGCTCGCCCGCGAGCGTGACCGGACGACCAGCGAGGGTCACAGTTCCGGTCGCGACGTCCACCCGCAGGTCCGCCGCCGCTTTCGGATCGAGCCCGACGTCGAGCGCGAGCTCCGTGGGCAAGCGCTTCATGTGCACTACCACCTGGCTTTGCTTCGCGGACAACGCCTTGCCGCTCTCGATCGTCATCGCAACACCCGAGAGCTTCCGCAGGCTCGAGCGGAGTCGCAGCTTCACATAGCTCTCGGTCGCCGAGTCCGGCTCCACGCCGATCTCTCCCAGGTAGCCGCCGAGCTTCGCGCCGGCGCGATACTGACCACGCACCAGGTCGCGCGGATCGATCGTCAACGACTCGAGCGCCTCGGCCTTGGCCGCCGCGACATCGTTGGGCGCGAGGGACTTCGGGCGCATGGTGGCGAAGGAGAGCGTCTGCAGCAGGTGGCTCTGCACCATGTCGCGCGTCGCTCCGACCGGATCGTAGAACGAGCCACGGCCTTCGACGCCGATCGACTCGAGCGCCGTCACCTCGAGGTGGTCGATGTGGCGCTTGTCCCACATGCGCGCGAAGCGGGGGTCCGTCCGCAGTTGCTGCAGCGACTGCACGCCCGGCTTTCCGTTGTAGTGATCCATGAAGTAAACGTGATCCGTGCCGGCGGCGGAGATGACGTCGCTGATGATCGCGGCGGCGGACTTTCCATCGATGCCGATCGGCTTCTCGGGCACGACGTCGTTGCGCGTGCCCGGCCCGATGAGACCGATCTTGGCGAGCTCCTTCGTGGTGGGACCGATGAGCGTCGGTGCGAACGCGTAGTAGAAGATCACGCGACGTGGCCCGTTGATCTCGCCCGCGCGCTCATCGTCGCGATCCAGCGTCGCCAGGCGCTCCTTCAGGCCCAGATAGTCCTTGCTGACGCCGAGGTCTACCGGCTGGTAGTGGAGACGGCTCTCGAGCGCGGTCCATCCTTTGTCGTCGAGCTTGCCCGTGAGGTTCTTGGTGCGCTCCTTGAGCCACACGCGGAACTCGGCATCGCCGGAGAACGGAGCGCCTCGGGCCACGCCTACCACCCGCGACCCCTTCGGCAACGACCCGATGATCTCGGTGAGCGCAGGCGTGAGGAGTCGGCTGCTCAGATCGCCGGTTGCACCGAGCACGACGATGGTCGCGGGCTCCGGGTCCGCATACGCGACGCGCGCGAAAAGCAAGGCGAGGACGCCGAGCAAGCCGGTGATGAGCCAGCGGGTACCGATGGGAGGACGCAGCCGCACCAGGCCGAGATGAGCAAGGCCTACGCCAGGGAGAGCACCCGCTACCTCAGGGGGTTAGCGCCGATCTGGTGACAACTGACCTCGGTCGGCGCAGGCCCCGCGCACTCCAGACCGCCACCCCGGCGAGCAACGCCAGGACGAAGCCAGTGGCCACGTAGGGCGAGCGCCACGGCATCACCACCTTCGGCCGATTCTCCGGACGCCACGGCTCTTTCTCGGTGAGCCAGTCGAGCGCCCACCAGTCGAGGCGGAGGCGCGCCCAGGCTTCCGCAAGGCGCGTGGTCTGGGGGATGATCGACTTCCAGGGTGCGTCGCTGTCGAGATCCGGATCGTTGGTGACGAGGTGTCGCAGCAGCCACGCTTGTCCGACGAGCGGTGAGAACACCGGGATGTAGTGACCGTGCGAGAGGCTCTCGCGGAACCACCCCGGCGCGCCCGTCTGGTCCTTCACCGCGATGAGCACGCGAATGTAGTGATCCCAGTAGAGCGACGCGCCGAGCAGCTGCACCGAGACGCCTAGCGCGACGAGCCCCCGGACCATGAAGGTGCGCACGCGCAGGTGTCCGCGTCGCAGCGCCTCGGGCAGCCACGGCAGCGACCACAACAAGATCATCGGCGAGAGCGGCGCGAGGTGGCGCGGGCCCCAGCAATAGTCGGCGTGCCAGATGCGGAACTTCGCGTTGAACACGAGGGTCGCGAGGCAGATGCCGAGCGTGAGCCAAGTCTCGGCCGCATACCGACGCAGCGATTCGCGCAGCCCGAGGAAGCCGAGCAGCAGTGTCGGGGAATACCAGAGCAGCCCTTTGCCCGGCGAGAGCAAGAAGCCGTGGATCGCCGGGATCACGTCGCCTGAAAAGAGGCCGCCGCGCATCTGGTACCCGGAGTCGAGCCACGATCCGGTCTTCATGTGGTTGTGCCACAGCGCGAGCCCGAAGAAGGCCGCGAGCTCGACGAGCGCGAGCCACGCGGCGAGGATCGTGCGCGCGAGGTCGTGGTGGCGCGCGCGGCAGTACAGCACGTACGCCGCGGACAGAGGCAGCACCAGCACGAAGATGAGCTTCGCGTTGATGAGGATGCCAGCGGCCACGCCGAGCCAGCCGAGCGTGCTGGTCTTCGGATCCCGACCCGCGGCGAACGTGCGCTCGACGAGCCACGTGAGCGCGAACGTCTGTAACGCTTCGGCGTAGGCCGAGCGCGCGTAGATGAAGGCAATGGTCGAGAACGCGAGCACGAACGTGAGCCGCAACGAAATCTGATCGGCGTCGGTCGGCTCGCGTTCTGCGAGCTTGCGCCGCGCCATGCGGAAGAACAGAAGACACGCCGCGGCCATGAGCAGCGCCGGCGAGAGGTGGCAGATCATCGCGTTGGCCGGACGATCGGGAACGCCCGGGACGAGGCGCAGCGCCTTGTAGGCGAGGTAGCTCGGGACCATCGCCAGCACGTTGCCGAGCGGGAACACGCCGAACTTGGGACCGAAGGCCTTCCCGTTGGGTCGCGCGTAGAACCACGGTGGCCCACCCTCGAGACGAACCGCGAAGTCGTGGTGGTCGACGAAGCTCTCGGTGGTGTCGTAGACCACGTGCGCGTCGGCCCACGGCGGCTCGCGGCTGGTGAGCAGCAAGAACATGGCGGTGAGGAAGAGGAAGAGTCGCAGCTGCACGGGCGACGGCATCCTAACCGAGGAAACACGCATGATGCGCGCCGCTTGACGAGGCCTGCCGTAGCTGCGATAGCCGAAAGCGTCGTGAGCTCCAAGACCGCATCGACGTAACCTCATGGCCTTCGTCCCGACGTGGCTCGGGCCCTTTGGGCTGCTCCCGCTGGTGATCCCGGTCGTGGTCGTTATCGGCGCGAAGCTGGGCGCGAAGCTCGCGTCCGACGGTGGACCGGTGGAGCGTGCGATGGTGGGCATGCTCGCGACCTTGGTGTTGCTGACCGAGGGCATGCGCATCGCGGTCGGGATCGGTTGGCTCACGCCGGTCACGCCGCTCGTGCTGCTCGCGCTCGGTGGCCTCCTCGCGCGAAAGGCGCCGCCGTTGCGTGGCGGCGTGGCTACGTGGCGTGACGCGTTGCCCGCGCTCGCGGTGGCGCTCCTCGCGATCTTGGTCGCTGCGGTGACCGCGTACTTCCTGCCCATCTGGCAGTGGGACTCGCTCGGCTATCACCTGCCGTTCGTGAACTACGTGATCCAGGGCAAGGGCCTCGGCGGTGTCCCGGACGACGTGCCGTACCTCGCGACCTACCCGCACGGCATCGAGTACCTGTTCATCGCGATGCGCCTCCTTCTGCCCGACGATCGCTTGATCGATCTGGGGCAGATCCCGTTCGGTCTCGTCGGGGTGGTGGCGGTTACGGCGGTCGCCCGACGCGCGGGTGCAGAGGCCGCGGCCGCCCTCGCCACCGGTGCTGCGTGGATCTGCATGCCGGGCGTGCTGTTGCAGCTGCCCACCAACTATGTCGACGTTGCGGCGGCTGCGTACTTCGTGGTCGCGGTGTACTTCCTCACCGGCGAGAGCACGGCGCGCAACCAGGTGCTCGCGGGCCTCGCGCTCGGCCTCTTTCTCGGCGCCAAACCCTCGGCACCGATCCCGACTGCGCTCGCGGGCCTGGTGTTGTTGTGGCGTGGTCGGCGACTGATCAGCGCCACCCTCGCCGCGTGCGTCGCGATCGTCGTGCTCGGCGCGGAGACGTACCTCGTGAACATGGCGCGCCACGGCAACCCGATCTGGCCCATCAAGCTTGCGCTGGGGCCGATCCATCTGCCCGGGATGTACACGGTGCAGGAGCTCCTCTCGTCGGGTGCCGCGGCTCCGCACCTCACGGGTCCCACGCCGCTGCGCGTGCTCGGCTCGTGGCTGACGTTGGTGCCTCCGCCGACGTTCGACATGCGGATGGGTGGCTTCGGCCCCGTGTTTCTCTGCGCGCTTCCCCTCGCGCTGTGGGCGTTGTGGAAGAAGCGCGACGGCGCGTGGACGATCCTGGTGGTGGCCGGTCTCGCGGCGCCCGATCCGGCGATCGCCCGCTACACACTGGGCTTTCCGAGTCTCGTCCTCGCGCTCGGCGCATCTCGTCTACCTTCTGGCATCGGTGGGGCATCTCGCCTCGCTGGCTGGTCGCTGGCGGCGCTGTCCATTTTCAACCTGGCCGTGGCATTTCCGGGCTTCTCGGGAGAGGGTCCTCCGTTGTACCGCTACGTCCAAATGAGCGGTGCGCAGCGCCAGGGGGCCACCGGTCCCGATCGACAGACCAAGGACCTGGTTGCGTTGCGCGATGCCTTGCCCGCGGACAGCGCGATCCTCTACGACCGCTCGTTCGAGTTCGCTTATCTCCTGTGGCGATCCGATATGGCCAACCACGTGGGGCGCATCCCCGACGACTCCGATCCGGAAGCGCTCGAGGCGATGTTCTCCGATCCGCGGGTGCACGTCGTCGTGGTCGCTGATCCGGCACCCCAAGCCGCCGCCTTGGCCCATGGCTTCTCCCCTCTGTTTCACTGCGAGACCGATACATGCATCGTCTATCAGCGGCGCTGATCGCGATCGTCTTCGTCTCGATGCCGGCGCACGCAGGGCCGCGAGATCCAAGAGATCCGAGCAATGCTTGTGTGTCCACTCAGCGTGAGCTCACCGTCGCCAACCAAGCCCTGCGCAGCTGCGAGACCAACCTCGTCGCCAGCACCGCGCGGTCGGAGAAGCTGTCCAGCGAGGTCGACGAGCTCGACCGCAAGCTGAGCGAAGTCAAGGACTCGAGAGAGAACACCCAGACGGCGCGCGACCAGCTGTGCGCCAGCACCGGAAATCTCGTGAACGGGATCTTGATCCGCAAGGCGGTCTCACCAAATGCGTGCGTGAGCAGCGAGCAGCAAAGCGCGTTGCAGCAATTGCTCGGCGGCTGGAGCAGCGTCGAGCGCTCGTTGCAGCAATTGGCCGCGTACAGCGCGGGTGAGATCGACTCCACGGCGCCCCCGCCAACAGGTCTGCCTGCGCCGCTCGATCGCTTGATGAGCAAGCTGGTCGGTGGCAACCGCGGTGCGCAGAGCCTCGCGTCGCGCCGTCTGCTGGTCGAAGCCCTGGCGCGCATCGCGCCGAAGAGCCTGCGCCGGCTCCGTGCCAGCGGTGGTGGCGCCCTCGATGTCTGGTTCGCGGGGACCGCACGCCTCGACGACGGTCTTGTCACCGAGGTCCGCGCCGACGCGGATTCTGGCGATACGGCGTCCCAGAGCGAAGCGTTGGCCGCGGCGCATCAGCTCATCGGCTCTTTCTTGCTCGTAGCCGGTTGTGGCGACAACGCCGGGCTGCGCGGCTGTACGCGCGCGCGCCAGCTCCTCGACCTGCTCGACAGCTCGGGCCCTCTCGTTGCGCGGCGCCGCGTGCAGAACATCTGGTCCGCCGATTGCGCGGCGCTCGCACCGTCGGTGACGCTCGAGTGGCTCCGAGATCTACCGGCCGGTGCGCGCGAGGGCCGTCGCAACGACGCGTGGAACGAGCTGCTCGACACGGCGGAGGCCAAGCTCTTCTCGTGCTACCTGCGCGAGCCGGGCGACGAGGCCGACTTCGCCACATGGGCGATCCGCATGCTGCCCAGCGTGCACGAGCTCGACAGCCGCGAGCTCGCGCGCCTCGACGAGCTGCGCCGCGACGTTCGCGCTGATACCGCGCTGCGCAGCTGCGGAGCTGCCGTGCATGCGCTCCGTCGCATCGCGGCGCCGGTCTCCTGTGGCCTCAACGATGCAGCGCTGCGGCCCATCGCCGATTGGGCGCGCCACCCCTCGTCGCGCGACGACTCGAAGCTCGCCGCGCGCGTGCGTGCGTGCGGTGCGCTCACGCGCGCGCTATGGGACGGCAAGGCGGCCACCATCCCGGGTAGCTTCCCGCGGCCACCTGCCGTCGGTGATTGGATCGAGGTGGAGTCCGGCGATCAGGTCACGCCGATGGGCCACCTGCGCGATCTGTGCAACGAGCGCATCGGTGCGTTGGCGACCTTCGTCGCCGACATCGGCAGGGTCGGCCAGGTCGCAGATGCGCTCGGAGAGTCACCCGGCGCCGATCCATGGCGTCTCGAGCCCGCGACGTTCGCGCCGGTCGAGTCCGCTCGCCTCGCGCCCGCGAGCAAGCTCACGCGCTGGCTCGCCCACGCGCTCGGCCGCACCGATGCGTGCACCGCGCTCGGCGTCAAGCCACCACGCTGCGCAGCCTGCGTGGGCGCACCGGAGGAATCGTTCTACGACTGCACGCTGCTCGTGCACCTGCAGGCGAAGTGGTCCGAGACCACGCGCCGCGTGCTCGGCAGCGGCCTCGGGCTCGTGCTCCTCGTCGGGCTCGTGCGTTGGCTCCGTCGGTTGCGCCGCGCGCGCATCGACTTCGGCCACTGGTTGCCGGAGGCGCAGCGTCACTTCGCCGGCGTGGGCATGGCCGCGCGCCCCGATCCGCTGCGCTACGTCTTTCCCGCGCGCATGTCGGTGCTCGCGATCGATCTGCCCGACGACGGCGCGTGGGTCCGCTGGGGCACGAAGGCCTGTGCGGTCCGCGTGCACGGCACCGTGCTCACCGATCGCGACGTGAATCGCGCGGCGGCCATCGCTCAAGATCTCCATTCCGAGGTGGTGCTCCTCGTCCACGACGAGCGCACGGGGCCCGACCTCAGCGCGGTGCGCTCGATGCTCGAGTGGGCCGCGCGCACCGCAGGTCGCGCGGTGCAGACGCTCCCGGTGTCGATGGAGCGCCTCAAATGGGCCGCCGGCAGTCGCGACCTCCTCGACCTCATCGAAGAGAGCTCGTTGCGCAGCAATCCGTTCGAGGTGCGCGGTCGCATCACCTCGTCGAGCCAGTTCTTCAATCGCGAGCGCCTGGTGTCCGGCCTTCTTGCTGGCGCGCAAGCGGGACACTGGACGGTCATCACCGGTCTGCGCCGCTTCGGCAAATCGTCGCTCGCGCTCGAGGTCGCGCGTCGCTTGCCCGGTCCGTCGGCGTACATCGATCTGGCGGGCTTCTATCACGAGCTCTCGCGCGGCGAGAACGCGGCTGACACTGCCGATGCGATCCTGCGCTTCGCGTGCCTCAAGCTGCACGAGTCGGCGCGCGAGCGTGACCCGAATGCGGTGCTCCCCGATCCACCGACGCAAGGCCTCGACGCTGCCGAGCTCACGCGCTGGTTCGGCGCGCTCGTGCGCGCAGGGGGAAGCACCCAAGCCCGCACCTTCTCTGCGTTGCTGATCTTCGACGAGCTCGAGCAAGCGCTGGGGCTCGGCCGTGAGCACCTGCGGCCCGCGCTCGATGTGCTCTCGATCGTGCTCGGTCGCTTGCGGGGGGCCCTCGCCGATCCAGTGACGCAAGGTGGCGCGCGCGTCGGAATCCTCCTGTGCTCGGCACTCCACCCGTCGCTGTGGGCGCCGCTCGCCACGCTCGCCGGGCAGTCGATCATGGGCGCGTGTCAGAGCGTGTGCGTGCCGTGTCTTCCGGACGATGCGTCACGCGCCATGATGCGCGGCCTCGGCGCGCGACAAGGCATCCGCTTCACCGATCAAGCGATCGAGGTCCTGGTGCGCGAGTCGCAAGGCGTGCCGCTGCTCCTCCGGCGTCTCGGCTCGTCGGTGCTCGAGCTCTACGATCCGGAACGCGCGCGCCAAGGCGCGCTCGGTGCCGTCGAGATCGGTCTCGAGGGCGCCAACGCGGCCGTCGCGCGCGAGCGCGAAGCCGGCGCGC
>JAYUBF010000323.1:0-10089 GCA_043741435.1 Myxococcales bacterium
GTGGGCTGCAACGTCGATGGGAAACTCGAGCCCTTGCTTCGACGCGGTCTTCAGCACCTTGTACAGATCGGCGCCGTCGATCAGCTCCATCACGATGTAGTACTGCCCGTCGACCTGACCGAGGTCGTAGGTCTGCACGATGTTCATGTGCTGGAGCTGAACCGCGAGCTTTGCTTCGTCGACGAGCATGCGGACGAAGTCGGGATCGGAAGAAAAGTTCGGGTGGATGACCTTCAGGGCCACCTGCTTCTCGAAGCCGGAGACGCCCGCGGTCTTGGCGACGAAGAGCTCTGCCATGCCGCCCGTGGCCAGCGGCGCGATCAGTTCGTAGGCGCCGAGCGTTTGCGGGGTCGTCGCCACGACCGAGGGTCAGCCCTCTCGCTTGGGCGAACCCGCCGGCAGCGCCGTGTTGGGATACACGAACACCGAGACCGCACGCATCGCGGTCTTTGCGCCCTTGCGATCGAAGGTGCAGACCACCTCGGTGGCCATCTTGGGGGCGACGTTCAGCACGAACTGAGTCGCAGCATTCGCGATGAGGTAGATCCCGAGCCCCGCGCCATAGATCTTGCGGTCGATCTGCTGCGGGCTGTGAAGACACTTGTCGATGTAGCGGACGACCGTGGCCTTATCGAGCCGGCCGAATCGATCACGGACACTCACCGCGAAGCCCGTCTCCGTCACTGCGTAGCGGATCGACACGGGTCGGGGCGACAGCTTCTCGAGACGCGCCTTGAGCTCGACCTCGGCGAACAGCGGCGTGCCCGATTCGTCGGCCGGCGCATCGTAGAGCGCGTTCATCAGCAGCTCTTCGCAAACTTGAGCGATGGCCATGCGGATCTTGCTGCGCACGCCGATCTTCTCGGCGTAGCCGACGACCTCGTCGATGGCGGCCGTTCGTCCCTTGTAGTCGCGGAGACGGGTGAGCTGGACCGGCGTGTCCGGCGGCAGATATTTCTCGATGCCGAACAGGTCGCCCGAGACGAACTTGCGAATCGTAATCGTGATGTTGTTCATGCCCTCCGCGTCGCTGATGGCAACGTGGTTGCATCGCGGCTCGGAGAGAAATTTGATGGTGGAAGCGAGCGTGGTGGTGGGCACCACCGCGATCAGCTGCGCGGCGGGCCGCAGCCGAGCGCACAGCCGATGGATCGCCTCGGGATCACCATCGAACGCGTACACGACGAAGCGAAACGGCAGCGCGGTTCCGCTCGCGGTGTGCTCGAGCGAAGCCTCGAGGGCCTCGAGATCGCGCGCCAATACCGCTGTCGCGCCGCCGGATTCGATGGCACCGGCGATTCGTGAAAGCAACTCTGCGTCGGAACAAACGGCTAGAACGCGCTGGGTCGGTGCGTTGGTCAGAAGCTTCTCCGCGTCAGACATAATATCTGGGTCCATTGGATGGTCAATGGTTCTGTCCAGATGCATGCAATAACTGTAGTTAATATTACAGTATTTATCCGCGCTGACACGAGTTGCCGCCGCTTGGGTGCCTCGCGAGAAGCGACCGGTCGTTTACCGATGGGGGCGTTCGGCGAGCAGGTGACCGAGCACCTCGGCAAATCCCTCTCCGGAGCTCGCGCACGTAACGGCCCACGGGAGGGCGTTGGCCGCGAGAAGCGCGGGGCGATATCGCTCCACGTTGGCGACGCCAACGGCGTGCTCGAAGAAGCGAAAAGCGGGCGCGTCGTTCGGAGAATCACCGACGAAGAGATACTCGGAGCGCAGCGTGTCGACGCCTTCGTTCCACAACCGCTCCGCCACGCGACAGGACATCTTTGCCTTGTCGCCGAGCGAGTACGTGGCGTGGCAATGAATGCTGGAGCGCGTGGTGGACAGCCCGCAGCCCTGCAAGACCTCGACGAGCCGCGCAACGTCCGGGGCCGGCAGCACCATCGTCTCGTTGATGTCGAAGGCGAGATCGACGTCGCGCAGTGGCTGATCGCTCGCGGCACGCACGTGGGGCAGCTCTCGTGCGACGCACCGTCGCGCCTCGTCGCGACGTCTAGCGCCTGCGCTGCGCGAGGCCTCGTCCTCGAAGTACATCCTCTCGCCCCCGGGCAAGGCCGCGACCGCCCCGTTTTCGGCGACGGCGGCCGCGATGGGGAAGAGCGAGACCATCACCTCGGCCCAACCGACCGGGCGTCCCGTGACGAGCACGATGCGCATGCCCGCGGCGCTGGCCTCGACCAGATTGGCATACGCAGCAGGGAGCAGCTTGCCGTGTGTGGTCAGCGTGTCGTCGACATCGCTGAAGACACCGCGGCAGCGGCTCGCGAACGCCGCGAACGTCGCGCGGAAGCGCGGACCATCGGCTTCCTTTACGGGATACATGGCGGCGTCACCGGGACATTCGTGGGGATTTGGTGCGACGAGAGGTTCTGCATGTTACCATCCCTCGCAGCGCAACGAGCCGATGACCAAGTCGCCTGCACCCGTCAAGCTGAACCCGGGCAGTCCGGCCGACCCGACGCCGTTCGGCCGATTCCTGCTTCTCGGGATGATCGCACGTGGTGGTATGGCCGAGGTCTACCGCGCCAAGGAGCAAGAGGCCTCGCTCGGGCCCAAGGACGCGTTGTTCGCCGTGAAGTGCATGAGGCCGCAGCTCGCGAAGGAAGCGCGCTTCGTCGACATGTTCGTGCGCGAGGCCAAGCTGGCCATGCTGCTCAATCACCCGTGCATCGTGCGGACGAGCGAGATCGATCGGTCGGATCAGCACCATTACATCGCGATGGAGTACATCGCGGGGCGCGACCTCACGCAGGTGCTCCGTCGCTGCCAAGAAACCAACCAGCGTATTCCGGTGCCGCATGCGTGCTTCATCGCGGCGCGGATGTGTGAAGGCCTGCACTTCGCACATACGCTCATGGATGCCGAAGGCCGTCCGCTCAACATCGTGAACCGAGACGTCTCACCGTCGAACGTGCGCATCAGCTACGACGGCGACGTGAAGCTACTCGACTTCGGCATCGCGCAGGCCATGTTGAAGATCACGTCGGAGATCGGCGTGCTCAAGGGCAAGTTCAGCTACATGTCTCCGGAGCAGATCCGTGGCATGCCGGTGGACGCGCGCACCGACGTGTTCTCGACGGGAATCATCCTCCACGAGATGCTCACGACGGAGAAGCTGTTCCGCAGCGACACCGAGTTTGCGCTGATGGAAAAGGTGCGCAAGGCCGACGTGCCGCCGCCTTCCAAGTTCAACCGCCGCGTGCCGGAAGCGCTCGACAAGATCGTGATGAAGGCGCTCGCGCGCGACCTGGCAGATCGCTACCAGAGCGCCGCCGAATTCGGCGCGGATCTCGACGCGTTCGTGTCGCAGTACAAGCTGAAGTCGACCGAGATGCAGGAGCTGGTGCGAGGTCTCTTCCGCGCGGACTACCAGAAGGAAGCGGAGGAGGTTGCCGCATGCCGCGCGGCCTCGCTCGACCGCGATCTCGAGGTCAGCGTTCATGCCGACCATTTCGAAGACAAAGAAGCGACCGGTCGTGTGCCGATCCCACTGGGTGCCGCCGCCACTCCCGTTACGCTCGCGCCAGTGAAGGCCGATGCAAAGCCCCAGGCCGGGGCTCCCGAACGCCCGTCTCCATCGCCATCCACACCGTCATCTCAATCTGGTGGCGCGCCGACTGGTGGCCTGTGGGCTCGCTTGCGCGGTGCGTTCGGCGGCAAGTAGTCGGCAAGTAGCGCGCGGCTTGTGATCAGCACCCCGCAGCGACTACACTGATGGGCTGAGCCCTATGCCCGACTCCGACATCTCGGTGCCACCACCGACAGTTCCAGTGGACGTAGGTCTTTCCGTCCCGCTGGCGACCCAGCCCTCGGTTCCCACGTTGAGCGCCGCGGTGGGCGATCTGTTCGCGATGGTTGCCGCGGAGATCGCCGGTGCGCAAAGCGCCGAAGCAGGCGATGCGCTGCGCGTGCGTGCGGCGCTCCTGGCATGGGATGGTCTCGGTGACCGCACCCGTGCGCTCGAGGTCCTCGCCGATGCGGAGCATCCGCTCGCCAGCGTGCTGCGCCTCGGGCTCGGTCAGTCGCCACTGGACGAGCCGCGCGGAACGGGATCTGCCGCAGATCACGCCGTGGGTGCGGCATCGTTGTTCGCGCGGGGCGCCTATTCCGAATCGGCGGAGATCGCGGAGCGTGCTGGCGTAGTCGGCGCGCTGGTTCGCCGCATCGCGCTCGGGGTGTTGGGCTCGTGGAGCGACCTGCTTCGCGATGCCGAGAGTGAAGCAGGCGGAGACACCCTGGAAGAAGCGGCTGCGATCGCGCTCGATCGCTTGTCCGACGGCGATGGTGCCGCTGCGCTGTTGCGCCGGCTCTACGACTCACGACCGCATCCGTACGTGATCGAGCGGCTGCTCGATCTGCGTGACTCCACGGGGGACTCCGAGTTGGAGGCCCGGGCCGCGGACATCCTGCGCGCCAAGCTCGATTGTCTCGAGGCCGGCGCCAACCCCGAGCGCATCGTCACGATGTTCTCGTTGGCGGGCGTGCTCGAGCGCGGCGGGAACGACGGAGAAGCGGAAGGCCACATCAACGCGACGCTGGGCGCGACCGCGGATCATGCAGCCGCGTTTTCGTTGCTCGCGCAACACGCGCTGGTCCGGCTGTGCAGCAAGCGTGGCGACTGGCAGCGCACCGCCGAGGCCTACGAAGCGCTCGCTCGTGAGTCCGGGTCGCCGACGTTCGCAGGCGCGTACCTGCGCCGCGCCGCCGAGATCTGGGATGCACGGGTCGGTGCGGCCGATCGAGCCGAGCCGCTGTTTGCGCGCCTCAACGAAGCCGACCCGGGCGACACCGCGATGGCCTCGGCCCTGGTTCGCCTCATGTTGCGCCGCAGCGCGCCGCTGGAGGTGAGCGGGGTGCTCGCACGACTCGGTGGCTCGCACGAGGAGGGTACGCAAGGCGGGTTGCTCCTCGCAGCGTGGATCGAAGAGATCGCCGGATCGCCAGAGGCAGCGACGCACTGGCGCGCCTGGGCCGATGCGATCTCGGCTTCGTCGACTCCGAGCGACGAGCAAACGGTTGCGTCGGCGCGAGCGCATGCGCTCGAAGGCGTCGCCCGCGGCTTGCGCCAACGCGGTGGGCGACGCGAGCTCATCGATCACTATCGACTCCAAGCCGCCACGCTCGATGCCGACCGGAGCTCGGTGTACCTGTCCGTCGCTGGTGCGCTGGCCCTGGAGGAAGGCCTGACGGACGTCGCGGCCACGCTGTTCGACGAGGCCGCGAGTCGCGGCCCGGACGACCTCCTCGTGCACGCGGGTCGGGTGCACCTGTACGAGCGAACGGATCGTCACGCCGACCTCGCGGCCGCGTTGAAAGCGCTCACCAAGCTCGTGGAGTCGTCGACGGGCCAGGTGTCGTTGCACCGTCGCCTGGCCAAAGTGTCGGTCGAGCACCTCAACGACGTGGCGACGGCTCACGACAGCTTCGAGCGCTTGCTCGAGATCGAGCCCGAGAACGTGACCGTCATCGAGGCCTTCGTGCGGCTCTGCGCCGAAGGGGGCAAGTGGGCCCGCGCGATCGAGCTCATCGATCGCGCGGTGAGCTTCTCGGAGGGAGATCGCGCGGCCGAGTTGCTGCGGTTCGCCGGCGAGCTCTCGGAAAAACACCTCGCCGACGACGACGCGGCGCTCTCGTACTACGAGCGCGCGCACCAACGCAGCCCTTCGTTCGCGCCAGCCCTGGTGGCCATCGCAGCGCTGCACCGCAAGTTCAATCGCCTCGAGATGCAGCTGACCGCGCTGCGCGAGCTCGTCTCGCTCGCCCCCCCGAGGGAGCGTCGCGTGGAGCTCCTGCTCGACTATGCGCGCACCGCCGAGAAGATCTCGCTCGACCAGGAGCACAACGAAGATCCGCGCGCGTTCGTGACCTACGGCGAGGTCCTCGCGCTGGACCCAGCGCAGCCGGCGGCGCTCCAGGGCGTGGAACGGTTGTGTCGGGCCAACGGGCGCTGGTCCGAGCTGGCCGACACGCTCGCGCGTGCGCCCGAGAATCTGCGAAACCTCCGCGTGCGCGCCGAGTCGCTCGAGCACCTCGAGCGCTGGGCCGAGCTGGCCAAGGTGCGCGAGCTGGAGCTGCGGCTGCTCGAGGAACCGGCCGAGATCGCAGCGGCGGCGCGCGCGCTCGCGAGCCTGTACGAGACACGGCTCCACAACCCCGAGGCAGCGGTGCGCACCTGGTCGCGCGTCGTGGACATGGCTCCCTCCGAGCCCGAGCCGCTGCGTGCGCTCCAGCGTCTCCACGAGACCGCGGGGCGACATCCCGCCTTGGCTGTCGCCATCGAGCGTGAGCTGGAGCTGGGCGAGGTGATCGAGATAGGTCGCCGGATCGAGCTATGGACGAAGCTCGGCGACCTCCGGCGCGGCTCGTTGTCCGCGCAGGCGGACGCCGCGCAAGCATTCGAAGAGGTGCTGCGCCTCGATCCCAAACGGCCCGAGGTGCTCGAGCAGCTGATCCAGATCTACAAGAGCCTCAACCGCGGCGAAGATCTGTCGCGCATCCTCGACGCCCGCGCGGAGACCGCGAACAACCCGCAGCAGCGGGCGAACATGATGCGCGAGAAGGCCGAGCTCCTCGAGCGTGAGGACGACGTGCCGGGCGCCCTCACCGCGTACCAGAAGGCGTTCGAGCTCGATCCCGAGAGCCGCGCCTGCTTCACCGCGTACGAAAAGCTCTGCTATCGGGCCGAGAAGTGGAAACAGGCGCTCGAGCTGTACCAGGTGGCGATCGATCTGGTGGAGAACAACAAGTCGCGCGCGTATCGGCTGGCCGATCTGTACGCCCGTCGTGGACAGCTGCAGGTGCAGTATCTCGGCGCGATCGGCGAGGCCACCAACTCGTACAAGAAGGTCCTCGAGCTCGATCCCGAGAACGACGCGGCACAGACCGCGCTCGAGCGAATCTTGTCGGCGCAGAGCGATTGGACCGGGCTCGTGTCCGTCTACGAGCTGCGCGCCGCGCTGTTGAAGAACGACGCGCGTCGGGTGGAGGTGCTGCGTCGCGCTGCACGCGTGGCGTCCAGCAAGCTGCGAGACAACGACGAGGCGGCGCGGCTCTACGAACGTCTGCATGTGGTCGATCCGACCGACAGCGAAGCGTCCGACACGCTCGAGCGTCACTATGAGCGCAGCAAGGAGATCGACAAGCTCGTCACGCTGTTGCGCACCCGACTGTCGTTCGCGACGGGTGCAGACGAGACGATCGCGTTGTATTCGCGCATCGCGCGCCTCAGCGAAGAAGGCCTGCGCGACGCAGACAAGACGATCGAGGCGTACCAGAAGATCCTGGAGATCGCGCCGTCCAACCGCGAAGCCATCGACGCGCTGGGCCGCCTCTACGAAGGCACCGAGCGCTGGGCCGAGCTGGTCGAGGTCACCCGTCGCCAGATTCGCCTCGTCACCGACCGCGCGCAGAAGGCGCTCCTGTACTTCAAGTGCGGCTCCGTCATGGAGTCCAAGTTCGCCAAGGAAGATGACGCGATTCGGTACTACGACGCAGCGATCAAGACCTCGCCGTCCTGTCTGCCAGCCGTGCACGGACTGCGCGATCTGCATCTGCGACGGCAGGATTGGCCGCGCGTCATCCAGACGCTCGAGCTCGAGGCCAAGTTGTGGACCGAGGACAAAGAGCGCGCCGGCGTGTTCGCCCACATCGGGCAGATCTACGGCGAGCGCTTGGCCGATCCCGAGCGCGCAATTCAGTACTACGAGACGGCCCTCGAGGTCGATCGCGAGTGCTTGCCGGCGAACAAGGCGTTGTTCGAGCTGTACACCGCTCGGGGTGAGTATCAGCAAGCGCTGACGCTCGCGAGCGTGCTGACGCAGAAGGTCTCCCGCGAGGGTGATCCCGTCGAGCGCAGCGAGTTCTATCGCAAGCGCTCCATCGTGGCCGAGCACACCGGCAACCTGCGCGAAGCCGTCGACAGCCTGGTCGTGGCCCTCGAGATTCGTCCGGAGAACCTCGAGGCCCTCGACATGTTGGTAGGCCTTTGCCGCACGGCTCCCGACGCCTACGACTACGCAAATACGTTCCGTGAGCTCGAGAAGCTGCACCGCAAGCGCGACGCGGTGAATGCCCTCGCGCGCGTACTGGTCGGTCAAGCCTCGCTACTGGAGCTGGGCTACGAGATCGATGCGGCCGAGGAAGGCTATCTCGCTGCGCTGAACCTGGCTCCGTCGGACTTCACGGTGCTGGAGCCGTTGGTGTCTCTCAATGAACGCCTGCGCCGCTTCCCCGCGGCAGAGGCCCTCATCGAGGCATTCCTCGAGCGAGTCACGGATCGCTTCGCGCGCACCAATGCGCGGATGCGCCTTGCCACCCTGTACGGGGACGCGATGATGGACTCGGAGAAAGCCGCGGAGACCTTGAAGGTGCTGGTCGCGGAGGATCCCGCCGACCGTGACGGTTGCTTCGCGTATGCGCAGGAGCTCTACCTCCTCGGTCGCTACGCAGAAGCGCGCAAGATCATCGACACTTTGATCGAGCGATCGACGGCGCCGGAGCATACGGCACGTCCCGAGGAACTGGCGCGCTTCTACGACTACCTCGGGAGGATTCTCGAGGCCACCGGCGATCAACCCGGGTCGGGTCGTGCTTTCCGACGCGCGGTGGATCTGGACCCGACGTATCCGCCCGCGTGTCTCGGGTTGGCGCGCCGTGCAGCGGCTACCGGCGATCTCGTGCAAGGAATGCGCATCCTGGCCGACGCGCTCGACAACGCCGAGAACGCCGGCAACAGCGACGCGGCACTCACCTTGCAGCGCACCCGTGCGCGCTTCCTCGTCACGTGGGGTGAGCTCGCGCTCGCCGCCGAGGCGTATCGCTCTTTGCTCGAGCGCGCCCCGCGCTCCGTCGAGGATCGTATCGCGTACGCGGACCTGCTCGGCCGCAACGAGCAGACTATCTCGCAGGCGTTTGGCGAGCTCGAGCAGGTGTTGGCGCTCGAGCCGCGCCACAGCCAGGCCTATCGGCAGTTGTCTCAGCTGTACATGCGCGTCGGTCAGTCTTCACGGGCGGCGCGGGTTCATTCGTTGATGACGCTGATGGGCATCATCGAGCCCGCGGACCGTCCGCCGGTTGCACCCCCCATTCCTCGACGGGGCGTGCTGTCCGATGAGCTGCGTGCGCAGTACCTCGGGCAAGGCGTCCGCGGTGCGTGGAGTGATGCGCTCGCCGTGGTACGCGAATCGCTCGAGAGCACGTATCCGTTTACCGCACCCGAGGATGCCGTGCCGCTGTCGCAGACGGAGGATCCTTCTTTGCGTGCGGCGGTCCAGGATCTCGAGCGGGTGTTCGGCGTCAATGCGGACGTGTTCGTCGCACCGTCGGTGCCGGGTGGTTATGTGGTGAACGATTTCCCGAGTCCGGTGGTGTATCTCGACGCCGGTGCTGGGCAGACGGACCGCGATCGGCGCGTGTTGCTCGGCGCCGCGCTCGAGACGCTGCGCGGTGGGTACGCGTTGCTCACGCGAATCGGTTCAGCGGCACGTCTCGAGGTCGCCAACCTCGTGGAGCAGCTTCGTCGTCCCGACACCGAACGGACGGCCGACGCGCAGGGCTACGTGCGGGCGCTGCCGCGCAAGGCACAGAAGGCACTCGAGAAGCTCACGGCGACGCCCAAGCGACCGACCTTGGCGCCGGGGGCCGTGCCCACGGACAGCCCGGTCGACGGCCTCACGTCGACGCAATGGCTCGACGAGCTGGAGCACACGATCCACCGCGCGGCGCTCATTGCGTCGGACGACCTCGGGGCCTGCGCGCGCGCCCTCACGACGGCGAAGCTCTCGGGCAGGGTGGGCGCCACACCGACGGTGTCACCACCCGTTCTCGACGAAAAAGCAGTGCTCGGAGACTCGGTCTTGGCCCTCGATCGCGGGCCCGACGTGACCCAGTTGACGTCGTTCTACCTGTCCGAGACGTATCACACCCTCCGCCAGACGATCGGCGAGTCGGCATAGTGCCGATCGGCGAGTCGGCGAGTCGGCGGGGTGACTAACGGAGACGGGGGCCATCGTTGAGTAAAAAAGTTGCAGGTTGGTGGAATAGGTGATCTAAGACAGGAGCTGCCGTCGCTGTTGCTGC
>JAYUBF010000324.1:0-28341 GCA_043741435.1 Myxococcales bacterium
AATGGATCCACGATGAGTTCCAACAGGACGCCACAAAGACCGGCGACCGCATTCGTGTTCAACAGAACCTACCGTCACCACTCCCAATTCTCGGCCTCGTCGCGTGACCTGGGCCGATCTGCACCCAACTGAAAACCCCTCAGCTTTTGGCTGAAGGGCTCTCGGATTTGCTAGCGGGGTGGACGGGACTTGAACCCGCGGCCTCCGGCGTGACAGGCGCTCCACCGTCGCTGTCCAACCGTAGCAACGGTTCGCAACCGTCGACAATCTTTCGATCCGAAGGACCGCGAGCTGTCCACCCATCCCATTCCGTAGCCGGTTTTCCGGCTCCGTTTGCTGCTGGCTTGCTGCTGGGAGATGAGATGCGTCACGATCTGCTCACCGTACGCCAGGCGGCCGCGCTGCTCCGGGTCCGGCCGATCACGATCTACAAGTTGTGCTCCATCGGGGAGCTACCTCACATCCGGGTGTCCAACGCGATCAGAATCCCACGAGAGAGCCTCGAACGATGCCTGCACCATCCGTGAACGGACCGGTAGTGCTCCCCGGAGTTCAGGCAGCACCCTTCTTATTCCTGACGCGCTCCACCCGAGCGCGGCTCGCGCCTTCGGCGAGCCACTGGCGCAGCACCGCTTGGTACTTGGCCCCCGTACGCTCGGCGACCCGCCGCGCCTCGGCGATCTGTTCGTCTCCGATGCGAAGCGTGAGCTGCCGAAGCCGCCGGCGCGCATGGATCTGCTCCACCAGCACGGGATCCAGCTCGACCGGGTGTCTCCGAAGCCGGTCCCAATCCACGTCGGCATACCTGGACGCATCGGGGTCGATAGCGTCCAGGTCCATTGGTACGGCACGCACCTTTGGCCTTCGCTTACCGCTTAAGCCCTTTGGCTTTGGCGTAGATTTTCCACCACCGCTCGTGTTCCGCTTCATGTGCCGTCACCACCCGAATCCATCGGGTCTCCTGGTCGTGCTCGAAGACCACCAACACGAATCGCTCATCCGGAACGAACCCGAGCGCGATGAACCGCCCAGGCCGCGTCGGATGCTCGAAGGTGTCTGGGTCGCCCCCCTCGAACAACCACTCCACATCGTCAGGCTCAAGGTCATGCGCCGCCAGCTTGTGCGTGTTGGTCTCGTCCCAATCGAACCCGAGAATTCGCACAATCCATTGTAGCTACACTTTGAAGTTATGCAAGCCTGGCGAACTGGTCAACTGGTCAGTGCATCATTCGACTCTGACGAAGAGCTCCCTGGCCTCGTGAGGAAGCCAGACGCGGGCACTCGACGCGCAGCATCGGAGCGGCCGTCTCGCGGGCGAACGCGATGGAACGCATCCTCGTCATTCGGTCGTAGGCAAGCCTGTCGTCGTTCGATCGGTCTGCGCGCCAGCGCCGGGTGACCGCTTCGAGTTCCGTTCGGCACGTCGTGACCTGGTCGCTCTTCCACAGCTCGGCAAAGAAGCGTCGCGATGTCGATCTGCGCATCTCTAGGTAAACAGAGAGAGAGCGGAAGAGCGTGACGCCTCCGTTATGATCCTCGGCGTCATCGTGATCTGTCGGGCGCGGAAGCTTCGCACCGATTACCATGGCGACCGTTCTCGGCGCATTGAGGGCAGCGTGCAGGAACCAGACTCGCGCATCATCATGCAGGCCCAGCTCGAAGGAGGCGAACGCGGCCACCGAGCTCTCGCTGGGGCTGATCTCGATGATGTGTAGCGCCGCGTCCAGGGCACTTCGATACTGACCGAGGTTCAGGAAGGCAGATGCCCGGTGAGCCGCCGCAGTCACGTCGTCCTGACACTCGTCTTCGAGTTGGTCGCAAGCGGCCAGCGCCTGCTTGTAGCGCTTGGCCTGGATCAGCGTGAGGGCAAGGTTCTGTAGCCCGCGCATGTAGGGACGGGTGGCGTGGTCACTCCACCATCGGTCCTTCGAGATTCGCTTCGGGAACAGGCGGCGGCCGAGCTCCATCGTCGTCTCGAAGCAGGCGATGGCCTCGTCGAAACGCTCCTGGTCCAGCGCGATGAGGCCGAGGTAGTTGTGCCCCTCCGCGTAGTCTTCGAAGGCATCCGTGAGCAGCTTGAAGGCAACGATTGCGCGGTCGAACTCTCGCTTCTCGTAGTAGGTGGCCGCTTGCTCCTCGATATCCGGCGGCACCTGCGTGTCGCGGCTAGCGAAGCGCCAGAAAAATTCATTGTCGCGGTTCCACTCGGTGACCTTCTCCGTCGGTCTCTTGAGCCGCGAGTCGATGAGCGACCGAAGATAATCGAGCTCGCTTCGGTGCTCTGAAAGGAGCTGCGACGACGACGCCAGCATGTCCGGGTCGGCCAGGATCAGCTGCTTCGCAAAGCGCAGGAGGTCTTCACGAAAGTGCCCTCGGAGGCGCGTCGAGCGGTAGTCATAGGTCTCGGGAAGAGTCTCTAGAGTTGCTTCGATGCCCCGTCGGATCTCCTTCCAGTCGAAGCGAATCGCGGGGTGAGACTGCTCGAGCAGCGACCGAAACCGCTCTGCGGTGGTGGGATCGTTCTTGCCCAGCGCCGCGAGCGCCTCGGCCTTGGAATACAGCGTGAAGAGGACCTGCTGCTCGACCTTCTTGCTCTCTGCGTTGCGGGCCCCATGAACAATGGCGATCTGATTTCCGCGCTGCCGAACGTATGCCATGAATCTCTCCGTTGTGTGTGCTGACATATCTACACACAACAACGACACCAGCAAGCGCAGCGTGGACCCGCCTCTCCTTCGATCATCGAGCAGCGACGGTGTGTGCTGCGACTCGCTGCGGCACAGCCTCAGCAAGGTCGTCTGCCCTCAGCGACCCGGCGAAGCGCCGTTCTGGATTGGGACAAAGAGATAGGGGTCGCCGGGAGCGCTATAGCTTCGAGTTTGCATGCAGCGTCGAGTGCGAACCCCAGCTCACGAAGAAGCTCGCTCAGCTGATCACGCTTATCTGCCGCCACGACGAAGCAGTCCCCCGGGAGGACGCCCTTCAGAAACGGCCGGAGCCGTTCGCTCGCCCGTAGCGCCTCGTACGCCTTCGGGTCGCTGACCTGCAGCACAACCAGGTCGCCGAGGAATGCCTTCCCGCCTACGCCCGCCCAGTTCTTGATCGCCGTCGCCATCACTGCTGGTAACTCGCGGCTCAGGTGCGCGCTCAACCACTCGAGGATTTGTTCGCTGGCGATGCCAAGGTCGCGCGCCGCACGTACGGAGTCGGGTGTGATCCGCCACGTACCCCCTTCGAAGACTGCAAAGCGGCGCAGCCGAGCGCCACCGATGAGCGACATCGGCTCGCCTAGTGAGATGACGCCGTGATCGTCGATCTTCCAGCTGCGGATCGGCGCTGCGGGCTCCGGCGCGATGCGCAGATCTCTCGACCCCTTGCCCGCGGTCCTGACCGACGCGACTACGAAGCGCTCCCCCACTGCGCGGCTAGGGAGCGCGTCTTGACCTTTTGGCAAATTCGCTCCCACGGCGACAGCGCTGCGCACGACGAGGGCATCACGCTTGCGGGACCACTCGGCGAGCGACTGTGAAACGTTCGCCGGCAGGCCGCTCCGGCTGCGAGCGTTGAGGAAGGATTCGATGGCGGCGGGTGTCATCCCACCCTCGAGCGCTCCGTAGACCGAGTCGCGCGTCAACTTGAAGGTCTGCACGATTCCCGCTGCGGATTCCCGCGACGCAATTCGCCCGAGCGTCGTCACAGCCGGCCCGTCGGCGACATCGAGGTAGAGCAGAATGTCGTGACTGGGCTGGACGGTGAGACATTGCACGCTTCGGCCGGCGGGCTTCTGGATCGCGATTTCCGGGGCTCCCAAGACCGCCCTTCCGACTTCTGTGAGTCGGAAACACCAGCGTTCCGAGCGAGCGCCGCCACTGCGCCCGCGCTCGATGACGCCTAAATGAACGAGCGTGGAACAAAGCGCGTTCGCAGCCCAGATGGCCCCAGAGTCGAGCCAGAAGGCCCGCGAACGCTCCGCCCCAGCCGGCAGCTTGTCCTTCCCTACTGCGCCGGCAAAGCGAGGCTGCCAGGCGTAGCCGTGCCAGTAGAGCGATAGGCCACGCTCGCCGGCGGCTGCATACAGGTCCTGAACGAACATCTCAAGATCGAGCCAATCGCTTGGGCCGTGGGCAACGCGCGTGAGTGCCCAAACGAGAAACTCACGTGCCGTGCGCAGCGCACTCGGATCGATGCGAGTGGATTCGTCTCGGCCGTCACGATCCGGTACTCCGCCGATGCCGTCCTGCCAGAGGCGCACGGTCATCCACGCGCGAATCCACTCGGACACCTGCGTTTCGTGGGGGAGATCCAGCAGGCGCTCAGCGCGATCCGGCTCGAGCCATCCCTCAGCTCCGTCGAACGCCACGGCTCCGAGGCCGCACAGAAGGGCATAGTCGAAGGCGACCCGGTCCGGCGGCTCGAACGGGTCGTTAGCTGGTACGGGAAGAAGCTTACCCAGTCGGTTCCGCACAGCTGCAGGCAACGCTCCGCCCTGGTTGACCTTCCACCGGCCCAGGCTCCTCAGGGCCCTTAGCGCCTGCTCCAGGTCAACCATCATTTGGGCAGGCGCTCGACTGTTGCTCGACTCGGGAGCCTTCTCGAAAGGCATCGATGCCGTCCACGCAAGCGACGCGGCCGGCTCGATGACAGCGGCCACCCGAGCGGGCAACGCCACGTCAGGGTACTCGCGCGAGGACCCGTACGAGTACGAGTAGGAGTAGGAGTCGTAGCGCGCCGGCTCCTTGACGAGCACGAGGCGCTCGCATAGGTCGAGTACCGGATCAGCTTCCCGGTGGCGGTAGAGGCGGAGCTCCTCGCGCGTCGGCTCCTTGATGATTCCCCTCGAGAGGAGCTCGCGCCGAAGGATCACCCCCGAGATGGATCCGCCGTACCGCCGGACGACAGCCAGAACGGCGCGCTCCTGCGGCCGGAGCGCCGCAACGACCTCGGCAACTCGCTTCCCATCGCATAAAGCGTGAGTGAGGCGCAGGATGCATTGGGCCTTGCGAAGCGCATTGACCTCCTTGCCAACCCAAAAGCGAGCAGCCTTCTTGACAGCTTCAGAATTGAGATGCTCGACACTGGGCTCAGCGACGCGCTTTCCAGCGAGGAGAAACGGAAGGACTGATCGCGTCACGGTTCGACCCCTGTCACTGTCCTCGGGGTGTGACCCGCGGCGCGCAAGGCCTTGATGAGGAGCTCCTCGGAGCCAGGATCGACAAGAGCCACCGTATCCGAGAGCCGCGCGAGGAGATGGCGGCCGACGCGCGGATCGCGACACAGCTCGAGAAGC
Organism: Myxococcales bacterium; assembly: GCA_043741435.1. GTDB lineage: Bacteria > Myxococcota_A > Polyangia > Palsa-1104 > Palsa-1104 > JBDTCO01. Next base: position 5,288 of record JAYUBF010000324.1, read on the forward strand.
TGCGTGAGCTCTTGGACCTCAAGGAGTGCGGCATTCGAGAGCAGTGCAGGCCCGTCGGGCTCGAGCAACGGCAGGAACGGGTCGAGCGGGTGGGCACGGGTAGTCATCGATCAAGCTCCAGGGGCAATTTCCACGCGGTAGGAGTAGCCCTGTTCCGTGAGGAAGAGCTGCCGGTGGTGGGCGAACTCCTCCTCCCTCGTGTCGCGCGAAACGAGGGTATAAAAGTGCGCCATGCGGCTGTCCGCCTTGGGGCGCAAGATGCGACCGAGCCGCTGCGCCTCTTCCTGACGCGACCCGTACATGCCCGACACTTGGATGAGCACGTCGGCATCGGGCAAGTCGATGGCGAAGTTCCCCACCTTGGAAAGGACCAGGCGCCGTACATCGCCCCGGCGAAAACGCTCGAAGAGTTGCTCCCGCTCACGCTGCGGCGTCTTGCCGGTCACGAGCGGGGCGGAGAGCTCGCGCGCGAGCACCTCAAGCTGCGAGAGGTACTCGCCGATGATGAGCACGCGGCCCTCTGGGCAGCGGGCGAGCACGGCGCGTACCTGGGTGCCCTTCTCGGGGTTCTCCGCGGCGATGCGAAACTGGGCACGACGCTCGGCGAGCGCGTAGTCCATCTTCCGAGCCTCGGTCATCGGGACGCGGACCTCGGTACACACGGCCGTGGCAATCCAGGCGCGTTGTTCCAGCTCCCGCCATGGAACGTCGTAGCGCTTCGGGCCAATGAGTGCGAACACGTCCGCTTCGCGCCCGTCTTCTCGCACCAGCGTGGCCGTGAGCCCCAGCCGTCGTTTGGCTTGTATCTCCGCCGTCACACGGAAGACGGGCGCCGGGAGCAGGTGGACTTCATCGTAGATGATGAGACCCCACGCGCGCGCCTGAAACAGCATCAAGTGCGGGAACTCGCCATCTCGGTTGGGCCGCCAGGTGAGCACCTGATAGGTCGACAGGGTCACTGGCCCAGTGGCTTTCGACTCACCCGTGTACTCGGCGATGGCGTCTTCGGAAATCGTGGTCTTGTCGAGCAGCTCGCGGCGCCACTGCTTCACCGACGTGAGACTGGTGGTCAGAATGAGCGTCGTCTGTCCAACCGCGGCCATCGCCACCATGCCAACGATGGTTTTTCCCGCGCCGCACGGAAGCACGATGACGCCGCTTCCACCCCGCTCGGAGCCGGCGAGGTGGAATGCCTCGGCCGCCTCGCGCTGGTAGTCGCGCACCTCGAATGATGCACCCGAAAGGCAGCGGTCGCGAAGGGCGACCTGCATGTCTTCGCCCGGCACATAGCCGGCCAGATCTTCCGCGGGGAACCCCGCGGCAATGAGGGCCTGTTTGAGCACTCCGCGCATCGCCGGACGCACGCGGAAGTGGGTCGCGTCGATCCGGTCCTCGAGGTACGGACCGGCGGCCTTGTCGCGCGCCAGCCGCTCGGCCGTGGGACGATCGAGGCACGTACACACGAGTGCATCACCGTCCTTGGTGAGGACCACTCGTCCGTAGCGCGCCGCGAGCTCGCCGATCTGAGTCACGACGTTGTCTGGCACGGGGTACTTTGCGTGTTCTCGCAGTGCAGCGACCATCGCGGCGCCCGAGAGCCCTGCCGAACGCGCATTCCAAATGGAGAGCGGCGTCAGTCGATACGTGTGCACGTGCTCGGGGCTCTTCACGAGCTCGGCGAAGGGGGTAAGTGCCTCCCGCGCCGCTTCCGCTCGCGGAGAGTGCACTTCCAGGAGTACCGAGCTGTCGCTCTGGACGATGAGCGCGTTGTCGACGGCAGGAGCCAAGAGCTATTCCTCGTCGGCGAGATGCGTGGGGATATACTCGACGAGCTCGGCCTTCCGCGTCGGCAAGGATGTCCTCGTCAGCGAGGCGAGCTCACCCAAAGGGATGATGTGCGTCGAGCTTGCGATTCTTCGCCGCAGATACCAAGCGGGCCGCGGTGATGTCAATCGAGATGCGCATGACATCGGCTCGACGAGGTCGCCGAAAAAACGTTCGCGTGAAGAGAGTGTCGACGAAAAGAGAGTAAAACACCGGCATGTCCCCGTTCACCGCGCGCCAGGGAGAGTATCTCGCCTTCATCCATCGCTTCACTGCTCAATACGGGATGGCACCCTCGTTCGAGCAGATCGCCTCCCACTTCGGCACCAGCGCTCCCAGCGTGAATGGGATGATCAAGACCCTGGAACGTCGCCAACTGCTCAGCCGTGTCCCTGGGGTGGCGCGATCCCTGCGCGTGCTCGTTCCCACCGATGAGTTGCCGGACAGCGACTTCGGCTCAAGAGGCCGTCGCCGCAGCGCGCGGTATCAGAGCACCGATGCCGCGTTGCCGGTAGACTTGGCCGTGGCGACAGCGACGGCGGTGATCGATGTTCTGATGCCGCACCTCGAGGCCGACAAGGCATCCGGGTTGATCGTGGCAGCAGCGAATGCAGTTCGCTCCGTGCTCGTCGAGGCCGGGCTGGCCGACGTGCAGGCCGTCGAAGTGGCAAACCGTGTCACCGCTGAGACGGCGCGCTGGCAAGCCGATGGACGTGGCACCTATGTCCGACGGCATGGGTGGGTCCAGCGCTGATCTTTGAGAAGATGGCGTACTCGACGGGCAGACGATCGTCGGTCAGGGAATGGCTTCCCAGCGGACGATGGTCGTGAGACTGCTGCTGGATCTCGACGTCGATCACGGCCTCGAACAGCCGCGCTTTCGATGAATCCGGTACGGCACGCATGGCGCCGGACACGGGCGCGGAGATCCTTGGCGGGAACAACGGCGGCGATGAAGCGATCGAACGTTCCCCGCACCATGTACCGCTTCGCCGGGTTGTGCGGAGCCGTCGCCGGACAATCGGTGACGTCAGTTCCCGAAAGCCAGTCTTGGCGGACTTGGCCGGAACTGGTACGTTCACTTCATTCCCCGGTAGAGTCGCATCGCGTTAGTCTCCGGCAGGAGCTACCACTTGCCCGAGTTCTCCCGCGACTGGGGCCGGCTTTGGGGCACGTCCGGCAACCCGCGCAGGAAGATCGCCTCGGGCTTGTGGTTGGCGTACGCCTCGAACACATACTCCGACCAGTAGCGATCATCTAAGCCGCGCTTCATCAGGTGCTTGTAGGCGTCGATGTATTCACGCGAACCAGTCTTGCACAACGTGCGGCCGAGGTACCGGCGCCACGCGTCCACGCTGGGATCGACGATCACATACGGCGTCGTGATCACGATGTGCTCACTGCTAACCGGGCTTGGCGGCGGCAACACGCGCGCCAGCCACAGCTCGCCGGCCACGCCGTCGTAGCCGGCCGGGCAAATGCACGCGCGCAGCTCATCGGTCACCAACTCGCGGAGTTGTATCTGGTCGTCCCGTACTCCCTCGTGGACGTGTAGCCCGAGGCGGGACTCGACCAGCAGCGCGAGGACGCCGACGAAGATCGAATCCATACCCTGCGAGCGGGCGACCGCCAGCAGGATCGACCCGAGCGTCTCGCGTTTCACGCCAACGCTCATGTCCCATAGCAGCCACGACGAGTAGTACGACCTCGTGAGTGGGCTCATCGGCGGACCGCTCGGCATGTACTCGTCCTCGGCCTTCTCCATCCGCTCCATGAACCGCCGTAGCTCGGGCAGCTCCTGGAGCGCCTCGACGAGCCCAATCGCCCAGTTCGTGACGTAGGTGTACGCGGCGAACGAGGGCGACTGGACTCCGGCGTCATGCGAAGGGACCGCCTCGCGGAAGAGCTGCTCCATCTCGTCGCGGCCTTGGCGATAGACGGCGAGGTCGACGACCGTTTTCTTCTTCAGCTTCTGAACGGAATTTAGAATCTTGCGCGCGATGGGGCCGGTGGCGTGGGTGGACGGCATCTTGATTGGGCTCCGTTGGTGGACGTGCCGCTCTCATCGGCGGGGGGATGACACCTCCTATACTTCCTCGCGCTGCCGCGCCCGCACGGATCGTTCCCCCGAGCACCGCCGCGAGGGCGCCCGTGGCGGCTATCCTCGACACTGCGCACGCCTATGCCTGGTCCCGTGGAACGTGTAAAGGACAATGGGGATGGCGAGCACCCCTGCGAACACCGCCTGCGTCGTCAGAGTGAGACTGATCAGCTCGAAGCTCTCGTCGATCAGCATCCAGAACTTGCCCATGATCGCGCGTCACGTCGGACATGCCGAGGAAGCACCCCTGGTTTCCGATGAGCAGGCCCGAAGCACCGTCGCGGGCTCCGGCGTGGGGCGTGCCAAGCAGAGCCCGATAGCAGCATCGCAGAATCTAGCTCACCATTTGCTGCTGCCTTGCTGCTGGCAAGCGGGGCATTCGACCTCAAGGCAAAACGCCCGCACGACAACATGAAGTATCCACTACTTCAACTTCGTGGCGGTGATGTTGGATCAGAACTGGAACCCTATACCTCCGGCGCCTTAGCCGGGCATCAAACATTGATGCCGATGCGATAAACATGTGTTGTTTTAACTACTTCAGCGGGGTGGACGGGACTTGAACCCGCGGCCTCCGGCGTGACAGGCCGGCGTTATAACCAACTTAACTACCACCCCAATTTTCAAAGACTCTCCGTCGGCAGATGCACCCAACTGAGAGGCCAAGGTAGATACTCGGCCCGTCTTTGCCTGTCAAGCACAAGCGCGCATGTTCGACCTCGTCCAACCAAGCGCTCGACGGCAAATCCCGTCACTATCGACTCCCTCTCCGGCTACGGCCTCTACCGCAGCGACGACGGAACGCACTTCGTCTTCACGCGCTTCATCCCTCGCGCTGCCGGCACGCAGGTCGCTGCGCAAGGCAACGTCGCCGGCGCCAAGACCTCGCTCGAGGCCTTCCGCACCCGCGCAGCCCAGCGCGCATCCTCGCCTTCACCGACGCCGACCTCGCCGACGATCTCCACCTCGTCGAGCGCTTCATCACGGTGCTCGGCACCCACTGACCACGCGCCGGCATCGTATAGTCCGCGTCCCACACTCACCCGGGATCGGAGCCTTCGCATGACGAACAGCCTTCTCATCGCCCTCGCGTTCTCACTTCTCTCCAACGTCATCACCACCACTGCGCACGCCGACGGCTTCACCCTCACCAGCAACGACGTGAAGGACGGCGGCACGCTCACGCAGCGCCAGGTGTTCAAGGGCTTCGGCTGCACCGGTGAGAACGTGTCACCACAGCTCTCATGGAAGGGCGCTCCCGCCGGCACCAAGAGCTACGCCATCACCATCTACGATCCCGACGCACCGACGGGCTCCGGCTGGTGGCACTGGATAGTGTACAACCTGCCGAGCTCCACCACGTCGCTCATCCCCGGTGCCGGTGATCTCACCAAGAGCTCGCTGCCATCGGGCACCGTGCAAGGTCGCAGCGACTACGGCACGCCCGGCTTCGGTGGAGCTTGCCCTCCTATCGGTGACAAGCCCCACCGTTACATCGTCACCGTCTTCGCCTTGAAGGTACCGAAGCTCGAGGTCCCCACCGAAGCCACCGCCGCCCTCATCGGCTACAACCTCAACGCCAACAAGCTCGCCACCGCCACCTTCACCGCGAAGTTCGGTCGCGAAAAATAGGCGCCCGCCTCCGCAACTGCGTTGGGCCTCGGCCGCGCCCTGGTTGTACGGGTGCAGCCAAATGCAAGCCCAATGCACCTTGCTCCTTGACACCGTCGGCAGGCTCGTTGGACGCTCGCTGCCCGCCTGTCGCGGCACCGAGGTCCAGCGTACCGATGCTCATTGCGTCTCGCTCCGCTCAGCTCGTCCAGCACTCCTCCGCGGTCGCACTCGCTCTGCTCGTTTCGACCACACCGCTGCTCGCGAGAGCAACGGGTCGACCCGGCGACCGCTGTCCCCCTGGAAACAGGTGCGTCCTCGACGGTGATCCCGTGCCGTCGCCGGTCAAGGTCGTCACCGGCAAGCCACTCGACTATCGGCCCGTCGCCACGTTCGAGCCGAAGGGGATCCTCGTCCAGCTGAGGCTCTCGCTTGGGGGTCGCACCGAAGGCGTGAGCCCGTTCACCGTCGATCGCTACGGCGACCGCTTCGATACCGGCGGCAACATCAGCCCGGTGGTGCGCCTCGGCGCGATCATCGACACGCGGCTCGTGCTCAAGAAGGTGAACATCTACTTCGAGTACGAGCACGACCTGCCGACGGGCACGTGGACCAACAGCTCCTTCCGCGACACCGACGGCATGCCGAACTCCACGCACATCCAGACGCAGCTGCGCAAGGCGTACGCGCGCGTGTCGCTCGGCTACTACCTGCACCTCGGCGGCGGATTCATGACGAACCACTGGGGCATGGGCCTCGTCGCCAATGACGGCGCGCACGGCTGGGAGCCCGGCTCGGGCCAGTTCGTGGATCCGCGCTTCGGCAACCGCGTGCTGCGCGCCTTCCTCGCCACCGGCCCGCTCACGAAGGCCGACATTCAAGCGGCGGTCGCGTTCGACCAGGTGCGCGGCGACGACCTGTTGCTCAACGGCGACAGCGCCATCCAGGTGATCGCCGAGATCCAGGCCGGCACGGGCAAGCCGAATGGCGGTGGCTTCTTCTTCGTGCACCGTCGGCAAAAGACGGCGGGCGATCAATCGTTCCTCAACGTGTCGGTGTTCGACCTCGCGGGACGCGCGCAGGTCAGGCTGTGCAAGGGCCTCAAGCTGAAGCTCGAGGGCGAGGTCGCGGTGATCAGCGGCTCCACCTCGCTCGGGCCCACGCCGGAGCACCCCGAGCACGACGTGTTGCAGGTCGGCGCCGGTGCGCGCGCGAACTTCGACGCCGGCAAGCTCGGCATGGTGTGGGATTTCCTCTTCGCCAGCGGCGATCACAACTACGACGACGGTCGCGTCACCAACTTCAAGGCCGACTCGAACTACCCGATGGGCATCTTGCTCTTCCGCTACGTGAACGCGGCGCAGTCGGCGCGCGCACCGTTCGTCGCCGGTGATCCGCAGCTCGTCGGCTACCCGAACCAGAACCTCGAGCGCGTCCCGACGCGTGGCAGCGCCAGCAACACCATCGCGTTCTTCCCGCGTCTGTGGACCCGCCCCGTCGCGGGCCTCGAGCTCTACACCGGCGTGCTGCTCGCGTGGACGGTGGTGGCGAACAACGATCCCTTCAACACGAAGATCGCTGGCGGCTCCAACCGCAACGCGCTCAACACCGAGCCCGGCAGCTTCTACGGCGCCGAGTTCGACTTCGGCGTGCGCTACCGCATGCTCGTCCACGGCACCCAGCTCATGCTCGGCGCCGAGGGCGGCTCGCTGTTGCCAGGCAGCGCCTTCGCTCAGACCACCGGCAGCAACATGTCGAGCGTGGTGGGTGGCCGGTTGATGATTGAATACCGACTGTAGCTGTCTCGTAGCGGCGCACCACGAGAGGTGACCATGACGGACTCGCTCGAGGACTTTCCAGGCACAGCACGGTTTCAAGTGGTGCGGGAGCTTGGGCGCGGCGGCATGGGAGTCGTCTACGAGGTCCTCGATACCGTCGCCAACGAGAAGGTCGCGCTCAAGACGTTGCGCGCCCTCACGCCCGATTCACTCCTTCGGTTCAAGCAAGAGTTCCGGGTGCTGCAGGACATCGAGCACCAGCACCTCATCAGCTTACGCGAGCTCATCGCGGACGACGCCGCTGGTTGGTTTTTCACGATGGAGCTGGTGGAGGGGCCAACATTCCTCGACCATGTTCGCGAGCGACCGAGGCCGTCTCCGGACAGTGATGCGCCGACGTTAGAGGTGCAACTCGCGCCCACGAAGGTGGGTCCCGAAGTAGGTAAACGTCGCGATTTCGGCACCGTCGATGAAGCGTTGCTCCGAGTGGCGATGGGCCAACTCGTTCGAGGGCTGATCGCGCTGCACGCCGCTGGTAAAATTCACCGAGACATCAAGCCTTCGAACGTGCTCATCGACAGCGCGGACGGTCGCGGGCGCGTCGTAGTCCTCGATTTCGGTTTGGCGGTCGAGCACGCGCGTGAACCGCAAATCAACGCGATGGCGCGCGAGGAGGCGGAGACGCAGAGCATCGTAGGCACCGTCGATTACATGTCACCGGAGCAAGCTGCCGGTCAGCCTCTCGGCCCCGAATCGGATTGGTACTCGGTCGGCGTGATGTTGTTCGAAGCACTGACTGGAGACGTTCCGTTCACGGGTGGACCGATAGACGTCCTCTTCGCCAAGCAGCGTGGCGAGGCGAAGACAGCACGCAGTCTCGTGCCGAGCATCCCCGCTGATCTCGATGCACTCTGCACCGATCTGCTCCGCTTTGCTCCATCGGCGCGTCCCACCGGTTTCGAGATCCTCGATCGCCTTGGCGGTCGCGGCGTCGCGCCTGAGCGCGTCAGCAGCGTGTCGGGCGGCGTGAAGAACTTTATCGGTCGCGGCGAGGAGCTCGAGCGGCTCCACTACGCGTTCGAGGAGTCCAGGCTCGGCCGCGGTGGTTCCGTCTACGTCGTCGGTGAATCGGGCGTCGGCAAGAGCGCCCTCGTGCGCCGCTTCCTCGAGGAGGCGCGCAGCGAGTGCTCCGACCTCATCTTGCTCACCGGTCGCTGCTACGAGCGCGAGTCGGTGCCATACAAGGCGATGGACAACGTCATCGACGCACTCAGCCAGTACTTGGTGAAGCGCAACAGCAGAGAGGTCGCACAGCTGCTGCCGCCCAACGCGCCGCTGCTCGCCGAGGTCTTCCCGGTGCTCTCGCGCGTACCCGCGGTGGTCGAGGCACCCACGCCTCCGCACCAGATCCTCGATCCCATCGAGCGCCGTCTCCGCGTCTTCGGTGCCCTGCGCGAGCTGTTCATCTCGCTCGCCAAGCAACACCCGCTGATGATCGTCGTCGACGATCTGCAATGGTCCGACGACGATAGTCGCGCGCTCCTCGCCGAGCTGCTGCGCCAGTCCGACGCCGCACCGATCCTGCTCCTCGCGACCATCCGGCCGACCACCAGCGACATCAACACGCTGCTGATCGGGTTGCCCACGCCGCTCGACCGCATCGATCTCGACCGTCTCCCATTCGATCAAGCCCTGCACCTCGCGGAGCAGATCGCGCGCACCGTTGCGCCCGGCATGATGCTGCCGCTGCCACAGCTCGTGGAGGAAGCCGGCGGGCATCCGCTGTTCCTCGACGAGCTCATCCGCTTCAGTGCCACGAGCTCGGCCAGCACCACCCGGCCCGTGCAGCTCGAAGACGCTCTCCGCGCCCGCATCGAAGCGCTCGAGACGGAATCGCGTCACCTGCTGTCCCTGCTCGCGATCGCAGGCCGACCCATCCTTCAGATCACGGCGTCGCAGGCAACCGCGCTCGGCGCCGGCTTCGCCAAGCAGGTGGGTCTCTTGCGCGTCGCGCACCTCATCCGGACCAACGGCATGCGCGGCACGGATCGAATCGAGACGTTCCACGATCGCGTGCGCGCGGCGGCCCTCGCCGTCATCCCCCCCGAGGGGCGCCACGAGCTGCACCGCAAGCTCGCGGTCGCGTTCGAGACCTCGGGCCACATCGACCCCGAGCCACAGATGATCCACTGGATCGAGGCTGGCGATCAGGCGCGCGCCGCCATCTACGCTCGTCAAGCCGCACAACAAGCAGAGCGAGCCCTCGCCTTCGATCGCGCCGCACGTCTCTATCGCAAGAGCATCGAGCTGTCGCGTGAAGAAGGCGCCACGCTGCACGAGCTGCAGATCGGCCTCGGCGACGCGCTCAGCAATGCCGGCCGCGGTGCCGAGGCGGCAGCGGCGTATCTCCGCGCCGCGGAATCGGGCAGCGTGACCGTGGCGCTCGATCTCCGTCGGCGCGCCGCCGAAGCACTGCTGCGTTCGGGCCACATCACCGAAGGCGTGGAGGTCGTGCGCAGCGTGCTCAAGGCCGTGGGAATGAGCCTGCCGTCCACCATGACGGGCGCGCTCGCGTCCGTCGGCTTCCAGCGCGTGAAGCTGCGTCTGCGTGGCCTCAAGTTCAAGAAGCGCGCGGAGCAAGCTGTGTCTCCCGTCGATCTGACCCGCGTGGATGTATGCTGGGCGGTCGGCACCGGTCTAGCCTTCGTCGACACCATCCGCGGAGCCGACTTCCAGACGCGCAACCTCATCCTGGCACTCCAGACCGGCGAGCCCGTGCGCATCGCGCGGGGCCTGTGCCTCGAGGCCATCTACTCTGCGCTCGGCGGCCGAAAGTCGGGCAAGCGCACGGACCTCCTGCTGACGATGGCCGACGAGCTCTCGTGCGAGGCACAGCAGGCGCGCCTCGTGGGCCTGCAACGGATGGCGTTCGGCACCTGTCGCTTCCTCGAGGGCTCGTTCGCCGAGGCGTATCGCGTGCTGAGCGCCGCGGAGACGATCTTCCGAGATCAATGCAGCGGCGTCAGCTGGGAGCTCGCCAGCACTCAGCCGTTCCTGTTGTTCTCGCAATACTTCCTCGGCGAGCTCAAGGCCTTCGCCGTGCGCGTCGCGCAGCTCGAGACGAGCGCGCAGGAACGCGGCGACCTGTACTCGCTCACGAACCTCCGCACGGAGTTCGTGCCGCTCGTGGCGCTCTTCCGCGGCCAGCCTGAGATCGCGATGGAGTCGGTCGAGAAAGCCATGCGCAACTGGACCAACGAGGGCATCCACCTCGAGCACTTCTGGGAGATGCACTCCTCCGCGCAGATCGAGCTCTACCAGGGCGCGGCCGAGCAGGCCTACGATCGCATCCTCCGTCGCTGGGGTGACCTCAAGAAGGTGTTGCTCATGGACATCGAGCAGATCCGGATCGAGTGCACGTACCTCCGCGGGCGCAGCGCCCTGTCGGCCGCGGGCGAGAACCCGCGCCGGAGGTCGGAGCTCCTCGCCGCGGGCGAACGCGACGCGAAGTCCCTCCTGGCCGAGCGCGCGAAGTGGGCCCATCCGCTCGCTCACATGCTTCTCTCCTCGGCGGCCGGCTTCCGCGGGGATAGCGACGAGGCCTTGAAGCACTGCATCTCCGCCGAGACGAAGTTCGCCGAGGTCGACCTGCACATGCACGTGGCCTCGGCGGGGTGGCGGCGCGGCGAGCTCACGAGCGGTGAGCAAGGCACCCTGCAGATCGCGAAGTCGCGCGCCTGGTTCCTCGATCAAGACGTCGCGCGCCCCGAGCGCATGGTAGCCATGCTCACGCCGCCCGTGATCTCTCCAGTCACAAACTGAGAGCTTCGCGCGGCGCGGTGTATCTTTGGTGGCCAGCACAACACTTTTCACGTGCTCGCCCGCGCGCGGCGTCAAAAGAAGGTAAACGGTGTGATGTCGAACTTGTTCCCTCGGCCAGGGTCATGTACCTGTGTGTCTCACCGTCGGTAGACCAACTCCTCCATGCCAACCAAAACCGATGCGATAGGCAACCTCATCATCACGGCGGCGGTCGAGTCGCGACCGCACGTGCTGCTCTTCAACTCCAATCCCGAAGAGCTGCAGCGCTGGATTGCCGCGATCGAGGGCCGCTGCACCTTCCACTCGGCGAGCGACCTCGACGAGGTGGAGCGGCGCCTCACGGCCGAGCCCACGGACATCGTCGTCGCCGAATGGCGCGAGGGACTGCTCGATCGCCTGCAAAACCTCAAGCAAGGTCAGCTCATCCACTGCGGCTCCACCCTGCACGAGGCGGTGGTCGATGCCGCCGAGCACAACATCCGCTTCTCGCACGTGCAGGAGCCCGACGAGCTCTTGCAGAAGATCGTCTCGCTGACGTTTCCGCGTTCGGAGACCGCGCGCCACCCCGGTGAAGGGCTCGTCATCAAGTCGCTCGACGGTGCGGAGTATCCGCTCCTCGACATCTCCAACGAAGGGTTCTGCTTCCGGGTCGCGGTCGATCAGTTCCTCGATCACGTGCTGCCCGGCACGCGCCTCACCGCGTTCCAGATCGCGAGAAACAACGTCCCGGCGCTCACGGGCGTCGTCGCGATGGTGCGCCATCTGCAGCTCGAGGAGCGACGCGGCAAGCCCTACTACGCCGTCGGCTGCGAGATGCAGCGGCTGACGCCGGAGCCCCAGACCGGACAGCTCACGTTCATCCGTGATCGCGCCGTGTGCGCTGGGCTCATCCGTCGTGCGCTCAAGTCCGGCGGCATCGGGCTGTATTCGGAAGACGGCGCGCAGATCGGCGTGCACTGCACCGCAGGTCAGGTGGACCCGATCCGCAGCGAGCTGCAGGTGCCGGGCACGCCCCATGACTTCACCGAGTACGAGGTCGTGCACGGTCGCTTCGAGATGCACGGGAGCGTGTATCGCTTCTCCACGTCGGTGAAGGCACGCCGTCCGCTCACCATTCGTCTCCCCGGCACGCTCGAGGTCGGGCACCTCCGCAGCTCCGGCCGCTTCCGTCCACCGGCGCAGGATCCCGTGGTCGTCGAGATGAGCTCGGCGCTCTACCTCACGCCCATGACGCGCGAGGTCCGGGACATCAGCAGCCTCGGCTTCGCCCTCGACCTCGATCCCCACCTCGACCTGTTCCCGATCGGCACGCAGTTCGACAAGATCACGCTCGTCATCAGCGGCCAGCGCTTCGCCTGCCGCGGTGAGGTGAAAAACCTCTCGCGCCTCTCCGGCCGAGAGGTCGGAGTGCGCTGCGGGATCGAGTTTCAGGACATGGCCGAGCAAAGCCGCCTTCAGCTCGCGAACATCATCATGGGCAGCCTCTACCCGGAGGTGGAAGACGGCCGCAGCGTGAGTTTCGAGCGCCTCTGGAAGTTCTTCATCGAGACCGGGTTCATCTATCCGAAGAAGGAAGAGCTGCTGCAGTCGCAGCTGCCCTCCATCAAGCACACGATGGACGCGCTCAACTCCCGTCCGAGCAAGGTGTTCAAGTCCGTCGTCGCCGTGCGCAACGGCAACGTCGTCGGGCACATCTCCGGGGTGCGTGGGTATCGAAAGACGCTCATCAACCAGCACCTCGCCGCTGCCGTCGGGCACAACGTTGGGGCGACGGTGAACATGGGGCTCGTCGAGTACATCGACCAGAACCCCGACATCCTGTTCTGCAAGACGTCCTTCCAGCCGAAGAACAAGTGGCCCGCCCGTATCTTCGGCGGCTTCGCGAAGAACATCGCGGACCCACATCTTTCTGACCTGCGAACGTTTGGGTATATTTCCCTGCCTGTCACGTTTGCCCTCCCCGTCCGCCCCTCCATGCGCATCGTCGACGCCAGCGAAGGTGACCTTCGCTATGTCGAGCAATACTTCGTCAACACGGAGAAGGGCCTCACCTTGCGCTCCGACGATCTCACCAAGGAATCGCTGAGGCTCGAGGAGGTGAACGCCTACTACCAGGAACTCGGGCTGGAGCGGAAGCGCCGCATCCTGATGGCCGTCGACAAGGACGTGTTGGTCGGCTTCGCGCTCGTCGAGATCTCGTCACCCGGACTCAACTTCTCCGAGCTCCTCAGCACCTTCCGCACCTTCGTGATTCGCGGGCACGAGTTTTCGCAGAAGGAGATCCGCGCAGCGCTCATCCAGGGCTCGCTCGCGGCGTACGCGACCGCGGGTCGTCCGAGTGGCGTGGGTCTCGTCGCGCAGGAAGAATTCGCCTCGTACGCGGCTCTCGGCATCGAGATCGACAAGCAGTACTCGATCTGGACGTGCCAACGCGCTCTCTATCGACGCTTCAACGACTACGCCGAGAGGGTCCTGAAATCGTTCATGGCCAGAGCCAACCTTGCCGGTGCTGGCGCCACCCGCTCCTAGAGGGAATCGATGGAAACCGACCAGCAAGAGATCATGGACAAGATCCGCCACATCGTCGCCAAGGTGATCGAAGTGGATGCCTCGACGATCACGCCCACGAGCCGCTTTCAACAGGACCACGGCGCCGACTCCATGGGAGCGATCGAGGTGCTGTCGCAGCTCGAGAAGACCTTCGGCATCCAGATCGCAGAAGACGACCTCGGCGAGATGAACACGCTCGACGGAACCTACGGGGTCGTTCGCAAGGGCCTCGAGCGGAGGAAGTAGTGCAGCTCCGATCGGTGGTCGTCACGGGTCTCGGCGTCGTGTCCAACATCGGCATCGGCATCGACGCGTTCTGCGAGGGATTGCGCAGCGGCAAGCGCGGAACCTCCACGATCGAGGCCTTCGACACCACGGGCTTCGCCTCGAACCAGTGCGGGCAGATCAAAGACTTCGCGCCGTCAAGCTGGATGAGCGCCGAGCGCGCCTCGCAGCTCGGCCGCGCCGCGCAATTCTGCGTCGCCGCGGCCCACATGGCCGTGCAAGACGCGGGGCTGAGCCGCGAACTTCTCTCCCCGGCACGCGCGGGTGCGTGCATCGGCACCACCGAAGGCGAAGGCGTCAACCTAGACAGCCTGGGCCGCGAGTGGCTCGACGGGGGTGCGGAGTCATTTTCACCGTCTCTGGCGCGGCAAGCCCCCGCCGGCCGTCTGGCAGCCGCGGTGGCCGAGGAATTCGGGCTGACGGGTGAGGCCATGGCGATCTCCACCGCGTGCGCGGCAGGCAACTACGCCATCGGCCACGCCTTCGATCTCATCAGCACGGGCGAAGCGGACTTCATGCTGGCCGGTGGCACCGACGCCATGTCGCGCAAGGCGTTCGCCGGCTTTTTTCGGCTCGGTGCGATCGCCCCCGAGGTGTGTCGACCGTTCGACAAGAACCGCAAAGGCATCCTCACCGCGGAGGGCTCGGGGGTACTCGTCCTCGAGACGCTCGAATCAGCGCAGCGTCGGGGCGCTACCATCTACGCCGAGATCCTCGGCTACGGCATGAACTGCGACGCGAAGCACATGGTGGCGCCGCAGCAAGAGAGCGTGGCCGAATGCATGCGCATCGCGCACCGCAACGCCGGCATCACGCCCGATCAGGTCGACTATGTGTGCGCGCACGGCACCGGCACCAAGGCGAACGACGCGGCGGAGTCGGGTGCGCTGCAACAGGTGTTCGGCGAGCACGCGCCCCCCATGAGCTCAATCAAGTCGATGATCGGCCACGCGATGGGCGCGGCCTCGGCGATCGCAGCCGTGGCCTGCTGCCTCGCGCTCAGGCACCAGTTCATGCCACCGACGATCAACTTCCAGGAAGCGGCCCCCGACTGTCCGGTCGACTGCGTGCCCAATCAGTCTCGCGAGGCTCGGCTGAACATCGTGCAGAACGACGCTTTCGCCTTCGGTGGCAACAACGCGATCGTCCTCTTCAAGCGCACGAGCACAGGGCAATGAGCGCACTGCAAGAGCCGCTCGACATCACGGGGCTCGGTCTGCAGTCCGCGCTCGGCAGCGATCCGGAGAAGGTTGCCGACGCAATCGCCGCGCACACCATCGCTGCGCGACGCCCACCCGAAGGGATGGAGCCGGAGCGGTGCCCGCTCGCGACGCGCCCGATGGACCTCGATCGCGTGGCGCTACTGGGCGAAAAGGGTGTGCAGTACCTGAATCGTGCGTCCGTGATGGCCATCGCCGCGATCCGCGACGCCGTCGCCCAGTCGGGCATCGTGACGACGCCGGAGAGCGCCGCTCGGATGGGCATCGTGCTCGGTACCGCGATGGGCAGCTTCCGCAGCATCAGCGAGTTCACGCGTGAAGCTCTCACGGCAGACCCGCCCTACGCGGTGAGTCCGATGATGTTTCCCAGCATCGTCCTCAACGCAGCGACGGCGCAGGCCGCGATTTGGCTGCACCTCCAGGGGCTGAACACCACGGTCTCCGAGGGACACCTCTCCGGGATCATGGCGATGCGCTACGCCGCGATGGCGATCCGTCGCGGCTACACCGATGCGATAGCGGTCGGTGCAGTCGAGGAGCTGTGTCCGCAAACGGCGTGGCTCCGCTTCCGCGCCATCGATCCCGTCGGCGAGGGCTACCACTTCGGCGAAGGAGTCGCGTGCATGATGCTGGAGCGTGCGGGCAGCCCGCTCACGCCGGGTCGCACCCCGCTCGGGAGATGGTTGCACTCGACGGTGTCGACGGTCGGAGGCAAGCCGCGATCGGCCGCGCTCGCCGACTGCATCACGCGTTGCTTGCGCGAGGTCGAGGTCGCGCCGGAAAAAATCACGATCATCGCGCGACAAGGCGTGGTCGAAGCCGGATCGAACGCCGCCGAAGACGCGGCGCTCACGCAGAGCGTGCCGACGTGGGCGCGCCTCGAGCACGTCGACGTCTCGCAGTCTCTCGGCGATCTGTATGGCGCCGCCGGCGCGGCCCAGCTCGTGATGGCACTCGTCCGGCTACGTCGAACCGGCGGGCTCGCGCTCGTCACATCCAGCAGCTCCGACTCGGTCGGCTGCGCGCTGTTGAGCACCTGAGGAGTACGCGATGTCTCGGTATCTCATGGAGTCGCCTGACGAGTCCACTCGCCTCGAAGACAAGACCCCTGCCGACGAAGTCCGACGCAGGCTCGAGCTCGTGGGCCTGAAGCCCGGAAGCCGTTGCCTCGATGTAGGCGCGGGCACCGGCGCGGTCGCGCGCGTCATGGCAAGCCTCGTGGGCCCGACGGGTCACGTCGTCGCGCTCGACCGCTCGACCAAGCGCATGGCGGATGGGCACAAGCTCGCGCGCGAGAAGGGCGTGACCAACCTCGAGTTCCTGCAGGGCGATCTCTTCGCGCCGCCCTTTCCGACGCAGTCGTTCGACTTCGTGTGGTGCGAGTTCGTGTTCGAGTATCTCGACAACCCCGACGCAGCACTGGTGCCGTTGTCGTCCCTCGTGAAGCCGGGCGGGAAGCTGGTGGTCGCGGACGTCGACGGCGCAGGCTCGTACCACTTCCCGGAGCCCGCTATCGTGCGCGAGGGCATGCGCAAGATCACCGAGAAGCTCGAGGGCGTGTGGGACCCTTTCGCGGGCCGGAAGCTCTTCCATCAGTTCCGCAAGGCCGGTCTCGACGAAGTGCGCATGCACGCGATGCCGTATCACTTCTACCCGGGCGCCGCGCCCGCGCGAGATCTCGCGAACTGGGAAGCCAAGTGGAAGACGGGCGATCGCGATGCGGCCTCGGTGATGGGCTCCGAGCAGGCCTATCGAGACTTCCGCGACGCGTTCATGGCCATGCTCAGGGACCCGGACACGCTCACTTACAGCATCCTCTTCATCGCTGAATGGACGCGTCCGGCCGAGTAGGGTGTGATACGCTGCAGGTTCCCGTAATTTTTGTATCAACGGGGCACATACTGTGGCTGCAACACTAACCAGCGTCCCGAATGCCAACGACCACCGTCCGGTCGTGCCTGGCTATCGTTTGCTCGGCCAGCTGGCGGAGACGGCGCCCGCGGAATCGTATGTCGCGGTTCGGGAAGACGCTGCGGGCGCAACGCACGCGGTCGACGACGCGACCGCTGGTCAAGGGCTCGTGCTCACGCTCTACCCTGCGGCGCTTCTCAGCACGTCACTGTCGCTGGCGAGCTTCGCGTCTCGATTGCGTGGCCTCGACCATCCTCGCATCGCACGCCTCGTCGACTCCGGCAGCTTGCCGTCCGGCGCGTACTGGGTCGTCACTCAGCGAGGAGCGGGTCCGACGCTGGCCGGCTTCATCGCTGCCGCTGCGCCGGTGGCCGAGCCGCGCGTCATCGCGATCGCGCTGCAAATCTGTGACGGGCTCATTGCTGCCCACGCCGCCGGTGTGGTCCACGGCGCGCTCAAGGCCGACAGCTTCCTTTTGACCGAGGGCACCCTCCTCGACGTGAAGATCATCGGCTTCGGCCTCCGCGCCATGAACACCCCCGACGGCCCGGCCATCTCCGATGTGCGCACCGACATCTTCGCTTTCGGCGTCGTGCTCTACGAGGCGCTGTGTGGTGAGCCCCCTCGCGCCGAGCAGCCACTGCCTGACCGCCTCGTGCGCAGCATCGCCAACGAGCCCGTGCAAGAAGGCGTCTCCGCCGTCGTGTTGCGCTGCCTCGCGCCCGACCCAGCCGCGCGCTACCAAACAGCCGAGGAGCTTGCGTCTGCACTCTCTGGCCTGACCACGGTGCGCGAGGTCGATCGCGCCACCCCGCGCGGTGCCACCAGCGGCTATCGCGGCGACGCGGCTGCCGTCGCGCACACCCATGTCTCCGTCGCGGTCGGTGAGAACCGGGGCAGCGATACCGACGCTCCCGGGCTCGTGCCGGCCAAGCAACCCGGCACCGTGCTCGGGTCCTATCGCCTCGTCGAGGTCCTCGGCGAAGGCGGCATGGGCATCGTGTACCTAGCCGAGCACGTGCGCCTCGGGCGTCGCGTCGCAGTGAAGCTCCTGCGCTCGGAGCTCGGGGGTGACGCGCTCGCCGTCAGTCGCTTCTTCGCCGAGGCGCGCGCCGTCAATCAGATCTGCCACGAGAACATCGTGGAGATCACCGACTTCGTCGAGAACCCCGCCGGCGACAACTACTACATCATGGAGTTCCTGCCCGGGCTCAACCTGGAGCAGGTCGTGCAGCGCGACGGTGATCTCAAGATCTCACGCGCGCTCGGCATCGCCGTGCAGGTCTGCGCTGCCCTCGCGCAGGTGCACGACGCCGGCATCGTGCATCGCGATCTCAAGCCCGAGAACATCTTTCTCACGGAGCGCGGTGGGCAGAAGGACTTCGTGAAGCTCCTCGACTTCGGCATCGCAAAGCTCGGCAAGCAAGATGCCGACGTTGCGATGCACAAGACCGGGGCCGGCATCATCGTGGGCACGCCCGAGTACATGTCGCCCGAGCAGGCCAGCGGAGTCGCCGTCGACGCGCGTTCCGACATCTACGCGCTCGGGCTCATCCTCTACGAGCTCATCGCAGGGAAGAACCCCTTCGGTGGTGAAAACTTCGGCGAGATGTTGGTGAACCGACTCTCGCGTACGCCGCCGCCGCCATCGAGCGAGACCAAGCAACCGGTCCCGCAGGAGCTCGACGAGCTCATCATGCAGTGCATCAAGATGCGGCGCGAAGAACGACCTCAGCACATCCGCGAGGTCGAGACTCACCTGCGCGCCATCGCGGCTGCCTACGACTGCGACCTCGAGACCTTCGACCAGCCCCGGGCGAGCGCGACGTTCCCCGACACGGGTCTGGGTGGACGAGCCCGCATGGCGCTCTTCGGGGGCGTGGCGGTGCTGGCGGCCGCCGGGCTCTTCATCTTCCTCGGAATGCGGACGCCGAAGTCTGCACCCCAGACCACCACGCCTGTGGTTGCGGTCCTGCCAGTCGTCGCGCCGCCCACGGACCCTGCGGCTCCGACGACGACGACAACGACAACGACAACGACGACGAGCCCGGTCAAGCCCGTCGAGGCCGTGCAGCCGACGGTTCCCGTGCAACCTGAGCCGCCGGTGCCCATCGTCGCTTCGCACGCCACCAAGCCCGTGCGCCCACATGGCGGTAAGTCGAAGAAGTCCACGCTCGACGGGCCGGCTCGCCACGCCGTCATCGACCCCTTCAAAGATCACAAGCCCCGCCCGAAGTAACGAACGGGATCTGGGCATCAATCGGCGCTAAGATGCCGCCCATGCTGCCCTCTCGCGTACTCTGTGCCGTCGCTGTTGCGCTGTTTTGCGCACGCGCCGGAGTTGCCCACGGCGACGCCTTCGAAGATGCCAAGCGCTTCGCCAAGCAAGCGGCCGTCCACTATCAGCTCGGTCGTTTCACCGAGGCGAGCGAGGCGTACACACACTCGTACGAGCTCGCACCCTTGCCCGGCCTCCTCTTCAACCTCGGGCAGTGTCAGCTCGCGCTCAAGAGCTTCGATCGCGCGCTGTTCTTCTTCGAAGGCTACCTTCGCGAGAAACCCGACGCCCCGAACGCAGCGCTCGTGCGCGACCTCATCGCCGAGGCCCTCAAGGAGCGAGCAGAACAGCAAGCAAAGGCTGCCGAGGCCGAAACCGCGCGGCTCGCTGCGCTCCACCACGTCGAGCCACCACCACCTCCGCCGCCAGTGCCATCGAGGGACAAGCGTCGCGTTCCGGCCGTCGCGCTCGGTGCTGCCAGCATGGCGTTCCTCGGTGCCAGCCTCTACCTCGGCCTGCGCTCCAACATGTTCAACGACTACGAGAGGCTCACCGGCAATGGGTCCGTCGCCCACGAACAGTTCGACAAAGACAGGGTGAACTACTCCATTGCCGCGGGCGCGACGGGCGGTGTTGCGCTCGGCGCGGCGATCGCGAGTGGTGTGCTCGGCTACCTCGGCTGGCGCGCACCGCAGCGCGCGACCCTCACCGTGGCGCCCACCACGCAGGGCGGCGCAGCCACGCTCTCCGGCTCGTTCTAGCTTTCGCTCAGCTAGAGGCTGGAGCGAAACCCGGCGACGACGGAAGCGACGTCGTCCCGCTGCTTCGACGACACGAAGATGAACTCGATGCCCACGCCCTTTTCGGGCCCCGTGATCCGCGCGGTCACGCGACCACCGACGACGACTCGCGCCTTTTGACCGGGAAACGCGATGGCGAGCTGCACGCGCTCGTTCTTGGAGAGCATGTCGGCTTCGAGGTGCGCGCCACGTTCACTGATGGTGGACAGCGTGGACTCGAGCTTGGCGCCATTCTCGCGGATGACACCGACGCCGAGCGTGCACGGCGTACGGATCGCCTTGCGCCGAAGATAGGGCACGCTCTCGCCATCGGCGATGGCGAGGACCAGCTCTTGGCGATCGCGCTCCTCCGGCAAGAACGCGAGCACCAGGCCCGGCTTGTTGCCGGTCTCGACGCGCTCCACCACATTCGCGTGCACGTGAAAGTCGGTGTCGCGATCGACGAAGCGCAGCGAGATGGACACGAGTGAGCCCACGACGATCTTCACGGGCAACGCCTTCGCGTCGTCCACCGGGTAGAAGAACGTGCGCGCGCCATCCGTCTCGCGCACGTGCTCGCGAAACATGGCGCCGTTCGGCCAGCTCGACACGAGCCGCGGAAGATCGCGGGCCCGGCTCACCTGTTCGTCTCGTAGGTGGTCTGTGTGGTCGTCATGAGCGCTGGCTGCGCCAACATCATACCGCATCGCAGAGGTGTTTCGCACGGTAGGCGCAGAGGGACTTGAACCCCCGACCCTCGGTATGTAAAACCGATGCTCTAACCAACTGAGCTATACGCCCGAAAAAATCATTTCAACTAATTAACACGACACCCTGTCTGCTGCGGTACTGCTCTTTCGATGCAAAATGGAGCACGAAGGAGCACGAAGGAGTTCCAATCTGCTACATTTGTAGCAGCTGTGGTATCACGGGAGCATGAACGACAGGCTGTATCGACGAGGAAAGACGTGGTGGGCCTCCTACTACCTCCCGAACGGTCGGCGTGTGCTGCGGTCGACGAAGTGCACCGACCGCGATGCGGCTCGCGCTGTCCTGCGACGGTTTGAGCGTGAAGCTCAGGATGCGACGACAAAGAAGTCATACGTTGCGCTCGATGACATCCTACAACAGCTAGAGGTATGGAGCGAAGCGCACTCCAGCACCAAAAACGCGGAGTACATCGCGACGAAGTGCAAACCGCTGCGCGCACACCTTGGAGCAAACGCCGACGTTCAACTCCTCATGCGCTCCGATCTGGAGAAGTACATCGACACGCGGATGAAGGACACCTACGGGAAATTCGCGAAGGCGAAGATCTCGCGCCTCACCATCAAAAAAGAAATCGCCGTTCTCTACCAGGCCATCGCCCGCGCAAACCGCGCGGGGATCACGCGCATTGAGCTAGACCCGCTCCGCGTTGACTTCCCCGCGCCCTACATCCCTCAGAAACGCTGGCTATCGCGCGACGAGTTTGCGCGCCTACTCGACGAGGTGGAACCCCATCGCAGGCCGTGGCTGCTGATCGCGGTCTACACCGGCGCGCGCAAGTCGGAGGTGGAGTCACTCACGTGGAACGATATCCAGGGCGACGCGATCCACATCCGCGGCACCAAGACCGACAAGTCAGATCGCTTCGTCCCTTTTCATCCAAAGCTGAAAGAAGCGCTAGGCAAGTCAGGTAGCGGGCTGTTGACCGCACCGTGGGGCAAGGTCGGACGGGACCTAAAAGCCGCGTGCAAGCGCCTGAAGATCGATCCAGCTTCACCCAACGATCTACGGCGAACCTACGCGAGCTGGCTGCTGCTGCAGGCTGGTGTAAGCAACAGCGTGGTAGCCGAGCTCCTAGGCCACGTGACCACGGCCCTGATCGACAAGACGTACGGCAAGCTCTCTCGGGACGCGTTGTCGAGGGCCGTGGGATTGATTTAGGCCGCTTGACAACTGGACTGTGTCCAGTCAGAATGTGTGTAGATGGCCCGTTGGCCTCTTGAACAAGTACAAGAATTAGCCGCACAGGGTGCGATGGTGCTTTCCCGTACGCGAGCTAGCGCCTTTTTTGCCACGGAAACAGAAGCGCGGAGAGTGGCGACGTCAGCCATCGCCGCTCTTTCGGATTTAGATTTTTCGCACACCACCCAACAGCGTGACGACTGCGACGTGTATGCCGTGGTTATTGACGGTCGCGGTTTTTACTTAAAGGTAACGATCATCATGGGGCCCCGGCTTATGGTGATTTCTCTTCACCCGCTTGAATATCCTCTCCGGAGTAAGAAAGGAGTCGTGCAACCATGAATTTTCCGTGTCCCGAGTGTGGGGGAGAAGTTATTCCTACCACGAAGAGTGGTCGAAAAACGCGCTACTACACCATGACTCTTAGCGTGCCGGACGATATTGCAATCCCTACTTGTAACAACTGTGGGGAGGAATATAGCGATGCTCAAACAGCGAAGGCCGTCGACGAATCGGTTGCACCTTTGTACGACAGACGCCTACGTGAGATGGCAAAAGCTGCTCTCGAAAAGCTTGCCAAAGAAATCAAGCAAAACCGACTCGAGAACCTTCTAGGACTCTCTGAAGGATACCTGTCAAAGCTACGCTCGGGGGCGAAGACGCCGAGCCCTGAGCTTGTCGTAAATCTTACCCTACTGGCTAAGCATCCTGGCCAAGTCGATGAGGTAGAGTCTTTTTGGGCTGCAGGCTAACCCTTCCTCTGAGCCTTCCAAGCCGCCTTTGCTTTGGCTTTCTCGCCTTTGCTCAAGCCAACATGCTCCGCGCAGAAGAACCCACTACGAGGCCCACCCATGTGTGATCAGTTAGCAAGTTCCACCGTCGGTGAAGTGGAGCGGGTGGTGGGCGAAGCGAGGCGATCTCGACGGGGACGGCCTGGGGTTGTTT
>JAYUBF010000325.1:0-28255 GCA_043741435.1 Myxococcales bacterium
GTAGGATGAACAAACTGCCTTTCATAGTCGAGGGCAAGGCGTTTGAGACGAGCGATGGGGAACGCCGAGGCCCTCGGCGCTTCGCATTGCCGCAGCACGGGAAGCAGTGACCGGGAGCCGAGAAGCGCTAGTTCTTGGTCACGAAGTTGATGAGGCGACCCTTCACGAACACCACCTTCGCCATCTCCTTCCCCGCGATGAACGCGTTCACGGTATCGAGCGCTCGGGCCAGAGCCTCGATGGTGGCTTGATCCGCGTCGGGGTCGCTGTCGACGGTGCCGCGCAGCTTGCCCATGACCTGGACCGCATAGCTCGCCCGCTTTTTCTGCGCGATCTGCGCGTCGAAGGCGGGCCATGCCGACGTGGCGAGCATCGCCTTCTTGCCGATGCGCTCCCATGCCGCCTCGGTGAGATGAGGGGCCATCGGGTGGAGGATCTGGAGAGCGGATTCGACGGCGAACCGTACCGTCGGGCTCGGTGCGGTCTTGTACGTGGGGTGCGAATACACGGCGTTCGTGAGCTCCATGATGGCGGCGATCGCCGTGTTGAACTGGAAGCGCTCACCACCAATGTCTTCGCTGACCTTCTTGATCGTCGCGTGCGTCTTCTGCATGAGGTCCGCATCCGCGTCGACGGTGGCGCCCCCGGCATTGTCGGCCAGCGCCGCCGCCAACCGCCAGAGCCGCTGCAAGAAACGCAGCGCACCTTCGACGCCGGCCTCGGACCACTCGAGCATGCTCTCCGCCGGCGCCGCGAACAGCGAGAAGAGTCGCACCGTGTCGGCACCGAACTTCTCGATGAGCGGCAACGGCTCGACCACGTTCTTCAACGTCTTCGACATCTTCTCCATGCGACCGACGGTGACGGACCGACCGCACTGCTTGCAGGTGCGCGCATCACCAGTGCCCACCACCTCTTCTGGATAGAGGTAGTCGTGCTCGGAGCAGCGATAGGTCTCCTTCACCACCATGCCTTGCGTCAAAAGGCGAAGGAACGGCTCGTCCAGATCCTTTTTTACCCAGCCCCAGTCGCGCAGCATCTTCGTGAAGAAGCGCACGTAGAGGAGGTGCTTGGTCGCATGCTCGGACCCGCCGATGTACTGATCGACCGGCATCCAGAAGTCGATGTCGTCGCGATTCAACCAATCGCTGCTCGTCGGTGCCGCGTAGCGCAACGGGTACCACGACGACTCCATGAAGCCGTCCATCGTGTCGGTTTCACGCTCGGCAGGTCCGCTGCAGACCGGACACGTCGTCTTCTTCCACGTGGGATGCGTGGCCAGAGGCGACTGCCCGCCCTCGGCGAGCGTCACGTCGTCCGGCAGCTTCACCGGCAGCTCTGCCGCCGGCACCGGCTGGTAGCCATGCATGGCGCACCGTACCATCGGGATCGGCGCGCCCCAGTAGCGCTGCCGAGACAACAGCCAGTCGCGCATGCGGTAGTTCACCGTCGGGCCGCCGGCGTTCCTCTCTGCCAGCAAGGCGGCAACCTTCTCCTTGCCCGCTTCGTTCGACGTACCGTCGAACGGCCCCGACGCGATCATCGTGCCAGCATCGACATAGGCCTCGGTCATGGTCTCTGCGTCGGGCGCTTGCTCGCCTCGAATGACCACGATCTTAGGGAGCCCATACTTGGTCGCGAAGTCGAAGTCGCGTTGATCGTGCGCCGGGACGGCCATGACCGCGCCGGTGCCGTAGTCCATGAGCACGAAGTTGGCGACGAAGATGGGCAGCTGCTTGCCGGTGAGCGGGTGCACGCAGGTGGCGCCGGTGTCCACGCCTTCCTTCACGCACTGCTCGGAGCCGCGCTGGATCTTGTCTTCCTTCTTCACGCGCTCCACGAACTCGCGCACCTTCGCTTCGTTCTTGCCGCCCGCCGACAGCGGCAGCGCGAGCGGGTGCTCAGGCGCGACGGTCACGAAGCTCACTCCGTACAGCGTGTCGGGCCGCGTGGTGAAGACCTCGATCTTCGCGGTGTCCGCGACGGGCTTCTCGAGCGCGAATGCCACGCGCGCACCGACGGAGCGGCCGATCCAGTTCTCCTGCATGCGAAGAACCTTGTCGGGCCACTTCCCTTCCAGCTTGCTGATGTCGAACAACAGCTGGTCGGCGTAGTCCGTGATCTTGAGGAACCACTGCTCGAGCTCGCGTTGCCGAACCGGCGTGCGGCTCCGCCAACACAGACCGTCTTCGACCTGCTCGTTCGCGAGCACGGTACCGCAATCGTCACACCAGTTGACGAGCGCGCCCTTGCGGTACGCGAGGCCCTTCTTCCACATCTCGACGAAGATTCGCTGCTCGTGCACGAAGTACTCGGGCTCGCAGGTCGTGACCTCGCGCGTCCAGTCGTACGACAAGCCCAGCGCGATGAACTGCTCGCGCATGTGGCGAATGTTCGAGAGCGTCCAGCTGCGCGGATGAACCTTCGCCTTGATCGCGGCGTTTTCCGCCGGCATCCCGAAGGCGTCCCAGCCCGTCGGATACAGCACGGCGTAGCCCTGCATGCGCTTGATGCGCGCGATCACGTCGCCCATCGTGTAGTTGCGAACGTGGCCCATGTGCAGCCGGCCCGACGGGTACGCAAACATCTCCATCACGAAATACTTCTTCTTCGCGGTATCGCGCGCCGCGAGAAACACCTTCTCGTCCTGCCAACGCTTCTGCCAGGCAGGCTCGATGACGCGCGGATCGAAGCGCTCGGCTTCGGCTGGAGACGTTGTCGACGGTGCGGTGGGATCAGCCATGGGGCCGATCGTGTAGCACAGCCGACGCGACACGCGCCAACCACACGGGTGAGTGGCGCGAGGGACCGTTGGTTAGTGCGGTTTCACGTCGAAACAACCAGTCGAGCGAAGCGAGTATGAGCGGGAGGCCAGGCTTACCCTGGCCGGACGCGGATCGACTCGACGTGAAACCGGTTAATCGTTGAAGACGACGGGAATGCCGTAGTTCGGATCGCCGGGGATCGGCTCTTCGCCAGGGCCGACCATCTTGAGCTTGAGGAGACCGCGGACCTCGACCTGGCGGATGCGTTCGCGCGTGAGGTTGAGGATCTCGCCCACTTCCTCGAGGGTGATGCCGCCCTTGTCGGCCACGTCGAGCGAGCAGGTCTCGGCCATCTCCTGGACCTCGAGGTCCGGGAAGTTGAGCTTGATACTGCCCGTCTCCGTATTCACATCGAGGTACAGGTGATGCTTGCACGACACGTACGGGCAAGGCCGCATGCCTTCCTTGCACTCGCCTCGCGACGTCGGACGGTCGAAGTCCTGCAGCACCGGAAAGAGGTCGCGCATCTTCAGCTCTTCTTTCGAGAGCCGACGTGGCGCGATGGTCTTCGAACGCATCCTTGTACGACGCTTCTGGCGAAGCTTTGGCGCAGCTGGATTTGCACCCTCGGACGAGACTTCCTCGCCCTCGGTGGCCTCGATCTCTACAAGCTCGCCCCGCAGGTCTTGGTCCATTCACCCTCCTAGAGAAGATCGCCAGCGCCGCCAGAGGCACCGGATGAAAACACGCGTGCCCTCGCAGCACGCTCCAGCGGCGACGTGATCTGCCGCTGCAAACTTTCGATTCGACCCACCAGGTCGTCCGCGACCTGACGGGCATCGCCCATCTCACGTGAGAGCTTCGCGCGCCGCGTTCCTTCGAACGCCTCGCCCGCCAGCTCCCGACCGAACTCACCGAACACCAGCTCGAGCCCTCTTTCGATGGTCTCTATCTCGTCCCGAAACCGCAGGAAGGAGCGCTGAATCTCTTCGATCGTGTAGCTCTCCCCCATCATTCGCTTCACTTCATTGATGCGACGTACGGTGTTCGGCGGATAAATCCCCAGCGAACCTTGGTGTTTCCCCTTACGCCCGATCCTGCGACTTCGCGGGAGAAGCCCTTGCTGCACGTACTTACGAAACGTGGCCTCCGAGAAGCGCACGCCGCGAACCCGAAACAATTCAACAATCTGCGCAGAAGTCAGTCCTTCGAGGTGATTCTTCTCGATGTCGCTGATATCCTGGTCGCTCAAGAGACCCTCGCTGCCCTCTGTCTGCTGCGAACGAGTCATGTCGACGAGTTCGAATGTACTCCACTCAATAGATTTCGAACAAGCGAAAAAGTAAGCTCCACCCCCACTTTTTCACTGAACAGGAGCACAGCACATACGTGCACAGACCCAGCGCCACGGCGCACCGCGGCGTCTCACATCCGACGTGGCAGCGACGGCGTGTGGGGTAGGCTCTGAAGAAATGCCGCCCGAGGGCGTTCAAGGACAATCATGAGAGCTCTGCTGAAAGGCTCCGCGCTTCGCGTTTTGCTCGCCGCCGCGTGCTGCACGATCGGCTCGACAGCCGCTGCCTCACCTTCGCAAAGACTGATCAAGTCACCGCCGCACCGGCTGCAATCCATCGAGCCGCCCCCGGGTTGGGAGCTGTCGCCGTCGCCGCCGTCGTCCCGCCTCTTGGCCACGTGGACGCACCGCGAAGGCTCGCGCCTCACGCTCGCGGCCGAGCAGGCGCCCGCCGGCGTCGACGCGAACCAGCTCTTCGCGCGCAGCCGCCCGTCGCTCGAGAGACAAGGCTGGACGATCGTCAAGGCTACGCCCAGCATCGGCAAGACCGCGGGCAGCCAGCGCGTCGTCATCGAGGCCACGCTCGACAAGGGCAAGCGCAGCGCGCGTCAGCTCTATCTCGTCGAGGAAGGCTTCGCGTACGTGCTCACGATGGTGAACGCCAGCGAGCAAAGCAGCGCGCGCCAGCGCGAGCTCGACGAGACCATCGCATCGATGCGCGTCGGCACCGACGAGAACTAGTCAGTTACTTGTTGGGGTGTTTGCAGGCTCGGGTGGCTTGCTGCACGCACGTGTTCATTGCCGGCTCGTTGTGCGCGGCGCGAACACACTCGACGAAGTCACTGCGGATCTGCACGCCGCAGCCGTGGTTCGCGAGGTCGCGACACATGCGGTCTTCCTGCAGTGCGATGCGTGTGGCGCCGCTGCTCTTCGTGGAGACGGTGCTCGGGTTCGGCTGGAACCAGTTGTCGATGGTCTTGAACGTGTAGAACTCGTGGACCGATTGCGGACCGTCTTCCATACCCTCGCCCTTCGCCGAGCCATACACGGAGAGATCGAGGTCGTAGCAGGTCGTGCTGGCGGGGTTGTACAAGTGGTGCCCGTGCCACGCCACTTTCACTGCAGCGGTTTCACCCGACGGTTTGTCCGCACCAACGGGAGACCAACCTAGGCGGTGGCTGCCGTACGGCACCGTCATCGTGGGGCGGGGCGAATGCAGGAACTGCGGATCGGCCACGATGCTCGACTTGCCATCGAGCCAGATCTGCAACGGAAAAACCGCCGCCACGTCGACATACACCGCGGGTTGGCAACAGATGGCGACGTACACCGACGCGCAACCAGCGACGAGCAGCGCTCCGATCCACGGGCGCACGGCGTCCGCGTACTGCGCGGGCTTCGCCTCGACACCGTTGGCGGCGGCGAGGGCCTGCGCCCACGGCTGGTGCGTGCAGAAGAACGTGCTGTTGCTCGCTTTGGCACCCACCATCCAGGCACCGAGCGGGAAGTCGAGCGCGTCCCCGGCGTTGCTGCGTAGAACGACGGCAGCGACGAGCGCGAAGGCAACGGGCACGCCGATCAGCACGGCCTTCGGCAGGAATGGCAGCGCGACGCCCAGCGCAGAGATGGCCGCAGCGACGGCAATGGCGACGAGATGCACCCGCGTGCGGCGCCCCATGATCTGCTCCGAGCGCGTCTTGCACGCATCGCAGTAGGGCAGATCGAGCGAGCGTGTGCGGTTGCCGAAGCGGATCGAGTTGCGCACGCTCGTCGTCGAAGGGGCACCACAGCGACAGCAGGAGGCCGGAACGTGCAGCGACGCGCTGCCGATGGTGACGACGTGCCCGGGCGCCTTGTTCATGAGCCCGCCATTATAACTCTATGTTAGCGTCGCGAGATGCCCGCCTTCACTTCGGTCGACGATGTGCTCACGCGGCTCGGTTCGCTGCGTTACATCGCCGATCGTCGCATCGCCACGACGCTGTTCCTCGCGGATCGCATGGAGCGCCCCGTGATGATCGAAGGCCCGGCCGGCGTCGGCAAGACGGAGCTGGCGAAGGTGCTGGCGGAGGCGACCTCCGCGCCGCTGTTCCGTCTGCAGTGCTACGAGGGCCTCGACGAAGGCAAGGCGCTCTACGAGTGGGCCTATCCGAAGCAACTGCTCTACACGCAGATCCTTCGCGACAAGGTGGGCGAGGTGCTCTCGGGCACCCAGACGCTCGCGCAGGCCGTCGATCGCCTCGCGTCGCAAGAAGACGCGTTCTTCTCGGAGCGCTTTCTCTTGCCTCGCCCTCTCCTCGCTGCGCTGCGGTCACCCACCCGCGCGGTGCTGCTCATCGACGAGGTCGACCGAGCAGACCCGGAGTTCGAGGCGTTCCTCCTCGAGATCCTGTCCGACTTCCAGGTTTCGGTCCCAGAGCTCGGCACGCTGAAAGCCGCGCACATCCCGTTCGTGATCCTCACGTCGAACAACGCGCGCGAGATGACCGACGCGCTCAAGCGTCGCTGTCTCCATCTTCATCTCGGCTATCCGACCCCGGAGCGCGAGCTCGAGATCGTCCGCGCGCGCGTGCCGGAGGTCTCGGCGAAGCTCTCCGCGTCGCTGGTGCAGGTGGTCGCGCAGCTCCGCACGCTCGACCTCAAGAAGCGCCCTTCGATCTCGGAGACGCTCGACTGGGCGCGCGCGCTCATCTGGCTGGGTCGCGAAGAGCTCGACAAAGCCACCGTCGAGGAAACGCTCAACCTTGTGCTCAAGTACGAGGGCGACATCGCGCGCGCGAACGAAGCAATGACGATCGTGTTAGCGCCGGGCTGAAGTCGCGGTTTCCAACCCATGACACCGGTGGCGCGATCGCGTCGGGAGACAGTGTGTTTTTCCACGCGGTTTGGGTTGGTCCCGTCGGCGCTTTGCGGTCTCCTCGGCCTCGGCTGCGGCACCGATCCGACGGGCCACAACGAGCCCATCCCGAAGGACCTATCCGTCGCGGTGCTCCCGGATCTTTCGACCGCGGACTGACCCGCAGCCCAGTGGCTACAGCGCGAGCTGCGGCTCGACGTCGAGATCCAGCTTGGGCCTGACGTAAGGCGGAGGTATCACCACCGGCATCGTCATGACGTCGCCACCATCCGCGAGGTCGAGCGCGAGCCGAGCCAACAAGACCCCCTCTTCGCACCGCGCGCCGGTCAAGGCCTCCACCAGCTCGCCGGGCTTCACGCCGCCGTCGTCACTGACACGCACCGTCGACAGGAGGATCGCGCCGCCCGCGGGCCACTCCAGCTCGGCACGCAACCGCGATTCGGTCTCGGCATCGGCCAGCGTTGCCTCGAGCAAGAACGCGCTCACGTCGATCTGCTTCCGCTCACTCTTCTGCGTGCGGACGACCGACAGATCACCCGTACGCAGCGACTCCGGACGCGTCGGCAACCACGCCGCGTAGCGCGCCTGGCCAATCACCTTGTTGAGCGCCACCTCGCCGTCGACCAGCTCGCGCACCGCATCGATCGTCACGCCTTCCGGCAGCGCGCCTTGCATCTTGGCCAAGAGAGCGGGCTCGTCTCCGTCGAAGATCGCCTTTACATCGCACAGCTCCCCGAGCGCAGCCACCCCGAGGCCGAGCGCCGGCCCGAAGACCATGACGGGCTTCGGGTGGAAGCCCTTCGAATACTGCAGCTCGATGCCCGCACGTCGGAACGTTCGAATGAGGAGCCGCATGGTGTCGAGGTGCGAAGTGAACGCACCACGACCGCGCTTGGTGAAGCGAATGCGGAAGCGACGACCGAGCTCCTGCGTGAAGCCAGTGGGCTTGGGCCCTTGGTTGCGCAACGCCGGCTTTGCCGGCGCGATCGTCGGCATCGGCACCGATGATGTTCCGTCGGCATTGAGCACCGGCAGCGCGTGCTTTATCTTGTCTTTGCGCGCGTCGAGCTTGTGCAGGTACTCGATGCGCTCCTCGCGCATCTCGCCGAGGTCGCACGCGATGCCGCAGTCGTAACAGACGAGCTTGCGCTGATCGGCCTCGGCGTCCTCGATGTTCGTGTGGTGCAGCAGCGTCTTGTTCGGCTTGCCGCACGGCGGCGACAAGCGATTCTTGAGGGACCGGCGGTACTCCCACGCGAGGAAGCCTTCGGCCAGGCCCACGTCGATGTGGTCCCACGGCTGCGCAGCATCGACCGCGCGCGTGCCCAGGTAGGCCGCGCGATCGACGTGGTGCTTGTCGAGCATCGCGTCCCACAGCGGAAGGTCGAAGTGCTCTTCCCAGCCGCAGAAGCGCGCACCGCCACGCCACACGTCCTCGATGACCTCGGCGAGCCTGCGATCGCCGCGCGACAGGATGCCCTCGACGTATGAGCCACTGACGTCGTGGTGCTTGAGCGTCACGCGTTGCTTGCGGGCCTCGTCACGCAGCAGGTACTGCTTTCGTTGGAGATCTCCGGGCGTGTCCATCGCGCACCACTGGAACGGCGTGTGCGGCTTCGGCACGTGCGAGCTCACCGACACCGTCACGTCGGCGTCGCGGCGGAACTGCCTCCCGCGCCGCTTGAGGCGTCCGCCGGTCTCCGGAATGCCGATCACGTCGTCGTCGGTCTCCGTGGGCAGCCCGATCATGAAGTAGCACTTCATGCGCGCCCAACCGCGGGAGAAGATCTTCTCGGCCGAGGCCATGATGTCTTCCTCGGTGACGTTCTTGTTGATGACGTCACGCATCCGCTGCGTGCCGGCCTCGGGCGCGAACGTGAGACCGGTGGCGCGCACGCTCGAGATCTCGTCGAGCAGCTCCTCGTTGAGGCCATAGGCACGCAACGAGGACACCGACAGCGACACCTGGTCCTTCTTGAGCTCGCCCATCACGCGCTTCACGAGGGGCGTGATGCAGGACACGTCGGCCGTCGACAGCGCAGTGAGCGAGGTCTCGTCGTAGCCCCCGTTGCGCACACCGTCGACCACCGACTTCACGATCGAATCCGGATCGCGCTCTCGCACCGGGCGGTAGATCATGCCCGCCTGGCAGAACCGGCAGCCCTCGGTGCAGCCGCGCGCGATCTCCACCGACACGCGATCGAACACCGCCTCGGCATACGGCACCGGCGTGTCTGACGGGAACGGAAACTGGTTCAGGTCCTTGACCCAGACGCGGTTGACCTTCTTCGGCACGCGCTCGTCGATGACGCCGTCGATCACCTCCATGTCGGAGCGATCGTCGATCCGCGTGGTGTA
Source organism: Myxococcales bacterium (assembly GCA_043741435.1). Classification (GTDB taxonomy): domain Bacteria; phylum Myxococcota_A; class Polyangia; order Palsa-1104; family Palsa-1104; genus JBDTCO01. Next base: position 9,275 of record JAYUBF010000325.1, read on the forward strand.
CACCGACGGTACGTAGAACCCCGGGATCATGGCCAGGCGAATGAGTCGCTCTCGTCGCGACACGCCCTCGCGCTTCCACTCGGCGAGCGACAACAACGCCGGCGGTAGCACCTCCTCGGCCTCGCCGATGAGCAACGCATCGAAGAAGGGCGCGATGGGCTCCGGGTGCGTTGCCGTCGGTCCGCCACCGAGCACGATGGGATCATCTTCACCGCGCGCGGCCTGGCGCAGCGGGATGCCGCCGAGGTCGAGCAGCGTGAGCACGTTGGTGTACGTCATCTCGAACTGAAGCGAGATACCGACGGCGTCGAAGTCGGACAGCGGCCGTGCGCTCTCGAGCGTGAGCAGCGGAAGGTTGCGCTTGCGCAGCTCGGATTCCATGTCCGTCCACGGCGTGAACGCGCGCTCGCACAGGATCCCTTCGTGCTTGTTCAGCAGCGAGTAGAGGATCTTCGTGCCGAGGTGCGACATCCCGATGTCGTAGATGTCGGGGAACGCGAGCGCGATACGGCAGCGCGCGCTCTCCCAGTCCTTGTTGATCGACTGGTACTCACCACCCAAATACCGAGCGGGCTTGTCGACCTTGCCGACGAAGGAGGCGTAGGGATGCAGCATCGCGCTGGTCTACGCGCTCTCACTGGGTGAGTCAACTCCGTCGCTGGCCTCGGATTCGTGGGTCTACAGACCCCGGTCGTGGCCAGCGTCGACGCCGCGCTCAATGTTCAAAACCACCGTTAACCCACTGAATCATCTCGTTTCGGCGTTGGCTGCCGTCTTGCAGTCTGTTCCGGCATGCGCGTCCTTCTTGCCCTCTCCGTCCTGTGCGCCGCGATCCCCGCGACTGCTGGTGAGCATGTTCGTCCCGCAAAGAGCGGCAACACGATCCGCTTGACCCGCACGTGGGACGGCAGGAACGGCATCCGTACGAAGATCGAGGTCGTCGATCGTCTTGGTCTCGTTCGCCGCGCGCGCGAGAAGCTCTCGTTCTCGGGAGAGCGAACGTGGGTGAGGGACGAAACCAACCTTCACAACGGCGTTCGCGTGGAGTTCATCCAGGACGCCGGGCTGGTGCACGTACAAACGTCGCGGCCCTACGACCGGGATGTCGTGCGCGGACAGATCACCGTTTATCGGTACGGCCAGGTCGACGTCGCGAAGCACACAGATCCACCCAAGCCGTAGCTAGGTCTTATTTCGGCCTCGGCGCGATGCGCACGTCGGCCATGACCGCGAAGTGATCGGACGAGAAGTTGCCTTTCGCATTCGGGGTATCCAGCACCACGTTCGCGTCGAGGATTGCGCCCGAGCCGTCCCGGTTCCGGTGGGACACGAACAGGTAGTCGATGCGGCGATCGAGCTCGAGCCACGCGAGCGAATCGGTGTGCGGGTTGCGAGATGACCACGTGAAGCCGGGTGCCACGGCATGGCGCACCGCGAACGCGTCCTGGTAATACACGCGGCGCAGCTGTCCGTCGGTGAGGATGCTGCGCAGGCCTTTCAACCAGCGGATCTCGTCGGAGTCGGGCGTGGCGTTGAAGTCACCGCCCCAGATCTTCACCGGCGCGGAGTGGGCCGCCACGTGCTTCTCGGCGGCGACAATCTGATCTTCGCGCTTCTGACCATCGGTCATGCGGTAGTTGAGGTGGCTCGTGAACAGCCCCACCGCGCCCGACGGGGTCGCTGCCGTGGCACCGAGCACGATGCGGCGCTCCTGGTCCGTCGCGTGGGGCAACTCGACGTGCGCCACGTCGGAGAGCGGGTACTTCGACAAGATGGCGAGGCCTTCGTGGCCTCCGCCCCACTCGGTCGCGACCGCGAACGCGGCCGACATGCCGAGCGCATCGGCGATCGCCTGGCCTTGGTTGGGCACGCGGCCTGCGACCTGCCGCACCTCTTGCAGCAACACCGCGTCCGGTGCGAGCGCGCGCAACCCGTCGAGCACCAGCGGCCAACGCTCCGCGAGCGGCCCCTGCTCTCCCCACAGGTTCAGCGTGACGATGCGCAGCGTTACCGGCTCGGCCATGGCCGAAGCAGCGTATCAGACCATGCGAGCGGCGAGCTTGCGATTGGCGGCGTGCTGTCGCCAGGCGATGACGAGCGGGACCACGACCCCCACGACCAATCCGACGTTCGCGAGCAGGTGCTTGACGCTGTCGCTGGTGCCCTGCTCGAAGAAGATCACGACCGCGGGCACCTGCAACGTGACGTGTGTGATGACCGCGGCCCAGAACGCGAGACGGCCGCCTGGCGTGGAGATGCGCGTCGACGCGTACAGCGAGTAAATCGGCAGCGTGAGCGCGATGAGCAAGAAGCCGATCGCGCACAACGCATCTCGCTCGTTCCCGAACACGCTGAAGATGCGCTGGCCATAGAGCAGGCCGGTCATCGCGACACCGACGGCGAGCATCGCCACCGCCGACCAGAACGGCGCGGCCTTCGCAGCGAGCCCACGCGACCGCCCCACGCCATACGCGGTCGCCGAGGGCGTAGCACCGAGGACGCACACCAGGTAGGGAACGACCAGCGCCAGCGCCAGCGTTAGCAGGTTGCCGAGCTCGAGATCGAACGCGGACACGACCGCGCGCATGGGGACCACGATGGAGAGCGTCGCCACGGCGAAGAGGCCCACGGCCTCGAGCTTGCTCAGGCGGCTCGGGGTCTCACCCGCGATCGCGCGACGCGCGGCGAAGAGGAGCAACACGCTCGCCAGGAGATAGACCAAGGTGGCGAAGACGGGCTCCATCGACGTCAACGCATACCGGCGTAGCGAGCCTTCTGCGTTGGCTTCAGCGCTGTGATAGCCGCGCGACATAAAGCTCTCGCGATAGTCGTTGTCGAAGCTGTGATAGAGCACCGACATCGCGCCGGCCGGGTGCAGGTGCGCCCACGTCGCGCTGAACGGCTCCGCCGCGAAGCCGAGTGTGACGAGCGCGAAGAGCCCCATCACACCCGCCATGCCGAGCGTCGCCGCGCCGCCCGGCGCCTCGCGACCGATGGACAGCGCGGCCAGCACCGACAGCAACATTAGGAACGCAGCGCCGGAGAACAAGAGCACGGTGCTCCCGAGCACCAGGCTGAGCGGCAGCGCGCCGAAGATGCCGGCGGCCACGTGCAATGCGAGCGGACCGCTCAACAACAAGTACAGCGATGTGGGCGCACCCACGAGGAACCCGGCGACGAGCTGGTTGGCAGAGAGCGGTGCGGTGCGCAACAAGTCGAGCGTCCCCGAGCGCCGTTCTTCACCAACTTGCGCCGCGGCCATCGCGGGTGCGACGAGGAACAGCCCGCCGCCGAGGAGGATCATCGCGATGACGTCGGCGATGTACCAGGTGCTCGGGGTCGCCGACGGCAGGACAGACGACGTTCCACCGGCCGCGCTCTCGAGCTGCGCCTGCCGCAGCGCTTCCTCGGCGGTGCGCACCGCGATCTCGTGCGAGATGCCGAGGATGACCAGCGCGAGCAGCGCCGCGAACGCGAGCAACACGCCTCGTCTGCCGCGCGTACCGCGTGCGGAAAAGGCCGAGATGGCTGTGACCATGGCTTGCATCGGGTCTCCTTAAGCGACTTCCGCGACGGCGCTGGCCCGATACACGGCCTCGAGCGCGCTTTCTTTGGGGCCAACCGATCGCACGCGCGCACCGCGCAACACCAACGCCTCGACGAGGGCGGCGATCGCCTCGTCCCCGTCCTCACCACCGAGCGCGAGCTCGAAGCAACCGGGGTCGGGCTCGTTCACGGTGTGGGCGACACCGAAGCGCTCGTCGAACACCTTGCGGGCCTTGTCGATGCCGCCCGACAGCTCGATGCGATAGAGCTGCGCGCCGCGCACGTCACGCGCGACGTCCGTGATGCGACCGCTCTGCACCATCCGACCGCGCTCCATGATGCCCACCGCATCGGCGATGGCAGCGAGGTCCGGCAGGATGTGCGACGAGATGATGATGGCGAGCCCGCGCTTCTTCCAGCGCGTGAGCAGTTGCTGCAATCGCTCGCGCGCTGCCGGGTCGAGCGCAGAGGCCGGCTCGTCGAGGATGAGCAGCTTGGGCTCGTGAACCAGCGCCCGACCCAGGCCAAGGCGTTGCCGCATGCCGCGTGAAAGGCTGCCGATGATCGCGGTGCGCTTGTCGGCGAGACCCAGCTCGTCGAGCAGCGACTCGATGCGCTCCTTCTTGCCGCGCTCGGGGAGCCCGTAGAGCCGGGCCCAGAAGTCGAGGTAGTCGACGGGCGTGAGGCGGTCGTAGAGCGAGAAGTTGTCGGGGAGGAAGCCGAGCCGTCTCCGCGCCTCTGCCGCATCGGCGACGAGATCCACGCCGTCGAGTGTGATGGTTCCGCTCGTGGGCACCTGCAGCGTGGCGAGCATGCGGAGGATGGACGTCTTGCCCGCGCCGTTCGGACCCACGAGCGCGAAGATGCTGCCCGCCGAGATCTTGAAGCTGACACTGGCCACCGCGTCGCGCGGCTCGTCGTAGCGAAGGCGGAGATCATCTACCGAGAGGAGGGTCTCCATGACCGCTGATCATACGCGGGGACGAGGCATCCTCTTCCCCCGTTCCAGCTGTAGGTGATCACCCCCTATAGATACAGCGCGCGTCGCAGGTCTCGTAGAACGTGACCGCCGTGAGCTCTGGGACGTTGGCCTTGATGCGATCGAACAGCCACTTCGCGCACACCTCGGAGGTAGGGTTCTCGAGGCCCTCGATTTCGTTGAGGAGGTAGTGATCAATGCGGTTCACGATCGGCATCACGTGCGTGTCGAGCGCACCGAAGTCGATCAGCCACCCGTTGGCCGGATTCACCGCGCCCACGATGTGGATCTCGAACTTGAAGCTATGGCCATGCAGGCGCGAGCACTTGTGGCCTTCGGGCACATGCGGGAGACGGTGCGCAGCTTCGAAGCGATACTCTTTGACCAGCTCTACATTCATTTGGACCGACCTGAGGTTTACACGCTCTTAACACGAACGGCCTCTAGGCTGCACCGGCCCGCGCTACGTTGCGATGTCACCATACTGAGTGGCTTGTGGTCGGTGCGCCGTAGCCCTCGCATCGTCGAGGTCGACATCCCCGTCGAGAACCTGCCCGATGCGTTCGACGGCTTTCGCATCGGCCAGATCTCCGACGTGCATTGCAGCTCGTACGCGCCGCGCGCCCGGGTGGCGTCGTGGGTGCGGGAGCTCAACGCGCAGCGCGCCGATCTGATTGCCATCACCGGCGACCTGGTGAGCTCTGGCGATCGGTACACCGACGACGTTGCCGCTGCGCTTTCCGGCCGGCGCGCGCCCGACGGCGTATTCGCCTGCATGGGCAACCACGACTATTTCTGCGATGCCGAGCATCTCGTCGGCGGCTTGCGCGACGGCGGCACCAACGTCTTGCGCAACGCAGGCGTACACCTGGAGCGCGACGGCACGTCGCTGTACGCCCCAGGCGTGGAAGACAGCTGGACGGGCCGGCACGACCTGCGGCGCACGCTGGCCGATCGGCGCGCGGGCGAGCCCACCTTGCTACTCGCACACGATCCGAACCATTTTGCCGAGGCGACCAAGGCGAACGTCGAGGTCTAGATCTCCGACCACACGCACGGTGGGCAGCTGGCGCTCCCGTTCGGCGGCGGGCGCGTCAACCTCCCGCGCGCCTCATCACCCGCTCTTCAGCGGCCGTCGAGTTTTTCCGTCGACGGCAGCGCGCTCAGGTCAGCAGATTAGCGCCGTGCGAAAGGATGTTGCTCGCGATGGCGTTGAGCAGGATCACGCAGGTCACCTTCGCGATGCCGCGTACAAGCACGTGCGTGATGCCGTGATGGCTCTCCTGGTGCGCGTTCGCCAGCTCGGCCAGTCCCGCACGGGCGCGGTAGAGCTTCTTGGCTTCGTCGGTTTCCATCCGTTCGCGCCACGCGATGACATCGGGGTCGGCTCCTTCGGCCTTGAGCTGCTCGATGGTTTTCGCGTTCTCGGCTGGAGGTACGATCACATCGACGCCCATGCGCCGGGTCGTTGCGATGTCCTCGGCCTTGGCGTGTCCACCGTCTGCAAGAAGTACGACCGGTGTTTGTCCCGTTCGCTCCTTTATCTGCTCGACCATCGGCGCCATGCTGCCCATGTCGCTGCCCACGTTGGTCACGTTCACTCCGACGATGGTTCGCGGTCCGCCCATCTCCGAGCCGGCAACTGCGTATTGCACGTTGTACGCTGGACGAAAGCCGCCATCGCCCATCTTCACCACCCGCGCCTCCGGGTCGGTCACCGACGCACGGGCCGGTGCGTCCGATTTTGAGCGGTGCTTCTGCAGCTCCGTTACCGTCGTGATCGCGGCCTCCACTCGCTCTTGATAATCCTTGGCTGCTGCGGCTCGCGCCGCATGTTGAGCTCGCGTGTACTCCGGGTCCTCGGCCGCGGCCAAGACGGCTTTGATATGCAGCTTGGCTTGTTCTCGGCACTGCAAGAGCGAGCCGTACGTTCGAAATGAAGGCGCGGTGGCCGCTGCACGAGTCCGTGTTCCGTCCTGCGCCGTGACTGCCAGCGACAGCAACCCTTGGTTCATCAGCGTCCCAAGGATGTCGGTCATCAACTCGTTGACACGTTCCGGAGGGTCGTGAGCCCCGTGCTCTCGACGACGCTGTGCGCCGGCAGCGTGGTGAGATCCATCGTCCAGTACTGATCTGAGCGGAACTGTGCCTCGGCCATCCATTGCCGCCCCTCCTTCGTGCGCATCAATTCCGACACACGGCGCACGGATTTGAGCGACGCAGGCAACCGTTCTGTGACGTCAGGCTCTATCAGCTGATCGAATCCTCCGCTGACAAGTAACTGCATTTTCGCGACGTCTTTTGGACCCAGGAAGTAATCAATCGTCAACTTTGAAAAACCCAGACGCTTGGCTGCCTGGGCCCGGTACTGCACGTCACTCAGAAATGCGCGCGGTGAGTTCTCGAGCGAGATCATCGACACGCGTCCATCGCTCGGCGGCCTCGCATTGAACGATGAATTATCATAATGAGTCAGAGTGAATTCAAGCATACGTCTGGAACCGACCCTCTCTTCATCTACAAAATGTCTGATTCGATCATCTTCGCCATGAAGCACGTCGATGGCGGCTACTTCCCCCTTGCTATCCTCGTGGTCGTCGTGCCGACCCACGACGACGATCGACCCGGGGGAGGCACCGGTCAGGATCGCCAGATCGTGGGTCGTCGACGGACGGACCAGCGATCGGATGCGCTCGGGGTCTGACAGGAATGGCAGGTCGACGACGACTTGAACCTCGTTGGCGCTGCGCGGCCTGGACACGATCCTGTCGGTATGATTCCCCGGCTTCACCACAGGCTGCGCGAATAACTTCTGGACAGCCCCGGCCCGCGGTCCTTTTTTGTCCAGATAATGCTCGAGGTGACGACTGGATTTGCTGTTTTTGTCGAGCTCGAACCGGACGTACACGCTGCGGCCTTGCTGTTTCCACCAGGCTCTTCCTTCCGGGGTTTGCATCAGATCGAGGAGGTCCCGCGCATGAGCCAGCTGCGGAGGCAAGGACGCGCGGGTTGCGCCGTCGAGAGGACCATTGAAGCCCAGCCGAGGCCAGACATAGTACCCGTTCTCCTTGTGGAACATTGGCGACACTGCCTCCGCCTTGATGTAGTCGATCCCCAACCTTCTGGCCGCGTCGACCTGATGAGCAAAGACAGCAGTCCCCAAGCCGGTCTTTCCAGCGCGCAGATAGAAGGTTTTGTTCTCGAGGAACAGTCGGCCCTCCTCGTCTCTGCCGAGCGTCCGTCGCAGATGACCAGCGAAGGCTTCATGACTCGTTTCAATATCGATGTGGTTACCCATCGCTACAGCTTGCACCTGCGATCCATTGGGAGCGCCCACCAGTGCGGCCATGTCTTCAAGGGACAGCTCACGGCCAACGGCCGCGAGCGCCATCCTGGGGAATGATCCCGGGAGGAGGGAATAGACCTGAGCTCGGTTCTTTTCGGGTCGGATCAGCGCAGGTCGCAGCGCGAAGCGGCCTCCCTGCTTTGAGGTGTGAGTTCGCACGGGCGTGAGCCGCGACGTTGCCGCCGGATCGCGACCCGCACGGAAGGCCGGTTCCAACCGGGACGCGGCCTCGGCCGCCTGACCCCAAAGAGCGCAAGCAACGAGCGTGATCGGAATGGCGCGTATCGATCGAAGCATGAGGCGAAGCGCAGCAACTCTCAGACCAACGCCGGACCAACATCTATTTCCGATCGGTAGCCATACTATCCACGATCATGCCCAAGCACTCAGAACCACTCGATTAAATCCATGAGCTGCGGAGAGTTAACGCCGTTGACGAAGCCCTGTGAATCTGAGTGGTTAGATGCTCAGGACGCACAAAAACCGACGCGCCGACCGTAGTAGTCGTTCACCCCGGGGGGTCAACCGACCCTGCAGACAGGTAGGTCAGTTGACCCCGATCAGTGAGCGGGTGCGGAGGGCAAAAGCGACGCTGGGTGGGAGCCAAGGGTTCTGGCCTCGAGGGCCGCGATGAGGAAAAGGACGAGGCCCGCCACCTGCGGTATTGCCACGCGATCGCTACGCGGTACGCCCCGAGCGAGGCGGTCATGCAGCGCACGCTCGCGCAATTGCGTGCGTACGAGCTGAAGGCCTTCGTCGACAACAGCCGCGCGAAAATGGACTCGGTGTTCGAGCACGGGCTCCACCCCGCCACGCCATTCGAGCAGACGCTGTGGCGCGCCAGCATGGGGATGGGTCTGTTCAGGCGTTCGCGCCCGGAGTCGCGCCCGCAACCCGCCTAACCGCCCTCGGCGCTCCGGTCCGGTGCAGCCCTGGCTGAATCCGCGTCATATGGCTATAGTCCGCGTCCTCGCGGCGTCGTCGCCGAGAGTCACTTTAGAGGCACGACGTGGACGCCAAAACAACCAACGAAAAAGCACCCGCGCAAAAGCGCAATGGTGCCGCCAGCACCGACTCCAAGGCCGATACCGCGCGCCTGCTCACCGACTTGTACCGGCAGATGCTCACCATCCGCCGCGTCGAGGAAGCCGCCGCCAAGGCGTACGCCTCCGGCAAGATCGGCGGCTTCCTTCACCTCGGCATCGGCCAGGAGGCCGTGTGCACCGGCGCGATCTCGACGCTCACGCCGGAGGACTACATCGTCTGCACGTACCGCTCGCACGGCCACTACCTCGCGAAGGGCGGAACCTCGAAGGAGGTGCTCGCGGAGCTCTTCGGCAAGCAGACCGGCGCCTCGAAGGGGTTCGGCGGATCCATGCACCTCTTCTCCGAGAAGCTGCGCATGCTCGGCGGCCACGGTATCGTCGGTGGGCACGTGCCGCTCGCAACCGGCGTCGCCTTCGCCTCGAAATACAAAAAGACCGACGAGGTCACGCTGTGCTTCTTTGGCGACGGCTCCGTTCCGCAGGGCGCGTTCCACGAGGGCATCTCGCTCGCGGGCCTGTGGAAGCTGCCCATCGTCTTCATCTGCGAGAACAACCAGTACTCGATGGGCACGCCGCTCTATCGCACCATCGCGGTGGCCGACGTGACCGAGCGCGCGGCCGGCTACGGCGTCGCTCGCCAGCGCTTCGAGGGGCACGACGTGCTCGCGGTGCGTGAAGGCATCGCCGAGGCGGTCGCGCGCGCACGCAAGGACAAGCAGCCCACGCTCGTCGAGGTGATGACCTACCGCTTCCGCGGTCACTCCATGTCGGACCCGGGCAACTACCGCACGAAGGACGAGGTCGAGGAGTGGAAGAAGCGCGACCCGCTCAGCGTCGCGCGCGCCCGCCTCACGAGCGAATTCGGCGTCGCCGAGGACAAGCTCACCACGCTCGAAGCCGGCGTCCGCGCGGAGATCGGTGAAGCCACCCGCTTCGCCGACGAGTCGCCGTTACCGACGGTAGAAGAAATGTGGAAATACGTGTACTCCGACCCGTCGACAAACCCGGAGAAGATGTAATGGCACCGTCCCACAACCAGCGCAGTCAACAACTCGCGCGAGCAACGCGCGGTGGGGGGAGGCTCATCGGGCTTTGCCCGATGAGGGGGGACGGGCACGTCCCCCCCTCGATGGAGAAAATGTAATGGCTCGCCTTTCGTATCGCGAAGCGCTCAACCAGGCGATGAGCGAAGAGATGACGAACGACCCGAGCATCTTCCTCATGGGCGAAGAGGTCGGGCACTACCAGGGGGCCTACAAGGTGTCGCAGGGCATGCTCGAGAAGTTCGGCGAGGAGCGCGTCATCGATGCGCCCATCGCGGAGTGTGGCTTCGCGGGCGTGGGCATCGGCGCGGCGCTCACGGGTCTCCGCCCGATCATCGAGTTCATGACGTGGAACTTCTCGCTGGTGGCGATCGATCAGATCGTCAACAACGCGGCGAAGATTCGTCTCATGTCGGGTGGGCAGTTCAGCCTGCCGATCGTGTTCCGCGGGCCCGGTGGCGCCGCCGGTCAGCTCGGCGCGCAGCACTCGCAGTGCCTCGAGTCGATGTACGCGAACGTGCCGGGCCTGAAGGTGGTGTTGCCGTCCACGCCAGCCGATGCGAAGGGCCTGCTGAAGAGCGCGATCCGCGACAACGATCCGGTCGTGTTCATCGAGGGTGAGCGCCTCTACAACGTGCAAGACGAGGTGCCGGATGGCGAGCACCTGGTGCCGCTCGGCAAGGGTGACATCAAGCGCGAAGGCACCGACTGCACGATCATCGCGTGGTCGAAGATGGTGCACACCGCGCTCGACGCGGCGAAGGAGCTCGAGAAGGAAGGCATCTCCGTCGAGATCGTGGATCCGCGCACGATCCGTCCGCTCGACGAGGAGCTGCTCTTTGCCTCCGTGCGCAAGACGCATCGCGCCCTCGTGCTCGAAGAGGCGCACGGCATTGCTTCGTTCGGTGCGGAGATCGTGTCGCGCATCCAGTCGGCGTGTTTCGACGACCTCGACGCACCGGTCGAGCGCCTCTCCCGCATGGAAGTGCCCATGCCTTACGCACCCAACCTCGAGGCTCACATCATGCCGGACGTTCCGCGCGTGATCGAAGCCGTCAAGCGCGCGATGTACCGGAGCTAACCGACCATGGCGACGATGATCAACATGCCGAAGCTTTCTCCGACGATGGAAGAAGGCGTGCTGGCGAAGTGGACGAAGAAGGTCGGCGACAAGATTGCGCCTGGCGACGTGATCGCCGAGGTCGAGACCGACAAGGCGAACATGGACTTTCCCCTCGAGGACGAGGGCGTGTTGCTGAAGCTCCTCGTGAACGAGGGCGACACCGTGAAGCTGGGCGCGCCCGTCGCGATCCTCGGCGACGCGGGCGAAGACGTCAGCAAGGTCGGCACGGAGACCGCTGCGCCGAAGGCCGCACCGGAAGCCAAAGCCCAGGCCAAGCCCGAAGCCAAGCCCGAAGCCAAGCTTGCGCCCGTCGCTGCGAAGCCGGAGCCGAAGCAAGCCGTCCCTGCACCGGCGAGCAACGGTCGCGTAATCGCGTCGCCGCTCGCCCGCAAGCTCGCGCGCGAGGCGGGCATCGATCTTCACTCGCTGAATGGCTCGGGTCCGCACGGTCGCATCATCCAGCGCGACCTCGCGTCGGCCGATGCGCCTGCGGCATCGAGCCAGGCGCCGAACGGGGCCAAGCCGCCGGTCGACGTGCGACCGTTCACGCCCGGCGTGGACAGCACCGTCGCGCCGTCGCAGATGCGCAAGACCATCGCGCGTCGCCTCACCGAATCGGCGCGCGACATCCCGCACATCTTCCTCACCGCGGAGGCGAACGTCGACCGCTTGATGGCACTGCGCGAGCAGACCAACGAAGCGATGGGCGCCAAGCTCTCGGTGAACGACCTCGTCATCAAGGCGCTCGCCGTGGCACTGCGCCGCGTCCCCGACGCCAACGTGTCATGGACCGAGCAAGGCATCATTCGGCACGGTCGCATCGATCTCGGCGTGGCGGTCAGTGTTCCCGACGGTCTCATCACGCCGGTGATCCGCAACGCGGATCAAAAAGGCATCGCGCAGATCTCCGCCGAGGTCCGCGAGCTCGCCGGGCGCGCCAAGAACAAGAAGCTCAAGCCCGAGGAGTACACGGGCAGCACGGCGTCGATCTCGAACCTCGGCATGTACGGTCTGCGCGAGTTCACGGCCATCATCAATCCGCCCGAGGCCGTGATCCTGGCCGTGGGCACCACCGAGAAGCGTCCGGTCGTCGTCGAGGCGAAGGACGGCGTCGGTGAGGACCGCATCGTCATCGCGCGCAAGATGACGCTCACGCTGTCGTGCGATCACCGCATCGTCGACGGCGTGCTCGGTGCGCAGTTGCTCGCCGAGGTGGTGCGCACGCTCGAGAACCCACTCTTGCTCGCGGTCTGATCGCGTTCAGAATGTCTGGCACGCCCCCCGTGAGCAGCACCCTCAAGCGATCGACCTTCTCGAAGGCGCCGAGCGAGCACCGCCTGCACCTGCCCGTGTTGCAGACGGAAGCGGTGGCGGCCGAGCCCACGCGTCGTCGCCTCCCGCCCTGGATCAAGGCCAAGCTGCCCACCGGCGAGGCGTTCTTCGATCTGCGCGAGCTCGTGCACAAGGAGCGGCTGCACACGGTGTGTGAGAGCGCGTCATGCCCGAACATCGGCGAGTGCTGGAACCGGCGGGCGCTCACGATCATGATCCTCGGCGGCATCTGCACGCGCTCGTGTCAGTTCTGCGACGTGCCGACCGGCAAGCCGGAGCCGGTCGATGACGACGAGCCCCGCCGCGTCGCCGAGACGCTGGCCAAGCTGGGCCTCGTGCACACGGTAATCACCTCGGTCGATCGCGACGACCTCGTCGATGGCGGCGCTGCGCATTGGGCGGCCACGATCCGCGCGGTGAAGGCGGCGTCGCCCGAGATGACCGTCGAGGTGCTCACGGGCGACTTCAAAGGTGTCACCTCCGATCTCGACATCGTCCTTGACGCCGCGCCCGACGTCTTCGCCCACAACCTCGAGACGGTGCCGCGGCTCTCTCGCGCCGTGCGGATCCAGGCGAGCTACGAGCGCAGTTACCAGATTCTCGCGCACGCGCACGCGGCTGGCGCGGTAACCAAGACGGGCCTCATGCTCGGCCTCGGCGAGACGCGCGAAGAGGTCGAGCAGGTGCTCGGGGAGCTGGCGAGCCTCGGCGTCGACATCGTGACGCTCGGGCAATACCTCCAGCCCTCGCGCACGCACCATCTGCCGGTGGTGCGCTTCGTCGAGCCCTCCGAGTTCGACGAGCTGGCGGCGCATGCACGCAGGCTCGGCATTCCGCATGTCGAGTCGGGCCCGCTCGTGCGTTCGAGCTATCACGCCGATGGTCAGGCCGATCTGGTTCGCGCGCTCGCCCGTAACAGCGCCGCCCGCCCGTCTGGCTAAGTGTCGCCTAAGCACCCGTGACCTCTAGAACAGTGCTTGCGATTCGTTCAAAAACATCGCGGCCCGCTCGTCTTGGGATAAAGTGGCGCCTCTGAACCGATCTAAACTTCTCTAAGGAGCACGGGAAATGATGCGTACTGGTCTCTTGGTTGCGGCGCTTTGTATGTTGGGTCTGGCGGCTGGTTGCGGCGACGACGCTCCCGCGAACCAAGACTTGAGCACGAAGGGGGACATGGCCCCTGACCTCTCGGCCAGCGGCACCTCGTGCCTCACGATCATCACCTGCGCCCAAGCGTGTGGTGCATCGGATCCGGCCTGTGTTCAGGGCTGCGTCGCTAAGGGCTCGACGGCTTCGCAGGCCAAGTACACCGCGCTCTTCACCTGCGGCTTCATGAAGTGCATCGGTGGCCCTGACGGCGGCAACACGGACGGCGGCGCCGGCTCGTGCACCAGCGCGACCGACACCTCGGCCGCTTGCTTGTCCTGCACCGGGACTGCAGCGAAGAGCCCGGCTTGCTCGACCCAGCTCGCCGCCTGCTCCAGCTCGTAAGCCACACCCAGTAGTCGCACTTCGAGACCGCGCGATCGGTCGGGTGAACAACCCGGCTCGTCGCGCGGTTTTTTTTGTGCGCCATGAACGTGAGCGACGAAGCATACTAGGCGGCCCATGCGCATCGCGGTGATCGGAACCGGCGGAATCGGTGGCGTGATGGCCGCGTGCCTCACGCGCGACGGCCACCTGGTGAGCCCCATCGCGCGTGATCCCGAAGCGCGCGCGGTGCTCGCACGCGACGGCTATCAGGTCGAGGATCTCGACGGAACGAGATGGTCGCACGCCGTCTCGTCACCGCCCGCCGCCAACCTCGTCGAGGCACGCGGTAACGGCGCACCCTTCTCCGCCGTAATTCTCACCACGCAAGCACCGGCGCTCGAAGAGGCGTTGTCGTCGGCCAAGGCTGCGCTCGCGCCGGAGACGCTCGTGGTGGTGTGCCAGAACGGCCTCCCCGAGGCGCGCGCTGCAGCGGTGCTGCCCGATGCGCGCATCGTCGGCTGCGTGGTCGGCTGGGGCGCCAGCATGGTGGCACCCGGTCGCTTCAAGCGCACCTCATCGGGGGGCGTGCAGCTCGGACAGCTCGCCGGTCTTGGCGCAGCAGCGACGTTGCCGCAGCTCGAAGATCTCCGCGCGGCGATGGTCGCTGCGAGCCCCGCGGAGCTGGTGAGCAATTTTCCCGGCGTGCGCTGGTCCAAGCTCGCGATCAACAGCGTCACCTCCACGCTCGGCGCGATCGGCGGCCAGGCGCTCGGGGCGTTGCTGCTACGGCGCCCCATCCGAAGGCTCGCCCTCGAGATCTTCACCGAGGTCGCAGACGTCGCACTCGCGAGCGGGGTGACCATGGCGAAAGTCGGCGGCACGCTCGACATCAGCGCCGTCACGCTCACGCAGAAGGAGCGCGAAGCCCTGTTTGGCCGTCTTTCCTTGATCGTGAAGCACGGCCTCTTGCTGGTCGTCGGCGCGAAGTTCCGGCGCATGCGCAGCTCGATGTTGTACGCGCTCGAGCGCGGCCGTCCGCCCGAGATCGACTACCTCAACGGCGAGATCGTGCGACGCGGTGACGCGCATGGCATCGCCACGCCGGTGAACCGCGCGCTCGTCGCCGAGGTGCGCGCCATCGAGCGCGGTGAACGCAGCTCGTCGGTGGCTGGCTTGGTCGCGCTCGCACGCGAGCTCGCGCGCTAGCGCACCCCCATGACCGCGAGCCGGCGGGGCAGCATCTTCCTCTCGGTGCTGGTGGTGCTCGGGCTCCTGCTCGCCATCACCCGGACGCACCTCTCGCTCGGCGGCAACGAGATCTCGCGCTTCTCGTTGATCGAAGCGCTGGTGGATCACCATCAGTGGACGCTCGAGCACAGCACGTTCGGTCGCACCTCGGACGTCATCAAGATCGACGGCAAGGTGTACTCGAACAAGCCGCCCTTCTTGGCCGTGCTCGGTGCCGGCGTGTATTTCGTCGTAGAGAACGTGTTCGGCTGGCGCTTCACCATGCACCGCGAGCTCGCCGTCTTTGCGGTGACGTTGTTGAGCGTGGGGTCGTTCTCGCTCGCGTTTTTGCTATTGCTGTTCCGCGTCTATCGAGACGAGGCGGGCCTGACGCCGTTGCTGCCGCTCCTCGTCGTGCTCGGCACCACGCTGCTGTCGTTCTCGGGCACGATGAACAACCACACCCCGGCTGCCTGCTTCTTGTTGTGGGGCCTCTGGGAAGCGCGACGCGCGAATCCATTCCGCGCCGGCCTCGCGCTCGGCGGCTGCGTGCTCCTCGATCCGGTCTTCGCCAGCATCTTCGGCGTGTGCATCGCCATCGGCTTCTTACCGTCGGTGCGCATCATCGTTCGCTACGGACTCGGCGCGCTCCCTGGCCTGTTGCTGTGGTTCGCGCTCAACGCGGCCTCGAGCGGTTCGATCGTGCCCGTGCTCCTCACCCCCGCGCGCGCCGGCGTCGACAAGTCGTGGTCGTCCTCAGGCTTCGTGCTCCCCGAGGGCCCCGACTACTCGTTTCACGCGCTCTTGGGCCAGCGCGGCTTCTTCGTCTACTCGCCGATCTTCCTGGTCGCGATACTCGCGCTCCCCGCCATCGTCCGGCGCCTCCGCAGCCATCATCTGGACCGCTGCATCATCCTGGCCGTCGCTGCCACCATCGGCGTCCACATGATCATCGCCGGCGGCTACGGTGGCTGGGCCTACGGCTACCGCTACCTCATCCCGCTCGTGGCCCCGTTCGCGCTCCTCGCCCCGACGCTTTGGAGTACGCACGCGACCGCATTCACCATCGCGTTTGTGCCCTCCTTCATCCTTGCGCTCATCGGTGCCTACGCGCCGTGGGTACCGTCGTACCAGTGCGCACACTTCGGCAACCCTATCGCCGCGCGCGCCAAGATCAACGCAGGGGTGAACCTCGCGTGCTTTCTCGCCGAGCACCGGCTGCCCGGTGCCTCGGCACTCGAACGCTGGTTCATCTCCACTGACCCAATGGCCGCCCGCGAGTACGAGGAATTCTTTTTCCGCGTGCGCGGCGATGCCGAAGACGACATCCCGCCACGGTAGAACGTCAGTGGCGGTGGTGGCGTTTGGGCGGAGCCGGATCCGGTGCACCCGAGCCGAGCGGCCCGCGCCAGTAGCCGAGCGCGATGGCAAGCAATGATGCACCGACGGTGACGCAGATGAGGGACCAGAGGGTACCGATGTTGATCAAGCGCTTGTAGAAGCCGTCACCGGGCTCGCGAGGTCGCGCGTAGATCTGCAGGGCGCCGAGGATCATGAGCGAGAAGGCGCCGACGTAGAGGAACCAGGTCGGAATCATGGGGCTTGCCACACCAGGCGTTCGTCGCGCCGCTGGAGCGTGGCCCCGAGCGCGGCGGAGTCGCGTTGCAGGCGCGAGAGGGCATCGTCGAGCGCGGTGCCAGCGAGCGGGCGCGGAGCGAAGTGCACGCGGCGATTTTGCACGTCGATGGGCTGCAGCTCGACGCGGCGAAGACGACGACCGTCGAGGTAGACGAAGAGCATCTCGCCGAAGTCGAGGTCTGCGTGGCCGGGCGTGCCGAAGGCGTAGTTGCCCAGCGACGACGCGATGAGCTTGCCGCGGTACTCGGCGAGAGGATGTGCGACGTGGGGGTGGTGGTTCACGACGAGGTCCGCGCCGAGGTCGATGGCGAGCCGTGACCAGGAGAGGCTCGCTTCGGTGGGCGCTCGGTAGTTGTAGCCGATGTGCAGGGACACGACGAGCACATCGACCTGCCCGCGAAGGCGCTCCATGTCGGCGCGCAATCCCTCGTCGGTGAGCGCCGCGGCACCGGCGCCGTCGCCGCGCGCGAAGTTGTCCACGTACACCGCCCACAGGAACTGCCGCTCGCAGTAGGACAGGACGCCGACCTTCGTGTCACCGATGCGCAGCACGAGGCCGCGCCGAGCGGAGCCTTCATCGCGCGCTGCACCGACGGTGGCCATGCCTGCGTCGTGGGCTCGCGCCAGCGTGTCGGCGAGCCCGACGTCGCCGTAGTCCGTGATGTGGTTGTTCGCGAGCGACAACACGTCCACGCCGGCCCACGCGAGCGCCTTCGCCGCCTCGGGGCGCGCGCGATAGACGTACTCCTTGTAGAGCGGGAAGCGGCGCCCGCGATCGGTGATGGGCATCTCCTCGTTGGCAACGACCACGTCGACTCCGCGCAACAAGTCCAGCGTAGGAGACAACGCGCGCTCGTATCCGTTCCTCCGCAACGTGGCCTCGGCCGCGTCACCGAGACCGGTGTCGCCGAGGAACAACAGCGAGACTTCGTTCGGCCGCAGTGGCGTGCGCTCGAGGATCGCCGGCGGCGCGATCGCGCGGGCGGCATGCAGCGGCCACCGCGACGAAACGAGGAGGGCGACGACGACACCGCCGATCGCGAGGGTCGCCGAAGCGACGCGGCGCAGCTTCACGCGCTGCGGGTCGAGGCTTCGTACCAGGCCATCACGCGCCGCGTGATGGGGCCGGGCTTTCCGTCGCCGATCGTGCGCGCGTCGCAACGAGCGATCGGCAGCACGCCGCGAATGGAGCTGGTGATGAACATCTCCTCGGCGAGATCGAGGTCGGCCGGCCACACGTGAGCCTCGTCGACCCCGACGCCGTTGGCGCGACACAGCGAGATGATCGCGGCACGCGTGATGCCCGGAAGCAGGCCCGCGTTCACCGGCGGCGTGCGCAGGCGGCCCCCAGCGACGAGGAAGAGATTGGACGAGCTGCCTTCCGTCACACGACCCACGCCGTCGCGCACGAGCGCTTCGTGGGCGCCGGCGAGCCGGGCCTCGCGAACGGCCATGACGCTGTCGAGGTAGTTGCCCGTCTTGAGCGACGGCGACGAGCGCGACCGCGCGGACAGCACCACCACGACGCCATCGCGATAGGCCTCGGGCGGAGGCGGATGAACGGGCTGGGTCAGGAGGATGAGCTCGGGTTGCACCGCGAGCGCAGGATCGAGCCCGAGCTCGCCACCGCCCCGCGTGACGACGACGCGCAGGTACAGGTCGCCGGTCGCGCCCGCATGCGCGAGGATCTGCGCGATGGCTTCCTCGACGCGAGCGCGCGTGGGCAGCGTGAGCGCGAGCCCCACCGCGGATCGCTCGAGCCGATCGAGGTGCTCCGGCAACAGATAGGGAAGGCCCGAGAAGGTGCGGACCACCTCGTACACCGAGTCGCCATAGAGAAAGCCGCGATCGAGGATCGAGATCTTCGCTTCCGCTGCGGGCACCACGACGCCGCGTATCCAGGCCCACGCCGTCATGGGGTCGCCCCGAAAGTAGACCAGGTGCTGGGAAACCGAGCTGCGGGCATCGAATCCCTATTCCACCAGATCCCTCGCAAAACGCGAAACTCCGATTCCCTGCCCAGCCAATGGCCTGAAATTGCGCGCCGACCTGAAATTGCGCGCCGACCTGAAATTGCGCGCCGACCTGAAATTGCGGTGGTGATCGGGTCCAAGATCAGCTCGGCGAGGAAGTCTGAGAGTTACCAAAGAGTTGGGTGTGGATGATGTCGAGCAGCGATAGGTGTTTGGAAGCCAGGCCGGCGGCCATGGCGGGTGTGCGTTGCTGTA
>JAYUBF010000326.1:0-3091 GCA_043741435.1 Myxococcales bacterium
GCGCTGCTCGCGGCTGCGCCGGAGGAGCGACGCACGGTGAGCTTCGTCGCGGAGGAGCGTCGCACGCTGCCGCCCGTCGCCGAAGCGCTCAAGGTCGCGCTCAGCGACGGTGCGGCCAAGCCGAAGAAGTCGGCGACCAAAGCGGCACCCGCAGCGAAGCTCGGCCCCGCGACGGCACCAGTCCCGGCAGTCGACGCGCAATAGCCCCGACCGCTCCGCCTGGTACGATCTCCTCGCGATGAGCGCAACGACCCCGGCACGCGGCAAACACTTCACCATCCTGGTGTGCCGTGGCCCCGAGTGCGGTGACAAGCGCGAGAGCGCCACGCTGTACGACGCCTTCGAGGCCGCACTGCGCGAGCGCGACACCAGCTTCACGATCGAGCTCGGCCGTCACAGCTGCTTCGGTCGCTGTCGTCGAGGGCCGAACGTCTTGGTGCGCGAGATCCTACCGACCGAGAGCATGGCCATGGTGCGCCTCATGCCCACGGCCGGCGGGCACGCCGTCGTCTACCATGGCGTGAAACCCGACGAGGCCGGTGAGGTCATCGAAGAGCACATCGTCAACGGCCGCAGGCTCCAGCACTTGATCGAACGCAATCGCGTTCTCTGATCGGAGATATTGCGAACAGATCCAGACGAGGTTGCCTTCCAATTCAGGTTCAAAGACATCAAGATCGAGGGTCCAAAGCTCGTCGTGAGCAGCAAAAGCGGTCCGCCGCTCTGGCAAGCCCCTTTGTCCAGTCTCACGACCAGTGTCAGGAGATAACCAAGTGCTATCTCCCATTGCACGGGCAGAAAAAGGCGCCGATAATGGTGGGCTCGATGATGCGATCTTCCTCTCCGTGGGTGCGGCAAGGGTCGTCCCGCCTCGCCTTCTCCCTTCTGCTCTCTGGCCTCGTTTCCGGCGTGTTCGTCGCCGGTTGCTCGTCCGCCGCCCAGGATGACGGGACGAAGACCAAGCTGGCCACCGATCTGGTGCAGTGTCGCAACGACCTGCGCGAGATGAAGGACTCGTTGGCGCAGGCGAAGGCGGAGCTGCAAAAGGCGCAGAAGTCGAGCGTGGTGCAGCTGGATGCGGTCGATGTTCCCACGGGTCAGAAGCAGAATGGCAGCGGCAAAGAAGGCAACGTGTCGCCCGACGCCGTCGCTAAGGTCGTCAAGCTGAACGCCACCGGGTTTCGTGCGTGCTACGAAAAGGCGCTCAAGCGGAAGCCCGATTTGCAGTATGTCTCGTCGGTCACCGCGCGCTTCTCGGTACGAAACACCGGCAATGCCCAGGGTGTGGGCTTCGCGCCGCACACCGATGGCGAGATGGAGCATTGTATGGGTCAGCTGATGGAGAAGTGGAAGTTCCCGACCTTCCAAGGCGACCCGGTGGCCTTCGAGGTCCCGGTCAACCTCGTCGCTCGTTGAGCTGAGCGTCGGGGCGCGCGCGACCACTTCGCATGGAAGCGCCCCGCGCCCAACGACAGGATCCAGCTCGGCTGATCGACCTTGCCGCCGCGGTGTCGCGCGAGCCGCACTCCATTCCGCACCGCCTCGAGCTGGCGATCGCGCTTTTGTCGGTGAATCGTCGTGAAGAGGCGATCCAGTTGTTCCGCGACGTGGCGCTGAGCTACGCAGAAGACAACCAGCTGTTGCAAGCGATGGCCGTATGCCGTGGCATTCTCGACATCGACCCCGGTCACGTGGAGACGTTGGGCCTCCTGGCCTCGTTCGTCGAGCGTCGCATGGGGCGGATGGCGCGGGCCGTCGATGCGACGGTGACGCCGCCCGAAGGCGTCGCGGCCGGCGACGGCGCCAGTGAGTTCGATCTCAGCGATGACACGCAGTCGGGGATGGATGCCGACATCTGGGAAGGCGCGCCGCGGGTGGACCTGCGGTTCGACGCGCACCAGGAGCTCTCGGCGGTCGATGGTGAGGTCGACGCCGACGATCCCACGAACCCAGGTATCCGTCTCGAACAGGTGGAGCACGCTCCCATTGATCCCGTCGCCGACGCATTGCTGCGATCGGCCACCTTCGAGGTCGAAGATCCGATCACCAGCGTGCCCAGCTTCCCGCTGCTGTCCGATCTCCCACGTGCTGCGTTCCTCGATCTCTTGCGACAGGTCGACGTGCTGGAGCTGGCGCCGGGCCAGGTAGTGCTGAAGGAAGGCACCGTCGGTGATGCGTTCTACCTCATCGCGGAAGGCACCGTGCGCGTGAGGAAGGCCGGCAATGAGCTCGCCGTGCTCGGCCCCGGTGCGTTCTTCGGCGAGTTTGCCGTTCTCGCGGACCAACGCCGCCACGCCACCGTCGAGACTATCAGCGCGGTGCGCCTGCTCGAGGTGACCCGCGTGTTGCTCGATCGGTTGGTGGCCGAGCACGCCGGCGTGTCACGCACGCTGCGTGCGTTCTACGCCGACCGCTTGCTGGCAACGCTCGTGCACACGGCACCGTTCTTCTCCGCGCTCAGCCCGGAGGAGCGTGCGGAGGTGGTGTTGCGCTTCCGCCCCCGGCGGTTCGGCCGCGGCGCCACCATCATCGAGGAGGGCGCGCCTGGCGGAGGTCTCTACCTCATCCTCGTCGGTGAAGTGGAGGTCTTCCGTGGCGGCGCCACCGCAGAGCTGGCCCGCCTCGGCGAGGGGAGCTACTTCGGCGAGATGTCGCTGCTGAGTGGCGGCCTCGCCTCGGCGACGGTTCGGGCCACCCGTTTGTGCGAGACGGTGCAGCTGCCCCCGCGTGACTTCTACGAGATCGTCTCGCGTCACCCGGTGCTCTGGGATCAGCTCCGCGGGGAGGCGACTCGTCGAGAGCTCACCAACGTGGCCATCCTGGCCGGTGAAGCGCGGGGCGATCGCGAATCGTATTTGCTGTAGTGCGTGACCTTACTGCGTGACGCGGCGCACGAGGCGCACTGCGTTCGAACGCCCGGTGAGCGAGCTCGAGGCGGCAGGGTCACCGCCGCGGCCAGGCATCGGCTCGGCTGCTGCCGGGTCGCCACCGCGACCTGGCATGGGCTCGGCGGCCGAGTAGCTGTCCGGGGCTTGCGTGCTGTCGACGCGGAAGGCGAGGGTCTGCAGGCCTTCTAGGTCGGTAGCGCAAA
>JAYUBF010000327.1:0-64707 GCA_043741435.1 Myxococcales bacterium
ATGACGCTCTGAAAAATTTCAGAATTGCCTGTCGCCTGTTGCCTGTCGCCTGTTGCCGAAACAGACGAATCGCGAAGCGAGATTGATCACTTGGACTTAAGTGATCGGCATTGCCGCTAAGTCACCGTATCCGCGAGCCCCTGCGAGGAACGCGGTGTGCATACCTCGAGCGAATGCGCTCAATCCTGGTCCTCGTCGTCGTTCTCTCCGCGCCCCTCGTTGCCCAGGCTCAGCCGAGGCGAGCCGACGTCGCGAAGAGAGAGGTCCGGAAAGCGCTTGCGGAGCAGGTCTCGCACACGCAACTGCCCGACGGTGCGACGGTCTCCGTGAGTGCGCCGAGGACGGTCCAGACCAGGACCGGCAGCCGCACGTATCGCAGCATCGAGCATCAGCGGGGGGCGGTCATCCGTGTCTACTCGCTCGTCGACGAGCGTGTGCTGCAACGGGATTCGACCCTGCGACCGTACAGGAGCGGGGCTACCGTGGTCGTCGCGCCGCGCTCGATCAATCGCAGCCGGTGGGGCATCGTCGAAAATGGCTACACCCGAGAGCCCGTCAATGGCGGCGCGCCGGTGCTTGTGCAGACTTCCCAAGGCCGCGGCCCTGATGGAAGATTGCAGTCGGTCCGCATGACCGGGTTTCTGTTTCCCGACGAGACGAGCAAGAACGGCCCGCAGCCCGCTCCCGCAAAGCCTGGGCAGCCGCTGCCCTACTTCGTAGAGGCCGCGCCAGGCGGCTAACCTAACGATCCAAGCAAGCTCGGCGGCGAGTCCCGGATCGCTCAGAGCGGTATGTTGCCATGCTTGCGCTTTGGGTTCGTTTGCCTCTTGTTGGCGAGCATACGCAACGCGACGGCCACCTTCTGGCGCGTCTGTCGCGGGCGAATGACCTCGTCGATGTAGCCGAGCGCCGCAGCGGCGTACGGGTTGGCGAACTTTTCCTTGTACTCGGCGACGTATTTGGCGCGCGCTGCCACGGGATCCGCCGCCTTCTTGAGCTCACCGGAGTACACGATGCTGACGGCGCCATCGGAGCCCATCACGGCGATCTCGGCGGTGGGGTACGCGAAGTTGATGTCGGCGCGCACGTGCTTCGACGCCATCACGTCGTAGGCGCCGCCGTAGGCCTTGCGCGTGATGACCGTGACCTTCGGCACGGTGGCCTCGACGTACGCGTAGAGCAGCTTCGCGCCGTGCTTGATGATGCCGCCGTACTCCTGCTTCACACCGGGCAGGAAGCCGGGCACGTCGACGAACGTGACGATCGGGATGTGGAAGCAATCGCAGAAGCGAACGAAGCGCGCCGCCTTCACGGAGCTGTCGATGTCGAGCACGCCCGCGAGGTGCTCCGGCTGGTTCGCCACGATGCCGACGGGCTTTCCCTCGATGCGTGAAAAGCCCACCACGATGTTCTGCGCGTGCTCGGGTTGGATCTCGAAGAACTTCCCATCGTCGACGACGCGCGAGATGAGGCCCTTGATGTCGTACGGCTTCATCGGATCCGCGGGCACCAGGCTGTCGAGCGCCGCGTCTTCACGATCGATGGAGTCCTTGCACGCGATCGACGGCGGGTTCTCGGTGTTGTTCTGCGGCAGGAACGAGAGCAGCTCGCGGATGCCGGCGATGCACGCAGCCTCGCCGGGAAACGCACGGTGCGCGACGCCCGAGGTCGTGGTGTGCGTGTGCGCGCCACCGAGCTGCTCCATCGTCACTTCCTCGTGGGTCACCGTCTTGATGACGTCGGGACCCGTGATGAACATGTAGCTCGAGCCCTCCACCATGAAGATGAAGTCGGTGATCGCCGGCGAGTACACGGCCCCGCCGGCGCATGGTCCCATGATGGCGGAGATCTGCGGCACGACGCCCGACGACAACACGTTGCGCGTAAAGATCTCGGCATAGCCCGCGAGCGAAGCCACGCCCTCTTGGATCCGCGCGCCGCCCGAGTCGTTGAGGCCCACCACCGGTGCGCCCACGCTCATCGCGAGGTCCATCACCTTGCAGATCTTCTTCGCGTACGTCTCGGACAGGGAGCCACCGAACACGGTGAAGTCCTGGGCGAACACGAACACCTGTCGACCTTCGACGAGGCCATAGCCCGTCACCACACCGTCGCCCAGCACCTTTTGGTCCTGCATGCCGAAGTCGGTGCAGCGATGCGTGACGAAGCGATCGACCTCGACAAAACTTCCAGCGTCGACGAGGAGGTCGATGCGCTCGCGCGCGGTGAGCTTGCCGGCCTTGTGCTGGCGCTCGATGCGAGCGTCGCCGCCGCCGCGAAGAGAGTCTGCCTCCATGGCCTCGAGCCTGGCGATGGCAGCCGAGGCCGCTTCGTTCTTCGTGGTGCTCATTCTTTCGCTAGCCTTTCGTCTACGTAGGTCTCGATGCGCGTCGCAGCTTCGGGTGCAAGGTCGATGAGCTGCAAGACGCCACGGACCGCGCGCTCGTTCTCGGTGTCGCGATCGAGCACCACCTCGTGCGCGCGAGCGCTGCACTCGATAGCGAGGGGATCGCCGGGCAGGTGAAACCGAAGCTTCAGGGGATCGTGCGACCAGCCGAGCTCGTCGGGCAGGCCCTGGGCCAGCGACAGCGAACCGACGCCAAGGTGCGACGCCAGCCGAAACAAGCGCGGCGCATCTCCGACGTGCGGGGAGATCTCGACAGGGATACAGACGCTGGTGCTCGGAGGCATTTGCGCGCCGACGGTAGGTTGAGGTGGATTCAATTGCAAGACGCGCTGTAACCACGATGGCGCCGGAGTAAACTCGGATTCCATGAAGTGTGGAGACGATGTCCTTCATGCGCGCCGGCAGACCTCGCTGTCGGAGTTCGAGCAGGCATTTCCTGCGCTGTGGTTGTTGCGCCCTCTCACCGAGGTGCAGCCGACGCATGTCACGACGGCCCCATGGAACGGGGCTGCACTCGACCGGTCTACGTCGGTCGCACGCCCAACAACGACATCGCGCTACCGGACGAGTCGGTGTCGAAGGTGCAGGCGTTCTTCCAGCTCGGTGCGGATGGCATCTGGTTGCTGCACGACGCCGACAGCACGAACGGCACCCGCGTGGGTGAGCAGATCCTCTCCGCGGGCAAAACCCCACCCGTCGGGCGAGAGCTCGCGGCCTCGGCCGATCTGTTCGACTGATGGGTTAGAAGGCGAAGCGCGCGCCGGCGGCGAAGTCCCAGTAGCCGCTGAAGCCCGTGGCGAGCACGTTGTTGAACTTCTGGAAGCCCGGACCGAACGCGAAGTCCATGTCGAAGCCGAGGCCGATGTTCTTGGTGAGGAAGTAGCGCGCGTTACAGGACGATGACGGAGCAGCAACCGCTGATGCAGTAGTTTCCGGGTGGGCAGACGGCCTGGCCGGGCAGACCGCACGCTTGCTGGCCAGCCTGGCATTGCTGCGGCGGCGGCGGCGTGACCGTGCCCGCCATGTCCGTGCTGGGCGGGGTGCCCGCCATGTCCGGCACACTGGCGTAGCAGTCGGGCGGCAACGTCGTCTTGCCAAAGCAGAGCTGGCACTTCCCACACGGCTTGTAGCAGAGCGAGTCGGCGAGCACCGGCGTGCAGGGCTTGCACAGCGTCGGGTCGGCCATCGTCGCGGGCTTCGACGTGCACGTGGGCGTGCCCGCCGCGTTCACCGAGCCGGCGTAGATGAAGTTGCCCGCGCGGTTCGGATCTTCACAGCAGCCGAAGCAGTCGCAGCCGTTCGGCGTGAGCGGGCCACAGTACGTCTTGCATCCGGCGACCTGATGCGAACGGAGGTACGTGCAGGCATTCTCGCCGCTCGGGACCGTTGCGCCGGGGACCTTCGCGTTCGCGTCGTAGGTGCAGCCGATCTCCGGTGCGGTCTTCGGCTCGAAGCCGGTACCACCCTGCTCGAACGGATCGCAGGAGTGGCTCCAGTTGCATTGATCGTTGCCGGAGCCGGTGTCCTGGTCCCAGTAACAGTCGCTCTTGCAGGGTGCGTTGTTCTGGCCCGGGATGTTGCCGAAGAAGCCCGCCTCGTTGTTCTGGCAGGGGCCGAGGCAATCCGGATCGTACGAGTCGGTGAGGCCATCGCCGTCGTCGTCGAGGCAGTTGCCGCAGGCGTAGAGCTTGCCCTGGCACGGGGTGATGTAGCAGATGCCGGTGCCGCCGTCGGGAAGCGTGACCACGATGCCACCGTCTGCCGGCGGAACGGTCACGTAGCCATCGGGGACCCCACCGTCGTGGTCGTAGATGAAGGCGTCGAGGTTGAACTCGGCGCTCAGGTCGTCGTTGCCGGCATCGAGCACGTCTCCGTCGTGGTTACAGGCGCCCACCAGCACCAGAAAAGACGAGAGTAGCCAGCATGCGAGGAGCGTGACGGATCTGGAGCTGAGCATGACCTTCACTATACACCCCTTAGTGCACCCTCCGCAAAAACCGGCTCACAGAACGATGCCGATTCCGAGCTGCACGCCCACCCTGGGCCCGTCGACGGCGACGTCGCGCCTACCGTTCACCAGCCCGCCCGTGGAAAACAGCCAGTAGCCACCTTCGCTTGCGAGCTCGAGCATCAGGTCTCGCACCGCCTTCATCCCTAGGTGCCGCTGGCCGCGGAATCGGCTCACGGCCCTCACGGTAGCACGCGCGTTCTGTGGGCCGGTCGGCTACATGCCCGTACCTTCACCGTCGGTGCGGCGACCGGTGAACTGCATCATCACGAACAACGTCACCACGGCGCCTACGGTGATGGACAGGCCCGTGTAGCCCTTCCACAAGAACGTGGTCGAGAACAGGACGAGATAGAGGAGCTGCGCGATGCCCATCTCGAGGACCGCATAGCGCCACCCGACGAAGAGGCGCGCGTAGCTCACGACGAGCGCGATGGACACCACCGAGGAGACGGCCAGTGCCGGCGCGATCGCGAGGTGATCGACGAGGTACGCGAACAACAAGTGGAAGGCAAAGAACGCGCAGCCGAAGAAGAAGTAGTTGAGCGGGTGAAGGTCGCGCTTCTTCGCGGCGGCGCGGAGCGCGACCACGAAGAAGAAGAACAGGAGCCCGACCGGTGCGAAGAACGTGATGCGCGACGCGAGCGGCCCCGGGTTCACGCGTTGTGGCAGGTCGACGGCGATGGGCATCCCGGCGATCAGGCGACTGAACTTCCACTCCCCGTGCCAGGCGTGATCCTGGGCATGATGGGCGGTCGGCGAGATCGAGCCGGCGGGAAAGTCGACCTCGGCGAAGTCGGCATCCATCACCATCCGAAACTCGCGCACCTCGCCGGTGCCGCCAGTGAGGCTGTACCCGAAGCGACTGGTGCCACGCGACTTGAGGCTCACCGTGTAGCCGCGTGTCTCTCCGGGCTGCATCTCCGCCCACCACAAGGCGCTACCCTTCTGCACCGTGACGTTCACGTTCTCTCCGTGCTCGTCGAGCACCGCGAAGCCGTCGAAGATCGCGTGCTCGCCGGGCAGCGGCAGCATGAAGTCGATGCGCCGCGCCGTCCCCGAGTCGTTGCGGAAGCGATAGCGCCCGGTGAAGTCGACGTCGTACGTGGGAAACCACAGCAGCCCTTTTTGCCTCTGCGCGAGGTGAAGGCGCGCTCGCAGGTCGCTGCCGTCGAGCAGGATCTCGCGCGACTCGAGCTCGTCGTGGCTCACCTCGGTCTCCGTCTCGCGGCCGGCAGCGTCGCGCACCATGGTCTTCTGCTTGCGCGAGACCGTGACGGTGTAGCCCGCGGTCGGAGGCCGCAGCTCGAGCGGCGGCCCCCACAGCGCGTTCACCTCTTCTTGCAACGCGCTCGAGGTCTCGCCGGAGCGCGCCACCAGCGTGGAGCCGAGGATGACCCAGGCGATGGCACAGCCGAACCAGATGAAACCGATCTGCAGGAGCCTGCTCATGGCGCCGCACAGATACACCGGGCGTTCCAGCCGCGCGGCTATGCGAGATCAAGGACCTGGCGAAGGAGGTGGCTTGCGGGACACGCGCTCAATCCAGCCGGTGACACAGCGGTAAAGAAAACAGGGGACCGGGGACGGGCAACCGGCGACTGGCAATGTGGCAGCGTTGCGGGGCGATGTCCCTTCCTCTGTTGAATTTCAGTGACCGTCGATCTCTGATTTAACCGGTCTCATTCTTTGTGGGCGAAGTCAGCGCGACTCTCGGCGGCACGGGCCTCTTCGTAGTTCGCGCCTGCGCCCGTCGCCGAGCGAATCCATTGGCCTGTAATGTGACGTCCGCGAAAGTCCTTCGGTAGAAAAGCGGCCCGGTGCAGAGCATCGACTGCGAACGCGAGCAATCGCTGCGCGATATCTGCGCCTTTCCGCAAGTTCCCGTTGCCGGTCCCCGGTTGCCGGTCCCCTGTTTCCGAAGCCACATCCAGTCATCGGCTCTCCAGCCGGAGAGTTGCCGAAGACCTGAACGATCATCGGTGCTACGGCGTCGTGCCCCCGTCCGAGGTAGGCGCGGGTGGGATCGGCACGCGCACGAGGTCCGTGGTGTCGGGACCGGTGACGATGTCGACGAGGAGATCCGACGAGCCGGGGATGAAGCCGTACTGCGATGCCGAATCGACGACCCAGCGGACCTCGGTGCGGTCCTTGTCGATGATGGCGATGCGGTTCTGTATGCCGCGGAACGCGTGGTTGCCGGCGATGAGCAAGCGATCGTCGCTCAGCTCGTCGTACTGGTACACGTTGCGCGCGAGGCGCTGGCTCGCACCGTCGAGGGGCGCCCAGGTGAGGTCGCCGATGCCGCCCGACTGCGCCGCGTTCTCGAGATAGGTCACGTGCTTTTGATCGTTGGTGAGGTAGATGAGCCGCGCGCGATCCGCGAAGCGCCAGGTCCCGATCCACGCGTCACCCACGCCGTAGATGAAGCGATCGGCGCTGTCTTGGCTGTACAGCACCATGTCGGGAGAGAGCACGCCGAGCACGCGCTCCACCTCGTAGTCGAGCACCGGCACCGGCGGGGACGAGCCATCGATCGGCACACGGCGCAGCTGCTTGCCGACCAGATAGAACAGCTCGATGCGGGTGCTGCCGTCGGGTTGGGGCACGCGCAGCAACGAGAACACGTTGCTGGCACAGGGCGCGTCGTCGAGGGTGTGCGCGGGATAGTGTTCGGAAGGCTCGACGGGTACCACCTTCACGCCGTCGGAGGCGCAGGTGAACAAGCGCCGCGCGTACATCCACGGTGCGCGCTGTACGTTCTTGTCGAGGAAGCGCAACGGCGACGGCGGCGACGGCTCGTAGAGGAAGAAGCGGTTGGGCTGCGGGCCGAGATCCACGTCGCGCTCGCGGTCGGTGTAGTGCGCCGTGATCACACGACGAAGATCGCCCGTGGGATCGGGAGAGTCGGCGCTCGCGTTGCAGCCGGAGACGCAGGGCCCGCGGTCGAAGAAGATCTGGCCGTTGTTGTTGAAGAACGATCCGTTCAGATCTGCGCTCTCGTCGCCGTTCGGTAAGACGATGGTGCGCTTGAGCCTGCCGTCGAGGCGGACGAGGTCGTACGTCTTCGCCCGGCCCTTCGGAGCTGAATAAGCGAAGACGTCGTCAGCGCCGCCGACGATGAGCGTGCTCGCACCGAGCGGCATGTCGAACTCGAGCGCTCGCTGCGTCGAGCCCGCCGAGACGACCCGCAGCTTGGCTGGCGTGGGCATGGACGGATCGCTGGGCGCGTCGCCGACGATCCACGTGTAGAACGCACGCCAGCGCACGAGGAACTGGTCGCCCTCGAGCTCGAACTCGGACTCGGGCTCCGACAGGCGAATGACGCGCAGCTTGGTCTTCACTTCCTGGATCGCGAGCCAGTACGCGCCATCGCGTCCACTCACGATGGCCGAGCTCAGGAAGTCGCCGTTGTTGTACTTGCGCAGCGAGCTCAGCGACGGCGGCGAGCCCACGAGCGGCAGTTCCGGCGGACTGTTGTCGTCGGTGATGCTACAGCCGGCCCACAGGCACAAAAGCCAAGCTAAGCGCCTCATCCGCCTAGTCTGTCACAGCCGTGCCCGGATGCCGATGGTGGGCAACACGAGACGGAGCGCGTTGAGCTGGCCGAGGCCGAGCGCGGCGGTCCCCGCATCGGTCGACGAGAACTGACCGAGCACGAGCGGGGTCGCGGTGACGTTGAGCACCTCGAGGAACGCGCCGAAGGCCCAGCGCTTGAAAAGCCACTCCCGATCGATGCGCAGATCGAGCTGCACGTAGTCGGGCAAGCGCGCATCGTTGCGGGTCGCCCCGAGGCCCTTCTCGGCGATCGCCGTGTACGGTCGCCCCGTGGCCACGTAGAGGTGCGCACCGGCGATGAGCTTCCACGGGAGGCGGACTTGGAGAACGACGTTGAGCAGGTGGCGTTGATCGAAATCCGATGGACGCAGGCCACACGAGAAGAGGCGCTCCGACTTCGAGAGGGTGTACGAAACCCAGCCGGTGAAGCGTCCGACGGTGCGACGCAACAAAACCTCCATGCCGTACGACGCGCCGTCTAGCTGGCGCGTCACCGAGGCCGCGAGCCCCGACAACGACTCGGGCGGCAGCGAGGTGCAAACCGCGGCAGAGAAGTCGAGCACCACGTCGTTGAGGTTGTGGAAGCGCTGGTAGTAGCCGGTGATCGACAGCTCGAGGCCCTTCGGCAGGACGGCTTCGATCTTCACCATGCTCTGCCACGCACGTTGCAGGCCGAGCTGCAGCGCGAACGTGTCGATGCCCGGCAGACCGATCGGGAAGCTGGGCGCTTGCTGATAGAGGCCGGTGCCGGCGCTCACCGAGAGCTGCGGCAAAAGCTTGGCCTTCAGCTGCACGCGAGGATCGATGCCGACGAGCGACACGCTGCCCGCGTGATAGAAGTCGAGCCGCGTCCCCACCGTCGCTGCGAGGCGGTTGGGCACGAGGTCGATGACCCCCTCTAGGTAAGCGCCGCCGACCACCCCGCCGCGGTCGCCAGCAAACTCGCCGAGCTCATCGGGCTGAGAGGCCGTGTTGGCGGCGCCGAAGATCTGCGGCGTGAAGCGTTGCAGCTCGACCTCCGCACCGCCGAGCAGCCGGAAGCGCTTCCAGCGCGACGAGACGTTGATGCGGCCCGCGAGCGAGAGCTTGCGCACGCCCACGCCACCGAAGGCCGCCATCTCGTCGATGCCACCGACGAGCGCGGCTTCGAAGTCGACGCGCCCCCAGTGCTCGCGATCGCGGATCTGCAAGCGATAGAACGCGAGGCGATAGCGATCGTCGATGGTGACCTTCATCCTGTTCTGCGTGACGTCGTGCGGGATCGACAACAAGTCGAACGAGCCGAGCACCTGGACGGTGAGGCCCTTCCAGTCGAGGCGCAGCTGGAAGTCCCAGTACTGGAGATCGGCGCGCTCCTGGAACAAGCGCACGAGGTACCCGGGGAAGCCGTACTTGCCGGAGACGGTGAGCCGCACGCCCTTCGGCAGCTTGGCCTCCACGATGGCGCCGAGGTCGTAGACCTTGAGCTCGAGCTCCGCGTGGTAGCCGTCGTTACGCGCAGCGCGCGTCTCGCCGTCGATGATGCCGCCCGCGAAGCGACCGAAGCTAGCGTCGTAGGCGCTGGGATAGAAATCGACGCGGTCGACCAGCCGTGACGCAACGACGCCGCCCCCGATGAGGAAGTGGAACAGCTGCGGCAGTCGCATCCCGTCGAGGAAGAAGCCGTTGGTCCCGGGGCTCGAGCCACGGACCACCCACAACGGCAAGAGCGGCACCGGCGCCGCGACACCGGGCATGAGCGCGATGGTACGGAACGGATCGCCGAGCGAGCCGGGCGCCATGTGCAGCTCTTCGTCGCGCAAGCTGAAGCGCTCGCCGGCATGTGGCGCATCGCCGCGGGTGCGGCTGCGGAAGCGCTTCTTCTCTTCGCGGGGCGTGAGCCGGTACTCGCTGTCGAAGCCCTGGCCAGCAACGAGGGTCTCGGTCACGAGCAGGGGCTCGTGGTCGTCGGACTGAATCGAGATAGACTGCTTCCCGGGTGAGAAGGTGAGCTCGAAACGGCCTTTCTCGTCGGTGATGGTCTCGAGGCCCCCTTGTCCGATGACGCGTGCCCCCACCACCGGGTTGATCGTGCCGCGCTCGAACACGCGGCCACGCCACAACGAGGTCTCACCGGGGGTAGCTTCGGCGGTAGGCTCCTGCGCGCCGGCGATTGCGGCGCCCATCGAGATGGTGACGGCGAGCGCAATCACGCGGCCGAAGCGAAGGCGCAAACCCACAGCGAAAAGACTACGCGAATCCGATGGGAAGAGACCATCCCTGCTCGGCCGACATCTCAAATGAACGTTGATCAGCGAGCCCATACCCGTGAAGGATCGCCCCGTCGAACCGAATGCGCGCAGAGCGCACCTGCAGGCCAAACGCCGCTTGAAGATGGCGCGCAGCGCGCACGCCTACGTGCGCGGCAGCACCGAGCGGTTCTACGCCTGGGTCGAGTCCGACGCCACCACGCACCTGCCCGATGGACCGTCGGTGTGGATCTGCGGCGACTGTCACGTGGGCAACCTCGGCCCCATCGGCAACGTGGAAGGCGCGGCGGTCGTCGAGCTGCGCGACCTCGACCAGTCGGTGATCGGCAACCCGGCCTACGACCTGGTGCGGCTCGCGTTGTCGCTCGCGATGGCGGCACGCAGCTCGGATCTGCCCGGGGTCACGACCGCGCGCATGACGGAAGATCTGATCGCCGGCTACGAGAGCGCGTTCGACGGCGAGCGACCCACCGAAGAGGTGGAAAAGCTTCCTCAGCCGATCCGCATGGTCATGCGCAATGCGTTGCGCCGCAACTGGAAGCACCTCGCGCGCGACCGCTTGGGGGGAGACCTTCGCTTGCCCCGCGGTCGACGCTTCTGGCCACTCAGCCCGGCGGAGCGCGTCGCGGTGAACGAGGCCGTGCGCAGCGAGCATGTGCGTGCCCTGGTCACGAGCCTCGAGGATCGCGACACCGATGCGGAGATTCGTCTCATCGACGCCGCCTACTGGGTGAAGGGCTGCAGCTCGCTCGGCCTCTGGCGCGCCGCGGCGCTGGTCGAGGTGGAGCCCCCCAAGGGAAAAAAGCGCGGGGCACGTTGTCTCCTCGACTTCAAGGAGGCGGTGACCGCGTGGGCACCGGCCAACCAGCGCGCCTACCTCCCTGCTCACCAAGGCGAGCGCGTGGTGACGGGCGCTCGGAAGATCGCGCCGGCGCTCGGCAAGCGCATGGTGTCGAGCACCATCGGAGAGCACCAAGTGTTCGTGCGAGAGCTGCTGCCGCAAGACTTGAAGGTCGAGCTCGATGACCTCGAGCGCGAAGACGGTCGAGCCGTGGCGCGCTACCTCGGCATGGTGGTGGGCAGGGCGCACGCGCGACAGCTCGACCTCGCGGCGCGTGCCTCGTGGATGGGCGACCTACAAACCCGGCGAACGAAGAGGCTCGAGGTCCCGAGCTGGCTGTGGTCGAGCGTCGTGGAGCTGGTCGCGCTGCACGAGCGCGCCTACCTCGAACATTGCCGTCGCTTCGCGCTCGAGGCGGACCGCCAGACCGACGCGGCTTAGTCTTCCGACGAATCGTCGCGCTGGGGCACGCCGTTCTTTTCGTCCTCGCACGCCTTGATGCGCATCTGCTCGAACTCGGAGCGGAGCTGCCTCAGCTCGAGCTCCGAGAGGTCTTCGAGATCGATGAGGCGGTTGCGCGCACCTTTTACGCCGCGGAGCAGCTCGTCGAGCTTTAGGTGCATCGCCTGCGCGTCACGGTTCTGGGTGTTCTGGATGAGAAACACCATGAGGAAGGTGATGATGGTGGTGCCGGTGTTGATGACCAGCTGCCACGTGTCGGAGAAGTGGAAGATGGGGCCGGAGACGACCCAGCCGACGATGACGAGCGCCGCGAAGAGGAAGGACCAGGGAGAGCCGACGACGCGTGAAGCACCGCTCGCGAACCGGTGAAAGAATTCCTGCATGTATCCTTTGGATGCAGGCCGTTCGCCGACCGCAACGGGCCTGAGCGTAGATCACCACCAGGATCTTTGGGTGAACGAAGCGCAGGTCGCGTCGAGAGAAGCCTGCCCGGCGGCGGTCAGGACCTGCGCCTGGTAGGGACGCGTGCCCGACAGCATGGTGGAGACGACGTTGTGCTCCGGGTTGAAGGTCGCGTCGAAGGTGGTCGGTCCGTCACCCGGGCCCTTCTGCTCGCCGTGGATGTTCACGTCGGTGATGCGAAAGGTGCCCTCGTTCACGATGTCCGTGACGATGAGCGAATAGCCGCCGTTCGTGCAGAGGGTCAGCTGCCGCGTGCAGTTGAAGAAGCCGGAGGGAGCCGAGGAAGCGGCCGTCTCGCATGCGGCGAGGGTGTCGAAGCCCTCGAGGAGTTGTTGGTACTGCGTCGACGTAGTGAGCTCGGGCAGAGCCGTGCCCGACGAACAACCGGTGGTGACCAGCAAAGCGAGGACGAGCGAGCCGAAGCAGAAGGGTTTCATCGTGATCTCCTGCTGAAGCGTCGAGCAAACCGCGGGCCATCGGTCGATGCGTGTGCGTTCGAGCGCTTGCGCGATCGGACTCGTCAGATAACTGAGGCCCGCCCGGCGATCAGGCTCGCGTGGGATCGAAGCGGGTGACCTCTCGCAAGAACGAGTGGTGCAGGTACTCGCGTTTGATCATCTCGGCCATCTCCTCCGCGGTGGCGAAGCGTTCGTAGTCGACACGGATCACCGGGATGACCTTCGAGATGTCCTTCATGAACGAGGCGTAGCCTGCGTGGAGCGCCGTCAGGTAGTCGACGCGAATCGTGGACTCGACCTCCCTGCTGCGGCTCTTGATTCGCTCCAGCGAGCGCTCGGGTGACACGTCGAGGTAGACGATGACGCTCGGCTTGCACATGAAGTTGCTCATGTGCCGGAAGAGCGCGAGGTACGTGCGGTAGTCGCGGGGTTCCATGAGGCCGCTCGTCGCCAGCATCTTCGCGAAGATGGAATCTTCGTAGATGGTGCGATCCTGCACCGCCGACCGGCCCTTCCAGATGATCTCCTGGTGCTGCTGGAAGCGCCGGTTGAGCAGGTAGACCTGCGTCTGGAACGCGTAGCGCTGCGTGTCGCGATAGAAGTCGGCGAGGTACTCGTTGTCGGTGACGGGCTCGTAGTACACGTCGATGCCGAGGTGCTGTCCCAGCGCAGTCGCGAGCGTGGACTTGCCCGCGCCGATCATGCCGGCGATGCCGATGAAGATGTTTCCGATGGCCTCGTCTGGTTTTTCGACGCTCATGGCGGGCTTCATACCTCGAATCGAAGTGACTGTGACAGCTTGCGCCAGCGAAGCGTCGCTGCTGCAGCGCGCTCGCGGCAGCTGGCCATCAGCGAGTAGGCAGGGATTTAGCCAAAACTGCGTCGATGCGCTCGAGCATGCGTTTGCCCGCACGCGCGCGCGCGCGCCAACTTGGACCTCGTGACCACGCATCCGCCCACGCCACTCGCACGACGTCCGGA
Organism: Myxococcales bacterium; assembly: GCA_043741435.1. Classification (GTDB taxonomy): domain Bacteria; phylum Myxococcota_A; class Polyangia; order Palsa-1104; family Palsa-1104; genus JBDTCO01. The sequence goes on from JAYUBF010000327.1 coordinate 13,427, forward strand.
TCGTTCAGGGTGAAGTACTCGAGCAGCGCCGCGACCTGTACGAGATCTTTGCGCACCTTCGATCTGAACGCGCCGGTTCGCCCACTGACGATGAGGAGCTTGTGGACCGCGTAGCGGGCCGGCGCTGGGAGGTTGACGACGACGCTGCGCCCAGTCGGATCGAAGAGCGTCGCCTGTTCCACGCCTTCGAGGGAGAACTCCATCATGGGCAAGGGCTGGAGCGCGACATCGAGATTGGGAATGGAGACCGGCTTTTCGTCGTCGGAGGTGCGGGTCGTGAGAAAGTCGATCTGGAACTCGGCCTCGCGGCGGTGACGGTACGACGTGCTTGCGCCTCGATAGTTCGCGAGCGGGAGAAAGCCCTCGTCCATCGTCGTGATCGCTGTGTGAGGGAGCGCGCGCACGCTCGTGGGGAGCGCGATGGAGACGTTCTTCCCGGCGTGCGCGAAGTCGACATCGCTGGTCCGATCGGAGTCCGTCCACCTGAGGCCGAGCTGATTCGCATACGAAAGAAACGCGTGCGTACCGATGAGCACACCTCCAGCGCGAAAGAAGCCGAACTCGTTGATGCGTCGGATTACGCCGAGGTGCTTGCGTTGCGTAGACGTACAACCGAGGGCGAGTGCGGCCTTCGCTAGAGGTTCCAGCGCGGTGAGCGGCGCCGTCGCGCGCGATTTGTCGACGAGAGCCCGAATCCCTTCGGTGTCGGGTCCAACGTAGATCTGGCGCAGGCGCTGATCAGCTTCTCTAAAGGAGAAGTACCAGTGCTTCGTTCCCTTCACTGTCTTGGTCGAGAAGCTGCCGTGTAGGTGGGAGACGTCGCGATTGAGCTCGACCGCGAGCGCGGCCGTGTGCAGCTGCGCGTACGCGGTTGCGGCGGAGACGGGAAGCTCGCTGAATCGGACCGCCATGTCTGGTTATACAACAAAACTAGCAATGTTGTATAACGCGCGCGGCACGTTTCGGCGTGATACCGTGTCGAACGTGACGTTCATCCACCCCACCGCCGTCGTCGACACCGACGTGGTGCTGGGAGACGAGACCAAGGTCTGGCACTTCTGCCATGTGAGCAGCGGCGCGCGCATCGGCCGCGGTTGCGTGCTCGGCCAGAACGTGTACGTCGCGAGCACGGTGCGTGTCGGCGACAACGTGCGCGTGCAGAACAACGTGTCGCTGTACGACGGCGTCACGCTTGCCGACGACGTCTTCGTGGGACCGAGCGCCGTGTTCACGAACGTGCAGCGCCCGCGGGCCGCGCATCCGCGCAAAGACCGGTACGCAGCGACGGTCGTGGGCAAGGGCGCGACCATCGGCGCCAACGCGACCATCGTGTGCGGGGTGACGCTCGGCGAGCACGCGTTCATCGGCGCCGGTGCCGTGGTGACGCATGACGTTCCGGCCTATGCGCTCATGGTGGGCAATCCCGCGCGCCACAAAGGCTGGGTGTGCGCGTGCGGCGAGCGCCTGCCCGAGGGGGACGCCCCGGTCTGCAGCTGCGGCCGTAGCTACCTACAAGGCTCCACGCTGGTGGCGAACGTGAAGGCAGAATGAAGGTCGCGCTGATCGATCTGGCCGCGCAATACGCCGCGCACAAGGTCGACATCGACGACGCAATCGCGCGCGTGCTCTCGAGCGGACGCTACGTGCTGGGCGACGAGGTCACGTCCCTCGAAGCCGAGCTGGCGAAGGACCTGGGCCGTGCGCACGCGATCGGCGTCAGCTCGGGCTCGGATGCGCTGCTCGCGTCGCTGTGGGCGCTCGGCGTGGGCCCGGGCGACGAGGTCGTCACCACCACGATGTCCTTCTTCGCGAGCGTGGGCGCGATCGTGAGGCTCGGCGCTCGACCCGTTTTCGCCGACATCGACGGGCGCTCGCTGCAGGTCGACCTCGAGGACGTGCGTCGCAAGCTCACGAAGAAGACGAAGGCCGTCGTCGCGGTACCGTTGTTCGGCAGGCCGCTTCAACTCTCGCCGATGGAAGTGCCCATCGTCATCGACGGGGCGCAGGCGATCGGCTGTCCGCACCTCGGTCAGCCTGCGGTGGCGACCACGCTGAGCTTCTTCCCCACGAAGAACCTCGGTGCCGTCGGCGATGGCGGCATGATCCTCACCGACGACGAAGCGCTGGCCGACAAGCTCCGCGTGATGCGCCAGCACGGCTCACGCCCGAAGTACGTGCATCATGTCGTCGGTGGCAACTTCCGCCTCGACGCGCTGCAAGCCGCCATCCTGCGCGCCAAGCGTCCGCATCTCCAGGGCTGGCTGAAGACGCGCCGGCGAAACGCAGCCCTCTACCGCGAGCTGCTCGCTTCCACGCCGCTAGAGCTCCCCAGCGACGAGGAAGGCCACGTGTATCACCACTTCGTGGTGCGCGCGCCGCAACGCGAGGCGCTACGGGCTCATCTGCAAAGTGCCGAGATCGAGACCGAGGTGTACTACCCGCTACCGCTGCATCTGCAGCCGTGCTTCGCGGAGATGGGCCACAAGCCGGGTGATCTGCCGATCGCGGAGCGCGCGGCGAACGAGGTGCTCGCGCTCCCGGTGCATCCGGACCTGAGCCGTGCGCAGCTGGAGCACGTCGCCGACACCATCGAGTCGTTTTACGCGGGATCCCGATGAGCCAGGACAACAACAACCAGAACGTCCGGATCGCCGTCGTAGGTGCTGGCTACTGGGGCATCAACCATGTGCGCGCCTTCGCGAAGCTGCCGGGCGCCGACCTGGTCGCGTTGTGTGACCCAGACCCACGGGCTCGGAGCCGGGCGTCGGCCTTGGCGCCGAATGCGCGGGCGATCGTGGACTTCGAAGAGCTGCTGAGGTCGCCCGATGTCGACGCGATCGTGCTGGCGACGCCGGCGATCCTCCATGCGGCGCAGGCCCAGGCAGCGCTGGCGGCGGGCAAGCACGTCTTCGTGGAGAAACCACTCGCGCTGACCGCGGCCGATGCGAAGGCCACCGTCGCTGCGGCGGCAAAGACCCAGCGCACGCTGATGGTGGGACACTTGATGCTGTACCACCCCGTTTTTCGTCGGCTGGTCGATATGGTGAAAGCTGGGGAGCTTGGACGCGTCTATTACCTGTACGCGTTGCGGGTGAACCTCGGCCGGCTGCGCAAAGACGAAAACGCGCTGTGGTCCTTCGCTCCCCACGATTTGTCGATGGTCCTCGACCTGGTGCCGTCGCCGCCGATCACGATCGCGGCGCGAGGCGAGGCCTATTTGCAGCCGGGCGTGGAGGACGTGGTCTTCGTGAACATCGGCTTTGCCGATCGCACGATGGCGCAGATCCAGCTGTCGTGGCTGGATCCGCGCAAAGAGCGTCGCCTCACCGTCGTTGGCAGCAAGAAGATGGTGGAGCTCGATGACGCGCACCCGAGCGAGAAGCTGCGCATCTACGACAAGGGCTACGATCGGCCGCCGGAGTTCACGCAATACGGCGAGTACCTCACGGTCCGGCAGGGCGACATCCACATCCCGCGCGTGGAGATGGCAGAGCCGCTCGAGCTGCAGTGCCGGCACTTCGTGGACAGCATCCGGGCCGGCACCCCGCCGCGCACGGACGGGGCCTCCGCGATGCGGGTGGTGGAACTCCTGGAATCTGCGTCGCAATCGCTCCGAGACGGCGGGCGCCCCGTCGTGCTTGACCCAAGCTAGCGATCACGTTAGTGATCCGCCCTGCCCGCCCTTTCGTGGGCGCGGAGTCGTATGGCCAGCCAACTCGATCAGTTAGACGACGGTGGCAGCACGATCGACCTCGGGTCGGCCGTGCGCATCCTGCGCAAGCGCTTGTGGCTGGTGCTCTCCCTCGTGGTGGCGATACCGCTGTCGGTGGGCGTCTATGTTTCGAAGCAGCCGAAGATCTACGAAGCGACGGCGAGCCTCGACATCAAGTCGTCGGCGCCGCAGTACCTGGGCCAGAGCTTCAAGGACGCGGTGGAGATCTCCGGCGATTGGTGGTCGACGCAGGAGATGCTGCAAACCGAGCTGCAAGTGCTGCACAGCCATTCGCTGGCGGTGGCCGTCGTCGAGGCGCTGTGCGCGCAGAAGGTGAAGCAGAACGGCGCGGACATGAACGCGATGGCCGCGGCGTATGGACCGGACGCAGGCAAGTGCGACAAGCCGGCGATCGATCGCTACGCGCCGGCGATTCAAGGTGTGCGCGTCGACCCGGTGAAGGACTCGCGCATCGTGTTGTTGTCGATGCAGCACTCCAATCCGGAGATGGCGGCGCTCGTCACGAACACGTTCGCCGAGGTGTACAAGCAGCGGAACCTCGACAAGCGGCAGACGCAGTCGACGGGCGCGGCGATCTGGCTCGGTGATCAATACAACGAGCTGGCGACGAAGCTGAACAACGCGGAGCGCGCGCTCATCGACTTCAAGCGCAAGAACAACGTGGTGTCGCTGGACCTCGAGAACCAGCAGAACGAGCTGTCGTCGAGCCGGCGCAAGCTGGCCGACGAGCTGGGCACGATCACGGTGAAGCTCATCGCGTTGCGGGCGCAGCGCTCGCAGTACGCGACGTTGAAGACGAGTGATCCACTCACCGACGTGAGCCCGGGCATCGCCGACAACCCGGTGATGGTGAAGCTGAAGGAGCTCTACATCGATCAGTACGGCAAGCTCCTCGAGATGAAGGGCAAGTACCTCGAGAAGCACCCGACGGTGATCGCGCAGCAGGCGCGCGTCGATGCGATCCGCGAGGACATGAAGCGCGAGGCAGCGCTGGCGGGCAAGAACGTGGAGGCGCAGTACGACACGCTGGCGAAGCAGGAGCACGACCTCAAGACCGCGCTCGACAGCAAGACGCGCGAAGCGCTGGTGCTCGAGGACCACGCGCGGGAGTACAACAAGCTGAAGCGCGACTTCGACAGCCTGGTGAAGAGCTCGGAGCAGGTCGGTGGTCGTGAGCGCGAGCAAGCGCTGGCGGGCAACCTCAAGACCAACAACGTGAGCATCGTGGATGAAGCGCTGGTGCCGACCGCGGCGATCGCGCCGAACGTGAACCGCGCCGTGGGCTTGGCCTTCGTGGTGGCGCTGGTGCTCGGCATCGGTCTCGCGTTCGCGCTGGAGCTGCTCGACTCGACGGTGAAGACGCAAGAAGACGTGGAGCGCGCGGTGGGCGCTGCGTTCCTGGGGCTCATCCCATCGATCGTGGAGGAGGCGCCGGGCAAGAACGGTCAGCCGGGTGCGGGACAAGGCGCGATGATCGCGCCGCCGGCGGCGCTCGCGGACGTCATCAAGGCGGGCTCGAAGGACCTCTACGTGCTCACGCACCCGAAGAGCTCGGTGGCGGAGTGCTGCCGCTCGATCCGCACGAACCTGTTGTTCATGACGCCTGACAAGCCGGCGAAGACGCTGCTGGTCACGAGCGCGGGTCCGCAAGAGGGGAAGAGCACGACCGCGATCAACCTGGCCATCACGCTGGCGCAGTCGGGCTTGCGTGTGCTGCTGGTGGACACGGACATGCGAAGGCCGCGTTTGCACCGCGCGTTCGGGATCCCATCGAACACGGACGGCCTGTCGCGCGCGATCGTGGGCGAGACCGACGTGCTGAAGAGCGTGCGCGAGACGGGCGTGCCGAACCTGTCGCTGCTGCCCTGCGGTGCGTGCCCGCCGAACCCGGCCGAGCTCCTGCACGCCGAGCGCTTCAAGAAGATCGTGGCGACGGTGGCGGAGGCCTACGACCGCGTGATCTTCGACTCGCCGCCGATCGGTCTCGTCACCGACGCCGCCATTCTCGCGCGTAGCGTGGATGGCACCATCGTGGTGGCCAAGGGCGCGACCACGAGCAAGGACGCGCTCATCCGCGCGCGCAGGCAGCTGCAGGGCGAAGGCGTGAACATCCTCGGCGCGATCCTGAACGACCTCGACCTGAACAAGCCGGGCGGGTACGGCTACAACTACTACTACTACTCGAAGTACGGCTACTACTATGGCGACGACGCGAACGCGAAGGCGTCCGGGGCCCGCACGTAGCTCTTCTCAGCGGCTTCGAAGAGACCCTTTTTCATGAACGCCCTCGAACAAGTCAAGAGTCTGGCCCGCCGAGGCCTGCGCGCTTACACGCTGCACAGCCCGATCCGTCCGGGGAAGGAACGCCTTCGCGGGCTGCTCGGACCGTATCTCATGCCGTCGTCTTCAACGGTGGAGACGAGCATCCCGTTCGGGTTGCGGCTCAAAGTCATCCCGGGCGAGTACGTAAGCGATCAGATCTTTTTCTACGGTTGTTTCGAGCGCCCCTATGTGGACCTCGTCGCGGAAGCCCTCGCGCCGGGCATGACCTTCGTCGATGTCGGTGGCCATGTCGGTCTCTACACGGTGATTGGCGCGGCCCGCGTAGGTACATCCGGCCGCGTGATCACGTTCGAGCCTTCACAGCGCATGTTCGACATCCTCTCGAGCAACGTGCGGCTCAACAGGGTCTCGCAGCAAACCAAGGTCTTCAAAGCGGCGCTGAGCGATCGAGCCGGTACCGCGCAGCTCCACGTACCCACCGTGAATGCCGCAGCTTCTCTGGCGGTACCACTCGGACCGAGCGTGAGCGAACCGGTCCAAACGGTCGTCCTCGATGAAGTTCTTGCGTCGCTGTCGCTCACCAGCGTGGATGTGATGAAGCTCGACATCGAAGGCGCCGAGCTGAGCGCGCTCAATGGTGCCAAAGAGCTCCTCGGAGGAGCTTGCGCTCCGGGGGTCATTCAAATCGAACTCGATGAACGACACACCCGCCGCTTCGGACATTCTACCGTCGACGTGATGGCGTTTCTGCGTTCCTTCGGATACGACCTTTTCCGTCTCGAGAACGCGCGACTGCAGCCTCTGCCGGACACCGCGGCGTACGCGGTCGATGCAATCGCCGTTCGTCGAGACCGTCCCGCCGGCCAGCGGCTCACAGATCGATTTCGGTGAGCACCACGCCCATGTTGAAAGTCTTCCAACGCGCGCGATCCAGCGGCGAATCCTCGGAGTTCTGGGACGACAATTGGTCGAACCGGCCCCCTCTCGACGTAACGGCCATCTGCGAGCGCGATCCGGTGTGGCCAGTCGTCATGCGCTCGCTGGTGCCTGGAGGCGTGTTTCTCGAAGGAGGCTGCGGACAGGGACAGTGGGTCCGCTACCTTGCAGAGCGTGGGCACCGCGCGATCGGCGTCGACTTCGCCGCCAACACCATCCTGCGGCTGCAACGCGAGAATCCAACGCTCGAGTTCGTGCGTGGCGACGTCACCGCGCTCGACCTCCCGTCGGCCAGTGTCGACACGTACTACTCGGCGGGCGTCGTGGAGCATTTCGAGAGCGGGCCGGAAGCAGCCCTATCCGAGGCCTATCGCGTGCTGCGGCCCGAAGGCACGTTCCTGTGCTCCGTTCCCGATGCATCTCCTCTTCGCCGCCTGCTCTATCGACAGGACGGAGCGACGGACGCAAGAACCGGGTGGACCGTCTTTCAGACGACGGCGACTCGCGCGGAATCCGCACCAGCCGGAACGTCTTTTTTTCAGTACGTGTTTTCCGAGGGAGAGTTCCGCGACCGACTCGCGGCCGCCGGATTCGAGACAGTCGAGACGCACGGCCTATACCTGAGTTGGGGGCTGATGGAGATTCCAGGGTTCGAGCAGCTCTGGAACGGAACGCACAACGCAGTCCGTGCGCTCCGTGCAGCTCGAGGAACGATGGCGGCCGCGGCCGCGGCAGCTCCCGAGCACGTCGCCCAACAGATGCCGGCTACAGAGCCCCACTTACTCGAACGTCTCGTTCTGCGCGAAGACACTTCGGTCCCAGTCCTCGGCCAGCTCGTTCGTGGCGCATCGCAGCTCTTCCCCAACATGCGCATGTTCGTTGCGCGCCGGAGCTAGCGCCTTGTCCCTACCAGCATCCGCGGTGCGTCACGTAGAAAGCCCCGACTCGGTCGACGCGGAGCCGCCATCGCGCATCATCGCCCCTCGTCGCGGCTGGATCCGTCTCGACCTCGCCGAGCTCGTCCGCTACCGCGACCTCTTGTGGTTCCTGACCAAGCGCGACATCTCGCTTCGTTACAAACAGACCGCGCTCGGCGTGTTGTGGGCAGTGATTCAGCCGCTCGCCACGATGGCGGTGTTCACGATCTTCTTCGGTCGCTTCGGCAAGATCCCGTCCGATGGCGTGCCGTACCCCCTGTTCGCATTCTGTGGGCTCATCCCGTGGCAGCTATTCGCGTACGCGCTCAGTGAGTCCTCGAACAGCCTCGTCAACAACCAGAGCCTCGTCACCAAGGTGTATTTCCCTCGCCTTGTCATCCCGCTGTCCGCGGTGCTCTCGGGCCTCATGGATCTACTCGTGTCGTCAGTGATCCTCGTCGCGATGCTCGCCTGGTTCGGAAAGGTACCCACCCTCGCAGTCGTGCTCATCCCTGCATTCGTGCTGCTCGCGATCACCGCCGCGCTCGGCGTGGGTCTGTGGCTGTCCGCGCTGAATGTGCAGTATCGCGACGTGCGCTACACCATCCCGTTCCTCACGCAGATCTGGTTCTTCGCGACGCCGATCGCGTATCCCTCGAGCCTCATCCCGGAAAGATTTCGTGCGCTCGTGGGTCTCAACCCCATGGCCGGTGTTGTCGAAGGCTTTCGCTGGGCACTGCTCGGCACCGCGCGCCCCACGGGCGTCATCTGGGTGTCGCTCGCCGTGACGTTCTTTGTCCTCATCGGAGGCCTCTATTACTTCAGCCGCATGGAGCGGCGCTTTGCGGACATCGTCTGATGGGTGGAATCGCGATCAAAGTCGAGGGTCTCGGCAAGCGGTACACCCTCGGCGCTCAGCAGAAGGGCTACAAAACGCTGCGCGACGCCATCGTCACGATGGCATCGGCGCCGCTGCGCTGGTTCGGCGCCAAACCCGATGCGGGTCAGAACGACTTCTGGGCGCTGCGCGATGTGAGCTTTCAGATCGCCCAGGGTGACGTCGTCGGCATCATCGGCCGCAATGGCGCCGGCAAGTCGACGTTGCTGAAGATCCTTTCGAACATCACAGACCCGACCGAAGGCCAGGCGAAGATCTACGGCCGGCTCAGCTCGCTGCTCGAGGTCGGGACCGGATTTCACCCAGAGCTCACCGGCCGCGAGAACATCTACCTGAATGGCGCGATCCTGGGCATGCCGAAGAGCGAGATCGACAAACGCTTCGACCAGATCGTGGAGTTTGCCGAGATCGAGAAGTTTCTCGACACCCCCGCCAAGCGGTACTCGAGCGGAATGTACATGCGTCTCGCGTTCTCCGTCGCTGCGCACATGTCACCCGACATCTTGGTCATCGACGAGGTCCTCGCCGTGGGCGACGCGAACTTCCAGAAGAAGTGTCTCGGCAAGATGGAAGAAGTCGGCAACGAGGGCAGGACTGTCCTTTTCGTTTCGCACTCCATGCCGACGGTCCTGCGTCTCTGCAAGAAGGCGATCCTCCTCGAGAACGGACGTTACAGTCAGGCCGGTACGCCCCATGAAGTCATCGCGGCCTACCTGAAGGCAGGCACCGGTGCCACGGGTGAGCGCCGGTGGCCCGATCAAGAAAGTGCGCCCGGAGACGAGGTCGCACGATTGCATTCAGTGCGGGTGCTCGACCACGCAGGTCAGGTCACGGACAGCATCGACATCCGGCAGCCCGTGACCATCGAAGTCGCGTACTGGCTGCAAGTAGGCGGCATCAATACGGCGGCAAATCTTCACTTCTACAATGACGAGGGCACGTGCCTGTTCGTCAGCGCAGATTTCACCCGCACGGATGCCAACATGCCAAGCCCAGGGTTGGTGCGATCGCGATGCACAATCCCCGGCAACACGCTCGCCGAGGGCCGTGTGATCGTGCGGTACGCAGCCATCTCGAGCTACAACCCCACCCGCGTCCACGCCATCGAAACCGATGCCGTGTCGTTTCAAGTCGTCGACAAGAGCGAAGGTGACGGCGTGCGCGGTCCCTACGCGAACGACTGGCCAGGTGTCATGCGTCCCATGCTCACGTGGACAGTCGAAGAGTCGGGTTCACCCGGGGGGAGCCAATGAAAGTTGTGATCCTCGCCGGAGGGCTTGGTACGCGCCTGTCCGAAGAGACTGATCTCAAGCCGAAACCGATGGTCGAGATCGGCGGGCGTCCCATCCTCTGGCACATCATGAAGCACTACGCTCACCATGGCGCGAACGAGTTCTATGTCGCGCTCGGCTACAAGGGCGATAGCATCAAGCGCTTCTTCCTCGAGTATCGAACGTTGGTGAGCGATCTGGTCGTTCAGACCGGCGCGGGCCAGGTCGAACACCACAACACCCGAAACGACGAAGACTGGAAGGTTCACCTCATCGATACCGGCCACGATACCAACACGGGTGGTCGGCTCAAGAGGCTCGAGCGGTACTTGGGGGACGAGCCGTTCATGCTCACCTACGGCGACGGTGTGGCAAACGTCGACGTCGATCGTCTGCTCGCGTTCCATCGCAGCCACGGCAAGATCGGCACGCTGACGGCGGTGCGTCCGCCAGCGCGCTTCGGTGGGCTGCTGTTCGACGGACCGCTCGTTTCCGATTTTCAAGAGAAGCCGCAGATCGGAGAAGGCTGGATCAACGGTGGCTTCATGGTGTTCCAGCCGGAGATCTTCAAATATCTCCATGCTGACTCCGATAGCTTGGAAGCGGACGCGCTCACCAAGCTCACGAACGACCGGCAACTTGGCGCGTTTCAGCACGGCGACTTCTGGCAGTGCATGGACACCCTGCGCGAGCTCCGTCTGCTCGAACGACTCTGGCAGTCTGGCGCTCCGCCGTGGCGAGTATGGAAATGACCCAAAGCGCATCCTTCTGGCGAGATCGCCCCACGTTCGTAACCGGTGCAAGCGGCCTCGTCGGCAGCTGGCTCGTCCGGCGCCTTGTCGAGTCTGGCGCAGACGTGGTCGCCCTGATCCGTGATCACGTTCCGCAAAGCGAGCTGTGGCGGACGGGCCTTATGTCACGGGTCAAGATCGTGCACGGCGACGTGTGTGATCAGATTCTGCTCGAGCGCGCACTCGGCGAGCACGAGATAGACACCGTGTTTCATCTCGCCGCGCAGACGATCGTCGGCATCGCGAATCGAAATGCCGTTTCTACGTTCGAGACCAACGTCGCTGCGACATGGCGATTGCTCGAGGCATGTCGGCGTAGCCCCAAGGTGCGCCAAGTGGTCTTTGCATCCTCCGACAAGGCGTACGGCGACCACGAGGAGCTGCCGTACACCGAAGAGGCTCCGCTCAAAGGCAAACATCCGTACGACGTGTCGAAGTCTTGCGCGGATCTGATCGCGCAAAGCTACGCGCACACATTTGGAGTTCCGGTCGTCATTACCCGCTGCGGCAACTTCTACGGTGGTGGCGATCTGAACTGGAACCGAATTGTTCCGGGTACGATCCGCTCGCTGATTCGCGGTGAGCGTCCCCTCATTCGTTCCGACGGTAAGAACATCCGTGACTACTTTTACGTCGAGGATGGTGCTGCCGCCTACACGCTGCTCGCCGAACGCCTGGCATCCGATCGCACACTCAGCGGTCGTGCCTTCAACTTCTCGAACGAGATCCAGATCGACGTCCTCCAGGTGGTCGACAAGATCACCAAGCTCATGAAGTCACCGCACGCTCCGAGCGTCCTCAACGAAGCGTCGAACGAGATTCGCCACCAGTATCTGAGCGCGGAGCGAGCCCGCACCGAGCTCGGCTGGCGCCCGCTGTTCTCTCTCGATGAGGGCCTGGCCCGCACCGTCGATTGGTATCGCGAGCTGCTGTCGTGAGTCGGCATTGCCGATCGTGTGACGCAGAAGGGCTGGTCACTTTCCTCGAGCTGGGCCGCACACCACTCGCGAACTCGCTGCTCACGGAGGCGGATCTCGGTGGAGTCGAAGATCGCTTTCCGTTGGATGTCGCCTTCTGCCCGAAATGCAGCCTCGTGCAGATCCTGGAGACCGTCCCCGCCGAGCGCATGTTTTCCGAGTATCTCTACTTCTCGTCAAACTCCACGACGATGGTCGAGCACGCCGGAAAGCTGGCGCAGCGGCTGATAAAAGAACGCAAGCTCGGCGTCGATAGCCTCGTTGTCGAGGTGGCGAGCAACGATGGCTACCTCCTCCAGTGGTACGCGAAAAACGACGTGCCCGTGCTGGGCGTGGAGCCCGCGGCGAACATCGCCAAGGTCGCAAGGGAACGCGGCATCGACACGATGTGCGCCTTCTTCGGCCGCGATACGGCGACGTCAATCGCGACATCCGGACGCTTGGCCGACGTTATTCACGCCAACAACGTGCTTGCGCACGTGCCCGACCTGAATGGCTTCGTCGCGGGGTTCGCCGCGCTCGTAAAAGCGGACGGATTGATCGTGGTCGAGGCCCCGTACGTCCGGGATCTCGTCGACCACTTGGAGTTCGACACCGTCTATCACGAGCACCTTTGTTACTTTTCGCTTACCGCGCTCGATCTGCTGTTTTCTCGGCACGGCCTCACGATCCTCGACGTGGAGCGGCTCGCGATCCATGGCGGCTCGCTGCGAATCTTCGCGAGCAAGAAGGGTTCGAGGACCACCCACGTCAGCTCGCTGTTGGCCGAAGAAGCCGAGCTCGGGCTCCCGCGCGCCGCGTACTACCAGGGCTTTTCGGATCGCGTTCGGGAGCTCGGCGCTTCGCTCATCAAGATCCTGCGCGAGCTGAAGGCCGACGGGAAACGGGTCGCTGCGTATGGGGCGTCCGCTAAAGGCTCCACCCTCCTCAACACATTCGGCATCGGCCGTGACCTCATCGACTTTGTCGTCGACCGGAGCCCGCACAAGCAGGGCCGGTTCATGCCAGGCGTTCACCTTCCAATCCTTGCGCCCGAGGTCCTTCTCGAGCGGCAGCCCGACTACACTCTTCTTCTCACCTGGAACTTCGCCGACGAGATACTTGCTCAACAGGCTGCGTACCGAGAGCGGGGTGGAAAGTTCATCGTACCGGTTCCCGAGCCGCGTGCAGTGTAGATGACCTCATACGCCGCAGCCGTCGCGATCGATGCATCGGCGTTCGTCAGTGCCGACGCACGGATCACGGAATCGTCGCGCGGCACGAAGATCGTCGTCGGCGCACGCTCTCGCATCGAGGCGTTCGTCATCGTGCGCTGCGTCGGCGGCACGGGTGACATCGTGATCGGACGCGATTGCTACATCAATGAGCACTGCGTCCTCTATTCGGGAAGCGGGATCACCATCGGCGACGACGTCCTGCTTGCACCAGGCGTGTCGATTGTGCCGGCCAACCACGACTTCAGCCGTCGCGACATCCCGATTCGCCAGCAAGGCTTTCGACCCAGCAAAGGTGGCGTAGTCGTCGGCAGTGGTGCCTGGATCGGCGCGCGCGCGGTCCTGCTCGACGGAGCACGCGTGGGGGAAGGCGCCATTGTGGCAGCGGGGAGCGTGGTGTCCGGCGAGATCCCTGCGAACGAGATCTGGGCGGGCATTCCCGCCGCCTACACCCGTACACGCCCGTGAGCTCGTTCGACCACGGCCTCGCGAATCTCGCCGTTGCCGACTTCATGACCGCCTGCGACGACCGTACGGTGCTGGTGGCGGGTGGAACGGGGCTAATCGGCTCGACCATCGTCTCGGTGCTGCTCGCTCGTATCGAGCGCACCGGCCGTGGGCCGCGCGCGATCGTCGTCGTGTCGAGACAGCCGCCGGCAACGAAGGCGCACCCCCGTGTGACACACGTCGGACGCTCCGTCCTTGATCCCGAGCTTCATCGGGCATTACCCAATGCGGAGCTTGCGATCTACGTCGCCGGAGCGACGAGCAACTACTTGGAAGATCCGTCGTCGACGCTGCTCGTGTCGACGGAAGGTTTCAGCAAAGTCTGGAGCGCGCTGCCGGGGCTCGAACGCGGCGCTCTCGTGTCCTCGGCGCGCGTCTACGGCATGCGCACCGACGCGACACCGCTGCGAGAGGACTCTTCGTGCACCAGTACCTCGCCCGACCTCCGCAATGTGTACGACGGCGCCAAGCTCGTGGCCGAGGCATTCGCTCTACAGTGGAGCGAGCGCGGGCGTCCAGCCGCGATCGTGCGCCTCTCCAACGTGTACGGAGCCGTCCGTGCGAGCTCGCCACCGACGGTTCTCACCCAGATGGTCCGATCCTCGGCGTCGAACGGCATCATTCGTGTCGCCGGTGCCCCTGGCTCCGTGCGCAACCATGTGCACGTCCTGGACGTTGCCCAGGGAGTCTTGCGCGCGTTGCTCCTTGGGCGCGGAGGCCGCGCCTACAATATCGCATCGAATGATCACCTGTCGGCGGAAGAGCTCGCGAGAGCGGTCGCGGCCGCGGCTCCACGCTCCGTGAACATCGAGCTACGCGCGGCGGGCGCGGTGGCCGACCACATGTACCTTTCCACCGAACGGGCACAGGCCGAGCTCGGATACGCGTCACGCCATCGCCTGGTGGACACCTTGCCGACCATCGTGTCTGACGCCTTCTCGGAGGCGCCTAGGTGAACTTCGTTCGCACCAATATCGACGGCTTGTTTCTGATCGAGCTGACTGTCAACGCCGACGAGCGCGGCTCGTTCGTGCGGATATTCTGCACCGACACGTTTGCAGCGCAGGGCCTGCCGCGTGAATTCCCTCAAACGAGCATCTCGACAAATCGGATGAAAGGCACCCTGCGTGGCCTGCACTACCAAGCCGCGCCACACGCCGAGGGAAAGCTGATCCGCTGTTCGCGCGGCGCGCTCTTCGACGTTGCTGTAGACCTGCGGCCGGAATCGCCGAGCTTCCGCAGCGTTTTTTCGACCACGCTCGCCGAGGACAGCCCACGTGCCCTGTACTTGCCGCCCGGATGCGCGCACGGATTTCAGAGCTTGCGAGACGATACCGAGGTCGTCTACCAGATCGCCACGCCCTACCGCGCCCAGTCCGCACGAGGGATTCGGTGGGATGATCCCGACCTCGGCATCGCCTGGCCGACCACTCCCACCGTCATGTCCCAACGCGACCGTACGCTTCCTTCTCTTCGCGAGGTCTTTCCATGAGTCACACGGCAACCGCTACCCACCAGCTCATCCGAAAGGTGCTCTCGTACGTCGCCGCGTTGCCCGACACCGAGACCCCTCGACTGGAGGCCACCGCGCGCGCTCTCGGCGTATCACCCAAGTTGCTCGCGTCGCTTCCGGAGCTGGCCTTTTTGTTCAAGCCGGCCGGCATCGAGCGTTGCCTCGACTGGACGCTTCGCGACTGGCTGACGTACCACTATCACTTCGTTCACCAGGGCTACCGATACGGACACCCCGAGCTGCAGCAGACGTGGCGCGGCTACAAGCTGCTCAAAAACCCACTCGACTGCTGGGTCTACCAAGAGATCATTGCTCGCACGCGCCCCGACATCATCATCGAGCTCGGAGTCGCCTTTGGCGGGTCGGCAATCTTCTTCGCAGATGTGTTGACGCTCTTGGGACACGGAGAGCTCCTCGGGATCGACGTCACGATGGAGCGGGCCGCAGGCGTGACCCATCCGCGTGTGACCTTCCTCGAGGGCTCGTCGGTGGATCCGGAGATGGTCCGCAAGGTCTACGAGCGATGCGAGGGCAAGCGCGTGATGGTATTCGCCGACTCGAACCACGAGGCATCGCACGTGGAGAAGGAGCTCGCCGCGTACGCGGACCTGGTCGGCGAAGGGATGTACTTTATCGTCGAGGACTCGCTTGCCGACGTGATGGGTTGGATGCCCGTCCCGCTCGATGGCCCGTTGCCAGCGATTCGCAGCTTCCTTGCCACCCATCCCGAGTTCTCTTCGGATCTGGCGGTGGGTGAGAAGTACCTCCTGACGCAAAGTCCCTACGGCTTCCTCATGAAGCGCACAGGAGCTGCGTCGTGAAGATCGCCATCGTTGGTCCCGAAGCCACGGGTCGCACCGTCCTCGCAAAGGGCTTGGCCGCGGAGCTCGGTCTGCCGTTGATCGGCGATTCGCGAGACGATCTCCTCCGCGACAGCGGCTACCCCACACTCTTCGAGTGGGGGAAGGCGACCGGCGAATGGCAAGCGTGGCTCGCGTCACACGCGAGCGCTGAAAGCAAGGCAACGAGCGGGGTTGTTGACGCAGGCTCGATTGACGTGTTCGCACAGATCTTTCGTTGGGCGTCCGACGGCATCTCTCCCGACAGGCTCGACCAGCTCGAGCAGCACACGCGCAGGGCCACCGCCTCGTACTCGCACGTGGTGCTCACGGCGCCCGTGATCGTCGCGCCTCACGCTCCGAGTCGGTTCCGAAGTGCCAACAACGCTCGGCAGATGCACCAGCTCTTGCGCGGACTCATCGCGGATTTCGCTTCTCGTGCGCGAGTCCTGGAGCTCGAGCCCGCGGAAGAGCTCACGTCGCGAGCAAGGTCAGTCGCGTTCGTGCGAGGGGCGGGCTGAGGGTTCGATGGACGGCACCTCGCCAATCGTGAGCGTCGGATTTCCCGTCTACAACGGCTCGCGATATCTGCGTGGCGCGCTCGATTCGGTCCTCGCTCAGGATCATCCATCGTTCGAAGTGGTGCTGTCCGACAACGCGTCGACTGACGAGACGCTCGCGATCTGCGAGGAGTACGCAAAACGTGACGGCCGCATCCGCCTGCTGACGAACGACGTGAACCAAGGGGCGGTCTGGAACTTCAATCACGTGGCACGTGCAGCGCGGGGTCGTTACTTCATGTGGGCCGCACACGACGATCTGTGGCGGTCCGACTGTCTCTCGCTCTATGCGAACGCGCTCGATCGCGACTCCACCGCGGTTCTCGTGTATGGGCATGCTCAACCGATCGATTCGCGAGGCAACGAGGTCGGTGAGCCCTACTTCGACTTCGTGAACGACGCCGACACGGCGCGAGACCGCTTCACGCGAGCGCTCGAGCACTGGCATTTGCACACCGCTATCTACGGAATGATGCGCCTCGAAGCACTTTTGCGGACGCGACTCATCCTCAGCCGTGTGTCGTGCGACCTCATCCTCTTGCTCGAGCTCGCTTTGCAAGGCAAGACGCTCGAACTCGATGAGGTTTGCTCGCACAAGCGGGTTCCAGACGTGGGCGCCACATACCGCTCACGCAAGGAACAGGCTGCGTATCTCGATCCGAAGTTGAAGGCCGCCAGACACCTGCCCTTCGCCGCGCTGTCCGTTTTTCGAGCCGGGATCGAATCTCTAGGTCATGCTCAAGTTCCACTGCGCGAGGCGGCGCCCATCGTGGCCGCGGCAACGCGACTTTATCTGCGCAGCTTCTTCGTTCGCGATCTGAAGGAAGAAGTCGTGTTTCGGCTGCAGCATCGGCACCCGGAAATTCTCGGAACGCTGAGAGGCTTGTCACGCCGAAGGCAGTCGTAGTTACGACAGGGTCGATGTCCCCTCCGATTCACATCGTCCACTTCGTGGACTGGTCGTTCGGCTCGGCGCACTTCGAGAGCGTTGCGAGATACCTCGATCGGGGTGTCGTGCGTTCAACGTTTCTTTCGATTGCCTCGCCAGGAGGACTTCAGGACATCGCCGCTCGGCATGGGCACGTGGGTGCCGTGTTGAACGTCCAGCCAGCACTCACAAGCGTGCCGCTCGCCGCCTACCGGCTACGAGCATTCCTCGACTCGAATCGAGGCGCGATCGTCCACTCGCACACGTACTTGGCTGGTCTCACGGCCGCGCTGGGTTGTGGCTCGCGCAATCGGCACATGTACACACGTCATCATCTGCGTCCACCTCCAGGCATGACGCGGCCCATCTACGACGAGATAGATCGCGTCACGGCGAAGCGTGCGCAGCTGGTGGTCGCTTGTGCGGAGGCGGTGAAACGGATTCTCGTGAGGGTCAACGGAATCGCGCAAGACCACATCCGAGTTATCCATAACGGGATCGAGCCGCTCGCCGAATCCGTGGAACCTGCGCCGATTCCGGGCAGGATTCTGCTCGTAGGTCGTCTGCACCATGAAAAGGGTGTGGACCTTTTCATCGAGGCCATATCTCGTATCGTCGAGCGCAATCCGACTTTGTCTGCCGACATCGCTGGAGAGGGTCCTGAAAGGTCGCGTCTCGAAGCGCAGTCCCGAGCGCTTGGCCTTCAGGATCGAGTTCGGTTCTTGGGTTTCCGTCGGGACATCCCCGCCCTACTCTCGCGCGCAGCGATTTTCTGCTTGCCGAGTCGCAGTGAAGCTTTTCCAATCGCGGTCCTCGAAGCCATGCGAGCGCGAACGCCCGTTGTAGCCTCGGCGGTCGGCGGGGTGCCAGAGCAGCTGGCGAACGGCGTGGGTTGGTTGGCGGAACCGAGTGTCGATGGTCTCGCCAGGTCTCTGGAGCTCGCAATTTCAGACCCGGTGGAGTCGGAGAGTCGTGCGCGACGAGCGCAAGCGGCTCAGAGCGACTGCTTCGATGCGAAACGAATGGTCGAGAAGTACCAGCACGTGTACGAGCAACTTTCAGGAATCCGGTAGAGGTATCGTGCTGCGCGTAAGCGTCGTTATTCCTTCCTACAACTATGGTCGTTTCATCGCGCAAGCGATCGAGAGTGTGCTCGCGCAAACTGTCGCTGCACACGAAATCATCGTCGTGGACGACGGATCGAAGGACGATACGATCGAGCGACTGGCTGGCTATTCGGGGCGAGTCCGGCTCATCGAGCAGCCCAACGCGGGCGTAGGCGCAGCTCGCAATACGGGCGCACGAGCCGCTACCGGCGACCTCATTGCCTTTCTCGATGCGGACGACCTGTGGACGCCGACGAAGATCGAGAAGCAAGTGCATCGATTCGAGACCGACACCCAAATTGGACTCGTGCACTGTGGCTTTGTGGAAATCGACATCGACGGCAACGAGCAGCGTCATTTCATCGTCGGCGCCGAAGGATGGATCGCGAATCGCATCCTGATGTTCGATCCCATCACGATTGTGGCGCCGGGTAGCACGGCGATGGTGTCGCGCGAGGCTTTCGAAGAGGTGGGTGGTTTCGACGCGCGCTGCCCACCGTCGGAAGACTGGGAATTCTCGCTGAGCGTCGCGCGAAAGTTCAAGGTCGGCTTTGTACCCGAGCCGCTGCTCCGCTATCGCCAGCACGGCAGCGGAGGCCACCTCAACATCCACCGCATGGAGCGCGGCATGCGGATCGCGTTTGCCAAGGCGTTTGCCACGCGAGACTCCGACCTTGCGCCCTTGCGCCGAAAAGCGTACGGCAAGCTCCACAAGGTTCTCGCCGGTTCACACTTTCACGCGCGAAACTGGGGTCCTTTTGCTCGCAACGCTGCGCTGTCTCTTTTCTACGCGCCCGAGAGCGCTCCCGATTGGCTCGAAATCCCCGCAAAGTGGTTGCGGCAGAAAGCGACGAAACGATGACCAGGACGATATTTGACGTACGCACGATCGCGATCGGCGTCCTGTTGGTCGCGATCGGCGCGTGCCGAGGACCAACCGGTACGCCAGGTCCCGTCGGCGAATCGGGCGCTCAAGGCGTGCCCGGTCCGGTTGGCGAACGTGGGCTCATTGGCGATACAGGTCCAATGGGCGATGCGGGCCCCGCGGGTCAGAGTGGTGGAGTGGGACCCCAAGGACCCCAAGGACCGCAGGGTCCCATCGCAGAGCCAGGCATACCAGTGCTCCATCTGCAGGGAAAAACCTACCCAGGTCAGCACGTGAACCATTCAGAGTTTTGGGTCGGTGGGATGAACGGGGTGTTGAGCAACAGGATCTATTGGGACGCGATCGTGCGACCGGACGGAAACCTCGATCCGTCGCTCTACATGTTGAGCGACGGATACGGGGGTGCACACGCGCTCCTGTGGTCCGGCGTATCCGGCAATATGTGGTTCAATACCGACGTCGGTACGCAGGCCCCTCTCTCATTCCAAAGCGGTGATGACGTCATTCCAAACGACGTGTTCTCACACGTTGCGGTGTTCATGTTCACCGACCCGTACACGAACACCTGGATCGTGACCGCGCAAAATGGCGTCCCCTGCGGACGAACGCTTTTGCCACCGGGATGGCAGCGGAGTGCGTACGGCGCAGGCGGTGGTGAAGGGACTCTCTTCGTCGGTGGCAGTGACCACGCCCAACAAGACTTTTACCTGTATGCGATGCGTGGATTCGAGACAGTCACCGCGATCAGCAACGGATTTCTCAGCTTCGTCCCGCCACGCGCGCTCGCAGGAAGGGCACCAGACTTCTTGGCCATGTACGGAAGTGCCGTCGGTGGAGTCGTGCCCGATCTCTCGAGTGGCTTCGACGGTGTGTTGAACCTCGACCCCGTTAAACGCACCGTGCATCCCGGTCGCATCGAGCGCATCGACACACTCTTTGGCACCCCAACCGGGGGCCAAGGGTCTTACGAAGCCCCGACGTCGTATCCGCTCCCGATGGTCGCTCACTTCACGAACACCCCTATGGATCCGGGCTACATCCAAACCGCGCCTACGCGCGTCTTCGCCACGCCGACGATTCCGAGTGGGGCGAAGCACTACGACAGCTTCAGCCGCAACGACCAAGAGTTCTTTCACCTCAACGCACCAACAATCGGATCCACGGAAGGCGGCTCACTCGGCCCTGTGCCCTGGCGTGTGGCGCTGCCCTACGGCGAGGCATCGCTGGTCGACGGTCACGACCTCGGCATCTACAACGGACGCGCAGTTTGTCTCGGTGGACAGCGCACCATCGCGTACGTACCAAACAACACGGCCGATGCCGATGTGCGCGTTTCGCGCCGTCGCACGCCGCCCTTCGACGTCGGCGATGGCTCAGTCGGCGTGGCAGTGCACATGGCCGACGATCGCCACGGCTACGTGGTCCTCGCACTCGACCTAATCGGTGTCGAGCACCGGATCTACGTGTACCGAATGGACGGGTCGACCAACGGCACACTGATCGCGAACGTCGCACTCGCCGACTTCAGCTGGGAGACATTCCGCGTGGTGACATCGGGCACTACGATCTCGGCCTATACGGATACGACGCTGCAGCTTCAGATCGACGATCCAACGTACGCATCGGCCACGGGGGTCGGAATGTACTTCGACTATTCGGGCATGCAGCGGAACGACGAGTTCGCAGTGTATTAGCTGATGGACCTGTTCGTCTCTCTCACACTGGCAAGTGCACTGGGTATCGCGTGCATCTGGCTCATCGTCTCCAGAATGCCGCACCCCGATCGACGGTGGATGTTGCAACTGCTGCTCGCGAGTTTCGCAGTGCGGTTGGCGCTGGCGTCGGTCTTCGCCGCCGTGCCTTCGATGCGATTCGTGCACGAAGATGCCGAAGGCTACGAGTGGTGGGGCATGCGCTTGGCCGCCGCATGGCATGGCACAGGGTCGTCCCCCGATCTCGCACAGCTGCTGGGTCAGAACTACGGCTTCTATTACGTCGCCGGTGCGATCTACTACCTGTTCCCGTTCCAACCGATGGCGTCGTTCGTGAATTGCATCATCAGCACGCTCAGTGTGTTTCTCGTGTATCGGCTCGCGAGCAACTTCTTCCAGCCGATGGTGGCCCGACGAGCCGCACTGCTGACGAGCGCCACTCCCTCGATGGTGGTGTGGAGTGCGGTCGCGCTGAAGGACCCCATCGTCACGTTCCTGATCTTGATCGCGCTTTTCTCCTGCGTGCAGCTCAAGAGACGGTTCACACCGATGGCGCTATTGGGCACGATTCTCCCAGTCATCGCGCTCCAGCCCATTCGATTCTACATGGTCTACTTCATCGGCTTTTCGGTCGTGGCATCCCTGATGTTGGAGCGCGGCTCTCGCTCGCTATCGGGCATCTACAAGCAGCTCGTCGTCGTAGGCGGTATCGTTGCGTTGCTCGTGTTGGTCGGGTCCGTAGGTCGAGTGTCTGATGGTGCTGCGTTTCTCTCCTTCGAGCGCGCTTCGTCGTTTCGCCGTGGCATGGCAATGACCGCAAATTCGGGGTTCGCGCAAAACGTAGATATTTCTACGCCCGCCGGTGCACTCGCGTTCCTCCCGTTCGGGGTCGCCGTTCTCCTCTTATCACCGTTCCCATGGCAGATGACTTCTCTTCGAGCTTTGTTGGCGGCGCCGGAGACAATCTACTGGTGGTTCCTCATTCCGTCCGTCATCCGCGGCCTGCGTTTTGTGATTCGTGAGCGTTGGCAAGCTGCTTCGCCGCTGCTCATCTTCTCAACAACGCTTACGCTGGCGTACTCGCTCATCCACGGCAACGTCGGTTCTGGGTTCCGTCAGCGCGCCCAGATCTTGGTCGTGTTGTTCATCTTCGGTGCGCTCGGCACTTATCAGCGCCGCTGTCGCAGACTGGGCATCGACGAGCGCGAGCTGCTCAAGGACCGATGACTTTTTCTGGCGAGGCCAACCCGGTGAGTGACTCGTTCGATTACCAAATCATCGCGTGCCCCACGTGCGACGTGAACGACACGCGCACGCTCGGAGCTCGCGGAGGCAGCGCTCATCGCGCAGCCGCCGGCGAGCAATGCACCATCGTTCAGTGTCGGCGGTGCGACCTCATCTACGCCAACCCATTCCCATTCCCGCGTGATCTCGATGCGCTTTACAGCAACGAGGAGAGCTACTTCCAACATCACGATCCCATCCCCGAGAAGATCGAGCGGCGCAAGGAGCTCGTGACTCGGATGGCCGGGTTCACGCGCGGTCGGCGGCTACTCGACGTGGGCGCGGGTCAGGGCGAGACTGTCGCCGCGGCGCTGTCGCTCGGCTGGGACGCGTGGGGCGTGGAGAGCTCTGCCCGATTCGCGCGTGAGGCGGAGAAGAGCTGCCCGGGTCGCGTGATCCACGGCGAGCTCGAGTCAGGGCACGCGTCACTACCAGATGGCAGTTTCGACGTGGTCATCCTCGCCGCGGTGATGGAGCACTTCCATCACCCGACCCGCGTGCTCGAGGCCGTGGCCCGTGCGCTTCGCCCCGGTGGTGTGTTATTCGTCGACGTGCCGAACGAGGCCGGCCTCTACTTCATGGTCGGCAACCTGTGGCAACGTTTGCAGCGACGGAACTGGGTCGTGAACCTCGCCCCTACGTTCTCGCCGTACCACGTCTTCGGCTTCTCTCGGGGCAGCCTGACCGCGATGTTGGCGAAGTATCAACTTACACCGGTCGATCTCCGGTTTTACGGAGGTCAGTCGCTTGTCGCCTTCGCACCGACCCCGCGTCGCGCGCTGGAGTGGCTCGGCAGTCACGCCATTCACGAGCTGTCGAAGCTCGGCGAGCTCGGCACCTACATCGAGTGCGTCGCCCGCAAACGTTCAGCCTGAAGCCGACGGCAACAGTGTATCGAGCCGCGCCTGACGCGACGGGTGCACGAACAGATAATTGTCCTCGATGTCGTCGGAGAACTCCGCGGTGACGATGCGACCGGATTGCTCGTCATAGCGGTACGCCCTGTATCCACGGCTCGAGAAGAAGCTCGTCAGATCCTCGAGCTGCACGCCAAAGCCCTTCAGGAACCACGCGTTGATCTCGGCCAAGACGATCGGGTGACAACGCTCGATCGTGGCGACGGCGCCGCGAAACGCGCTGAGCTCGGCGCCCTCGACGTCGGCCTTGATGAACGAGATGTCGACATCGTCCGGCACGATGTCGTCGATTCGAACGATCTCGCACTCGACGGACTTCGTTGCTTGGTACTGGTGATGCCGGTCTCTGCCAGGCCGCTCGTCGTCGCGCCCACCGACATGGGCCTGTCCCGCCGCAACCGCGCCAGACGCCTGCACCGGGACGGTGAAGGCGACGCGGCCAGCGACGTCGCCCGCGCCCGCCTCGAACAGCTTGACGTTGCGAAGTCGCAAGAGCGTGGCGATGCGACGAAACGTCGTCGCGGTGAACGGAATCGGCTCGAAGGAATACACCTGGCCGCGGTCACCGACGAGCCGCGACAGGTGGTACGCGTACTGCGCGTAGTTGGCGCCGACGTCGAGAACCATGTCGCCCGGGGACACGATCGAAGGCAAGAGCGGGATCTCGTGCTCCGTCCAGCTGCCCGAGCGAAGATCCCACGCAGCGGCAGCTGCCTGCAGATAAGCGTAGGTGGTGTCATTCAACACCGGCGCCAGAAGCCGTTTCACGAACTTGCGTGCCATCGAATTCGCGCCCACTGCTCAGCTCCTTGTTCCAGCCCGGCGCTTCACAGGAAGCGCTCGGTTCACGTCGGTTTGAGAAAACATGGCGTGCGGAACCGCGAGGTGACAGCTCGAGAGCCGGCCCTCGATCGCCCTGCCCGCCTTCAAATCGGCGTTGAGCTGTACCACCAGCGCGCGGCTCGCCAGCTCTGGCTCTACACGCAGCCGTTCGTCTACCACAACGGCGAGAGCCTCGTTGCCGGTCCGCTGCAGCACATGAAAGAGCGAGTACAAGTGGTCCTCGTTGGGTCCGCGCTCGTATTCCTGACGCTCGACCATTCCCACGAAGCCATCGTCGGTCGGGTAGTAGTCGAAGAGCTCCACGACCTTCAGCTGCATCGCGCGCTGCGCCACCCGACCGAGGCCGACACGCTTCACCAAATCGCGCAGTCGCCTCTCGTTGCGCTTCAAGATCGGAACGCGCTTCAGGCGATCACGCCACGTCACGGGATGTCGGCTCGACCACAAACAAAGTGTCAGCGTCGTGTCGGGTGGGTACCACGGCATGTGGGGCGTATCGGCATCGACGAAGGCAACGTGATGCGCAGGGTGAGGCGCGCGTTCCACCACGTCGATGTCGTAGAGGAGCGAGGCTTCATCGCGGAGCTGCGGCCGTGTGAAGAGCCAATGCTCATAGCCCGGGCCTTGAACGGTCGCTGTCGTGAGCAGCATGTCGCCGTGGTGATGGATTGCCTTGGTCGACGTGGTCGCGCTGCGATCGGGTAGCGGGATCCAGCAGTTGATCACCACACCGAAGTGCTCGTTCAGCGCTACGTCGACGCCTACGACCGGATAGTTCCTCGTGTTGAGTGCGCCGGGCTTCTCGATGTGGCGCCGCAATGCTGCGGTGATGAACGCGCGGTCGTACGTGAGCTCACCAAGGAGCGCTGCCGATCGTCGATGCGCTTCGTGTTTGTCGCGCGCGCTACGGAAGATGTCGAGCAGGTAGTCTTCGGGCGTCCGCTTCACGACCGCCACCTCAGGCTGCCTTCCGATGACGGCCGGCAATCGCGACTCGGATCATCTCGAGCACGCGCGGTGCCCAGAGCTTCGCCGAGTAGCGCTCTTCGATCGTGCGTCGGCCCGCTTCGCCGAGCCGCTGACGCAGCGCTGGGTCATCGATGAGACGTGAGACTTTCTCCACCCACTCGTCGTCGCTGACGGCTAGAAAGCCATTCTCGCCGTCGCTGATGAGCTCCTTGTTGACGCCGACCGGAGACACGACACATGGAATTCCAAGCCCCATGTACTGACGAATCTTGAGATGCGACCGCAGGCGCGTCCATTCATCGTCGGGTAGCGGCATGATGCCCAGGTCGAAGCGAGAGAGGTCCGCGGTCTCGGTGGCCGCACGCCAGGGTATTGGCTTCAGGTCTACGCCGGGCAGCGAGAAGCTCGGCGCGCCGATCACCTCGAGCTCGAAGTCGCGCGCGGACTTCAATCGACGGAGCACATCGGCGAGTCCGGCAAGATGCGGTGCGGTCGTGTGACTACCGCTCCATCCAACGATTGGTCGAGCCGGTGGCGTCTTCGGCCACGAGCGAGGTTGGTACTGGTCCGTGTCGATCGTGATCGGCACGAGATGCACGTCTTGGCTGTGCTGCCGCGCATAATCACCCAGCTCATCATTGCCGACGAGGACCTTGGCGGCGAGCTCGCAGATCGTCGCGGTCTTGCCAAAGAACTTCAGGTAACTGAGGTAGCTATTGGTCGGGCTCTTGTAGGCCAGGTAAACCGGATCACAGAAGTCGTAGATGATGGGCACGCCGGTCCGCGCGATGAGCCTCTCGATGATGGCTGGACCGATGCGTGAGGCTTCTTCGTAGATGAAGACCGCGTCGAAGTCGCGAACGGATCCGAGCAACCCGAAGCGGCGTCCGAACGCGAGCGCGATCTGCATCGCCTTCTGCGCGCGATTTCCTCGGGTGTAGATGACGTTGTGGAGTTGCTCGTCCTCGAACGAGCGATAGACGCACTCCACCCCGTCGCGCTCCCAGTGCTCCATCCATTGCTCCACCCGGAACCGGGAGCCAGGAGACGTGTTGCGCAGGCTCGGAGCCAGAATCAACAGTCTCATCGGGGCCTCTGCAGGGCAGCGTAGGCGTTTCGATAGCCAGCACGCCCAACGCGCTCGAGTGAGAAATGCCGATCCGCAGCCATCCGACAGCGCTCCTTCAGATCCGGGGTGCTCTGAAGCGCATCTATACCATCGAGGGCGGCCGCGTACGCCGCGTCATCGAAGCGGTCGACGAGCACGCCGAGCCGCTCGCCTTCGACAAGTCCGTCGACGTCACCAATCCCGCGATTCGTCAGAATCGGCAGGCCGGCCGCGAGGTACTCTGCGATCTTGGTCGGCGAAGACGAGATCTTGGAGAAGCTCGGACGAATGAACGATACGGCGAAATCCGCCGCGGCAAGATGCGCGGGCATCTCCTTGGGGGTGACGGCCCGCACGGTGTAGTCGTCGCTGGAGAGCCCGGCGGAACCGAGCGTTCGAGCCACGTCGGCCGCGGACGTCTGGGTGAGGACGAGAAAGTGCATCTTCGGATTCCGTCCCTTCGCGACCCGCGCCAGCCGCGCCATCTCCTCGAGCATGTACCAACCGCCGGTGCTGCCCGCGTACACCATGACCTTGCAATCCCGTAAACCTAACGACTGTCGCAACGCGCTTCCGTCGACCTCGAAGTACGCCTCGAGATCAGCACAGCACGGGATGACCTGAATCGGCACCTTCCGCTCTCGCAGCACCGCGTATCGGTTCGTGAGCACGTCGCGAATTCGTTGCGTCAGCATGATGATCGAATCGGCGCGGCTGAACAGTTGGTGCTCCACGCGCTTCACGATGCGATAGGGCAGGCCGCCCTCTTTCCACACACCTGCGTCGACGTATTCCTCGGCCATGACGCCGCGCATGTCGAAGAGGATCTGCGCTCCAGTGAGCTTCGCGACGGCGAGTGCCATCGCGCCGGGCACGTGGTTGCGTGCGTGGATGACCTCGACGCCATGGCGCAGGACGAGATACGAGAGCACGCCGATACCGACCGCGACGTCATACATCGTCGCCGGCAGGGACGGCGTCTTGTGATAGCGCAGCGGTATCCAGTGGATCTTTGCGCGCCGCAGATCCTCTGCAATTCGAGCGCGCCTCTCCATCTCGCCTTCCGCGGCTTCTTCGTACGTGACGAGCCACACCTCGTGGCCTTCCTCGACGAGCATCCGCAAGTACGGAATGACCTGGGTCTGCACCAGGGGCTTCTGTGCGCCAAAGTAAGAAACGTAGGCGGACTTCACGTCGGCCTCGATAACGAGCGCAACCAGATCTCGAGCGTCAGCAGCGACCACAACCTGTGGCCATGGTCGGCCTTGCCCTCGGCATGCTCTGCGAGGAGTCGATCGACCGTGGGTCTCGAGAGATACGCGTCGAGCTTTGCACCTCGACCCACATGGTCGAGCAGGTACGTGCGCAGGTCACCGCGGAACCAGGTGCCGAGCGGAACCCCGAAGCCCATCTTGCCGCGCGTCCGGATGGGTGCCGGGATGAGATCCGCGAACGCGTCCTTGAGGATGCGCTTGGTGTATCGACCTCGACGAAGATAGGAGGCAGGAAGCCGCGCCGCGTACTCGATGAGCTCGGTGTCGAGGAACGGCGAACGCGTCTCGAGGGAGGCCGCCATCGAGCACCGATCCGCCTTCACCAGGAGGTCGTATGGCAGGTACGTACGGAAGTTGTGCTCGAGGATCTTTGCCAGCGTCGAGCTCGACTTGCAGCGGGCGAACTGCTCGCGCTGCCAGCTGAATGGGCGCTCGAACGCGTTTGCTGCGCCCAACTGTTCCACGACGGAGTCCGACAGCAGCTCGCCCGGCCTTGGAAAGATCGCACTCCAGCGCGCGCTGCGATCGGCGAGAGGCTCGGCGGCTGCATCGAGGAAGCGACGACCGCGGGCCCACAGCGATCGTTCGTTGCTCGAGGAGGGCAACCAGGTCTTGAAGCGAGCGGCTGTCGCACGCAAGGGCTGTGGGATCAACTCCGTGGCCTCTGCAGCGAGAAATCGGTAGTAGCCGCAGAAGAGCTCGTCTCCACCGTCGCCCGTGAGTGCGACGGTGACGTGGTCTCGCGTGAGCTTCGAGACGACGTAGGTGGGAATCGCCGACGAGTCGCCGAAGGGGCCGTCGTGATGCGCTACGAGCTCTTCGACCAGCTGAAACGACGAGGGCTCGAGCACGAACTCGGTGTGCTCGGTACCGAAGGCCTTGGCCGCCATTCGGGCGAAGTGGGTCTCGTCGAAGCGCGGGTCCCCTGCAAAGCCGATCGAGAACGTCCGGACACGGTCGCGCTGCTGCGCCATCACGCCGGCAACGATGGTCGAATCGATTCCACCCGACAAAAATGCGCCGAGCGGTACGTCGGACTCGAGACGACGGACGATGGCAGCCGTGACCAGCTCGTTGACCTTGGACTTTGCGTCTTCGTACGAGTCGATCGCAGGGTCCGGATCGAAGTGTGGCTGCCAATAGGTGCGCTTCGTCAGCGTTCCGCTCTCGTATACCGCGAGCTGGCCCGGCTCCAGCTGCTCGACACCCTCGTGTAGCGTGTCCGGCGCCGGCACGTAGCCGTAGGCAAGATACATCGAAAGCTGCTCGACCGCAGGCGTCGTGGTCAGTCCCGAGGTGCGCAGCGCTGCGATCGATGACCCGAAGCGGAACGTTCTCCCACGCTCACTGACGAACAACGGCTTCTTCCCGGTGCGATCGCGAGCGAGCAGGAGCCGGCGTTTGCGAAGGTCCCACAGGCCGAAGGCGAACATGCCGTCGAGCTTCTCCACGACGCCGTCACCCCAGCGCTCGTAGCCGCGCACGATGGCCTCGGTGTCGCTCCGCGAGCGAAACGCAGCGTCGCCACCCAGCTCACGTCGGAGCGAGTGGTGGTTGTAGATCTCGCCGTTGAACACGAGCACGACCTGGTGATCGTCGCTGAACATCGGCTGCGCACCGGCCGGGCTCAGGTCGAGGATACTGAGCCGTCGGTGCAACAACGAGACGTCTGCGTCGGCGAAGCGCCCTTCTGCGTCTGGACCACGGTGCCGCAGGATCTGCGACACACGCTCCAAGCTCCCGTCGGGGATGGGTCCTACCGCTCCAAAAATGCCGCACATGATGGATCCGCCGGCAAGTACCCCGAGGAAGGCGCTTAATCAAGCACAGCACCTGTGCTAGGACAACAGCCGATGTCCGAGACCATCCTCGTGACCGGTGGTGCGGGCTTCATCGGCTCGCACACGGTCGACACGCTGCTCGCCCGCGGGAAGCACGTCGTGGTCCTCGACAGCCTCGATCCGCAGGTGCACGGCCCCGACCGCAACCGGCCGAGCTACCTCGCGCAAGAGGCCGAGCTGGTGGTAGGCGATGTGCGAGACCGCGCGCTCGTAGCGTCGCTGGTCGCCAAGGCCGACGCAGTCATCCACCTGGCGGCCGCTGTCGGACTCGCGCAATCCATGTACGAGATGGAGCGCTTCGTCGACGTGAACTGTCGCGCCACCGCGATCGTGCTCGAGGAAGCTACGCGAAAAGGCAACCGAGTCCGCAAGCTGATCGTCGCGTCGTCCATGTCGTTGTACGGAGAGGGTCGGTGCGTTTGCAATTCGTGCGGTGCATTCGACCCCGCGCTGCGCCCTCGCGAGCAGCTCGCGCAGCAAGACTTCGAGGTGCATTGCCCGCGCTGTAACAACATCGCCACGCCGGCGCCGACGCCTGAGACGGCACGGCTCGTGCCCACGACGGTATATGCCGTCACCAAACGCGATCAGGAAGAGCTGGTCCTTGCCGTCGGTAGCGCCTACAAGTTGCCGGTCGCTGCTTTGCGCTTGTTCAACGTGTATGGCCCCCGCCAAGCGCTGTCGAACCCGTACACCGGTGTCGGCGCGATCTTCTCGTCGCGCCTTCTAGCCGGCAAGTCGCCACTTGTCTTCGAAGACGGGCTGCAGACGAGGGACTTCACGCACGTTAGCGATGTAGCGGAGGCTTTCGCGCGCGTCCTCGACGACCCACGTGCCGATGGCAGTGCCTACAACGTTGGCGCCGGCCGCGCGTACTCTCTGCTCGAGCTCGGCGAGCTCCTCGCTCGGCACATCGGCGTCGAATGGAATGCCGAGATCACGAAGACCTTCCGTGAAGGCGACATCCGGCACTGCACGGCGGACAGCGACGCGCTCGAGGCTGCGATCGGCTTTCGGCCCAAGGTCGACTTCAAGGACGGTGTTCGCGATCTCGTCGCTTGGGTCCGGACACAATCGGCGAGCGATGGCGTGGACCAGGCGCTCGCGCAGCTGAAAGAACGTGGCCTCGTCGGCTGAGGGCGTCTGCCGTTCGCTTGCCTGAGCGTGCGGCCGGTGGCAGAGTCGGCGCTTCGTCGAGGATAATCGTATGTCGAAACGGATTCTGGTCACCGGCGGTGCCGGCTTTCTCGGCTCCCACCTCTGTGAGCGGTTGCTCGCCGCGGGCAATGAGGTGATCTGCCTCGACAACTTCTTCACCGGCCGACGCCACAACGTCGCGCACCTGATCGATCGCCATGACTTCGAGATCGTCCGCCACGATATCTGCGAATCACTGATTCTGGAAGTCGACGAGGTCTATCACCTGGCGTGTCCGGCGTCGCCCATCCACTACCAACGCAACCCCGTGCGCACCATCCGCACGTGCGTGGAGGGCACCCTCAACGTGCTCGATCTTGCGCGTGAAGTCCGCGCCAGAGTGCTCATCGCGTCGACGAGCGAGGTCTATGGGGACCCGCTGACGCATCCGCAGGTCGAGACCTACTGGGGCAACGTGAATCCCATCGGCCCTCGCGCATGTTACGACGAGGGCAAGCGCTGCGCGGAGTCTTTGGCGGTGTCGTACGCGACGCAGTACGGCGTCGAGGTTCGCATCGCTCGCATCTTCAACACGTACGGCCCGCGCATGCTCGAAAATGACGGCCGCGTCGTATCGAACTTCGTCGCGCAATGCCTCCGCGGCAAACCCATCACGATCTTCGGCGACGGCAAGCAGACTCGGTCGTTCTGCTATGTCGACGATCTGGTGTCGGGCTTCATGAAGCTGATGGCATCTAACCAGAGCGAGCCCATCAATCTCGGCAACCCCGGCGAGTTCACGATGCTCGAGCTCGCGGAGAAGATCCGCGCGCAGACTGGCGCGAAGTCCGAGATCGAGTTCAAGCCGCTTCCCACCGATGACCCTGTGCGCCGCAAGCCCGATATCACGCGAGCGACGGAGCGCCTTGGGTGGCAGCCTACGATCCCGCTCGATACCGGGCTCGAACGCACGATCGCAGACTTCCGCGCGCGCATCGAGCGCGAGATGCAGGCATAAACAGCTCGTGCTGCGCCGTTCGCTCCGCACCGCTGCGCATTCGCTCCTCGCCTTCATGCCGGAGGCAATCAAGAAACCAATCTATCGTCGTGTGTTCGGGTTCGACATCGCGAGCGATGCTCACATCGGTTTGTCTATTCTCGACGTCGACCACCTGACGCTCGGGGCCGGTGCGCGCATCGGTCACGGCAATCTGCTGACACGCACGGCCGAAGTCGAACTCGGCGCAAACGCCGAGATCGGGTTCCTCAACATTCTGCGCGGCGGCGACCGCATCACGCTCGGCCCCCACGCCACGGTGATGCGTTTCAACGTGCTCAATTCGATTCCCGACAACGACTGCGAAGGGCCGACCGATCCGCAATTGATCCTCGGCGCAGGCGCAATGGTGGTCTCAGGTCATCGGCTCGATTTCACCGACCGGATTCGCATCGGCAAAAACGTGATCGTCGCCGGTCGAGGCTCGTCGCTGTGGACTCACAATCGCCAAGCGACTCGCCCAATCGATATCGGTGACTTTTGCTACCTCGGCTCCGAAGTCCGGCTGGCACCTGGCGCACAGCTCGGAGACTTCTGCATCCTCGGTATGGGCGCCGTGCTGGTCGGGGACGGGCCGGCGCGCGCTGTCCTCGCCGGCGTTCCTGCGAAGCAGCTCCGCGTCATCGATGCGAGCGACGAGGCGACTCTGCGCAAGAAGACCAAGCGCAGCATTCCTGCCGATCTGTACTGACGCCCAAGGGTAACCGCCGCCCGCATGTCCCCGCTGCCCACCGTCCTCCGCGTCATCGATCGCCTCAACGTCGGTGGCCCCGCGCTGCACGCCGCGGTCACCGCGAAGGGCCTCGATCCTTCGCGCTATCGCACCGTGCTCGTCATTGGTTCCGTCGAGCCCGGCGAGGCCGACATGGGCGACCTCCTCGCCGATGCCGCGTGCGAGATCGTCACCATCCCGTCGCTGGGCCGCGAGCTCCGACCGTCGCGCGACATCGCCACCGCACGCGCGCTGTACGATGTCATCCGCCGCGTGAAGCCCGACGTGATCCACACGCACAAGGCGAAGGCCGGCGCGCTCGGGCGCACGCTCGCGACGGTGGCTCGGGTGCCGGTGCGGGTGCACACGTTCCATGGCCACGTGTTCCGCGGCTACTTCTCCCCGCGCAAGACGCAGCTCTTCCTCAACATCGAGCGCGCGCTCGCCCGCGTCTCCACCAAGCTCATCGCGCTATCCGATCGCCTCGTCGACGAGCTGGCGGACGAGTTCCACATCGCACCTCGCAGCAAGTTCGAGGTGGTGCCACTCGGTCTACCGCTGCAGCGTTTCTCGTCGCTGCCACGCAAGCCCAGTGCGTTGCATGGGGCGCTCGGCATCTCGCCTTCGCGAAAGCTCGTCGGGATCGTCGGCCGCATGGTGCCGGTGAAAGACCATGCCACCTTCGTGCGCGCCGCTGCCCTCGTGGCCGCGCGTCGCTCCGACGTGGACTTCGTCTTGATCGGTGGCGGCGAGCTCGAAGCAGAGGTCCTCGGCCAGATCGACGCGATGGGCCTTGCCTCACGCACGCACGCGCTCGGGTGGCGCCGCGATCTCGAAAACATTTATCCCGATCTCGACGTGGTCGCGCTCTCCTCCGTGAACGAAGGCACGCCGGTCACCTTGATCGAAGCGATGAGCGCCGGCTGCGCGGTCGCGGCCACCGAAGTGGGTGGCGTGGCCGACGTCCTCGATCACGGCCGGCTCGGCGAGCTCGCGGAGGCCGGCGATGCGCGGTCCTTGGCCGATGCGATCGAGCGGGCGCTCCGGCCTACGGAACGCGCGACCACCCATCGCTCGCTCATCGCGGAGCGCTTCGGTGCAGCGCGACTGTGCCGCGACCTCGCGGACCTCTACGACCGACTCCTGTGTCGAGCAACAATGCGGGTGCCCAACCGATAAGCGCCCTCGTGTCGAACGAGGATTCTTCTGCCGCGCCATCCAATCCGGATCACAGCGCTCGCACCCACTCTTCGCAGCGCGCCGCATTCGGCGAATGGCTCCGTGAGGTGAGCGCTCTCCTCGTGGTCTTTCCGGTGATCGACCAGTTGGTCGACGAGAGCAGTCGAATCCGTTTCAACTGGTGGGTCGCAGTTATCCCCTGGTGCTTCGGCTTGATTTTCCTGGTGGTCGGCATAGCCTTGGTGCCGAGGAGTCGATAGATGGAAGGCATGGAAGGCATCATCCTGACCGCGAGCGGCGTGATCTTCGCGACGATCGTCATGCTTTTCCTGACGCGGGCTCCTAAGAAGCCCCATGTTCCCACCAAGGCTTCACCTCGCGATGGAGATTGACGGCGGCTGGCGCTGGACACCTTTCCGTCATTGTGACCACAATGACCACATGAGGCCAACGCGACAGGTCGGCGCGCGGGAGCTGAAGATGCGCCTCGGCGGCTACATCCGAGTGGTTCGCGCGGGAGAGACCATCATCGTCACCGAGCACGGCGAACCCGTGGCCGAGCTGCGCCCTCTGCGTTCGGCAACGGAGCTCGACGGCAGGCTGGACGCCATGGTCGCGGCGGGGCTGCTCACACGCGGCTCTGGCGAAGCGCGGCCGGCCTGGAGGCCGGTCGTCGTGCAGGGCGAGCCAAGCAGTAGGACCCTCGTCGAGGCGCGCAAGGACCGGCTTTGATCCGATACTTCGATGCCAGCGCGCTGGTGAAGCTCTACGTGCGGGAGGCGCGTAGCACAGCGGTCAAGCTGCTGTTCGCTGATTCGTCGCCGGCGGCCAGCCGCCTCAGTGAGGCCGAGATCAGCTCGGCGCTCGCACGACGTCGACGCGATGGCGAAGTGGGTCAAAAGGCGCACGACTCCGCGCTTGCGATGATGCGGGCGGACATGACGCGCATGCACGTGGTCGAGCTCGCCCCGCCGGTCGTCGCTGCAATCCATCCCCTGCTCGCCCGTCATCCGCTGCGAGCAGGCGATGCCTTGCAGCTCGCGGCGGCGCTCAAGCTACGAGATGTCGTCGGCTTCGAGCTCGACTTCGTCTGCTTCGACGAGCGCTTGAATGAGGCTGCTCGTGCGGAAGGGCTGCGCATCGTGACGTGAAGGTTGGCTCGTCGATGAGCACAGCCTGATTCACTTCAGCTTGCCTCCCTTTACCCCACTTTTTCGTGCTGCCGCGCCAACCTGGTGCCAACAGATGGCGGGCCGCAGCTTCAAGGCGGTAGACGGAGTTTGCGTCTGCATCTCGTGCCCCCCGCCCGCACCAGTAAGATGTTGACATAGCTAACTTCCCACATCACTGTATCGGTATCTCGATTATAGAATCTGTAAATCGATATGAAGCAAGCGCCCAGAGTTGAGATCGCCGGCAGGGTCCGCCGCTTACGGGAAGAGCGACGCTGGACCCAGGCTGAGCTATCTCGTCGCCTCGGACTTTCACAGAGCCGCCTTTCCGAGATCGAACGGGGGCAGGGCTCCTTCACCGCTGAACAGTTCCTGACCATCCTGAAGCTCTTCAACGTCTCGGTGACCCATTTCGCATCGGAGCGAAGACCGAGCGCGGAGCTGCAAAACTCTCTTGCTCGCCTAGGAGCAGGTCACCTCCAGGAGAGCGCGGACGTGCTCCCCAGCGATCTTCTCGATCGAGTCGGAGATGTCGTGCGCGAAGCGTTGATCACGGCCGACTCTCCTCGGCACGTGACAGCGCTGGCCCCGGTCCTGGTTCGCAACGTCGACCGGGTGAGCTTCCAGAGGCTGGGCGGCCAGTTCATCGAAGCGGGTCTGGAGCGAAGACTGGGATGGCTGCTTGAGAACACACTCGAAGCGGTGCGCCACGAGTTGACGCAGAATCTTTCGCGGGAGTGGACCCTGTTGTACCGAAGAGCCGAAGTGGTGCTCGGCGCAGCGCCCACGCTCAACCGACCTCCGCGCAGCGATGTCGCTGACTCTCCTGACGTGCTCGATCCCGACATCCTCAGCACGAAGACACTGGAGGAAGTCAAAGCCAACCGTTCGAGCATCTCTCGTCGCTGGGGAATCGCGAGCAACCTCCAGCTAGACGACTTCTCCGCAGCGCTGAAGGCAAGCCGTGTCTCTCGTTAGCGACTTCCTCGAGGAGATCGACCGTCATTGGATCGCGACCCAGGAGAGCAAGATCGTCCTACGAATCATCGGGTCTTCAGCGTTGATGCTACAGACCGGGTACGAGCGCGGCACCAAGGACAGCGACGTTCTCGAAACCGTTTCCCTGACAGGCGACATCAAGCGCCGACTACTCGGCCTTGCAGGAACGGGGACGGACCTTCATCGACGGCACAATCTCTACGTCGATGTCGTATCGCAGGCGATCCCCTTCCTTCCGCAGATCCCTGTCGCTCATCGCCTCGTCGATCTAACCCGAGAGCTGGACCACTTCGAGTTCGAGGTTCTCGACGTAGTTGATGTCGTCGTCAGCAAGCTCAAGCGCTTCAACTCCAACGACGCGAGCGACATTCGCGCGATGGTAGATCGATCGCTGGTCGACCACGCGCGGTTGATCGAGCGATTTCGTTCCGCCGTCGACATGTTCAGCGGGGAGGCGCGAGCCGAGGATCTCCCTCGCTACGTTCGGAACCTCAATCGAGTGGAGCGGGACTATCTCCTCGTCGACGAGACGAAGATCGATCTGCCTGAGTGGATTAGCTGAGCGTCGCTGACGCACGAGAGCAGCCGCGCGATGTAGCGTATATGCCGCACCCATTGTCCGAGTGTGGTCGATGCTGGATCTGGGAGCACGTCTCCGTTGTAGGTCCGCTGAAGGCTCTGGCGCTTGGGTAGCGACGAGGAAATGCGGTCACCCGATCATATTCGAGGACGTCGAGCACCCCTCCGCCGACCTGCCGAAGATCCTCGCTCCGCATCACCGTCTTCTGGCGCGGCCTCCGGCTCTGCCATCGCGATTCGCCGCGCCGCCTCCGCTGCACGATGCACCAACGGCGCCAGCGCATCGGCCGGTGTCCCCTCGGCGCTCCATGCGGCAGGTGTCCCCAGCTGCCGCAGCACCGCGCCCTGGTTTGCCGGCGCGTCGAACGAGAAGTGCATCGATGGGAGCGTCGCTCGCGCGCGGTCGTAGTCCGCCGCCGTCACCGCGCCGAAGGGCACCGACGGCACCTCGACGTCGACGGGCTTCGGCTCGACCTTGCTCCGCTTCGCGCGGCCCCGCTTCACGCTCGGGCTCTGCTCGTCGCTGGTGCGCGCGCTTCGCAGCGCCTCGAGGACCTGCAGCTTCGTTCGGCCGCGCAGCTCGAACAACAGGAACGGATCCCGATCGAGCGCCTCGCCCAGCACGTAGTGCGTGGCGGCGACGTGCTTGCACGGATCACCCCAGTCCGGACACGAGCAGTGGGTCACCAGCTCCGCGCGCCGCGCGGGGAACAAGCTTGTTCCCGCCGCCCGAAAGACCTCGTCGATCTCCTTCGGCATCTGGCCCGCGAGCAGCTCGGCGGCGAACTGCGCCTTCTCGGCCATCCCGGCGATCGCCTTCTTCCATGCGACCTCGGGTAGCTGTGCGAGGGCGATGCTGATCTTGTACGGCGTCGCGCGCGACCCGGTGACCTTGGCCGCGACTTTCCCGCCGTCCACGACGAGGTCGTGGGTGCGGCCGGCACGCGCGTAGGTGCGACCGCGCGCGAGCCGGCTTGCATCACCGCTCAGCACCTGCTCCAGCGCCTCGATCCAGCGCTGGCCCCACCACGTGGTGCCGGCACTCTTCATCTTGATACCGTGCGCGGGCGGCGCTTTCTTCGGCGTCGTCTTGTACCAACCGCCTCGCCCCCAATTGCTCATCGTCGCTCCTCGTCGCCGTCTTCGCCGATCACCGCGCCATCCGCGAGCGCGAACAGGTCGCGCAGCTCGCCTGTGCCGAGCTCGGTGATCCAGCGCTCGCCGGTTCCGACGACCTTGCCCGCGAGGGCTCGCTTCTTCTCGAGCAAGCGATCGATCTTGTCCTCCACCGTCCCGGCGCACACGAGCTTGTGGACTTGCACCGCGCGAGTCTGCCCGATGCGGTACGCGCGATCCGTCGCTTGATCTTCGACGGCCGGGTTCCACCAGCGGTCGTAGTGGAAGACATGGTTCGCCGCGGTGAGGTTGAGGCCGGTCCCGCCCGCCTTCACCGACAAGACGAAGATGCGCGGTCCGCGCGGCTCCTCCTGGAAGCGCCGCACCATCTCATCGCGCGCCTTCTTGGCGGTGCCGCCGTGCAGGAAGACAACCTCGACCTCGAGGCTCTCTCGTAGGTGCGCGACGAGCCGGTCGCCCATCTCGCGAAACTGCGTGAACACGAGCGCCTTGTCGCCCGCGGCCATGGCCTCCTCGAGCATCTCGGTGATCCGCTCCAGCTTGCCCGAGCGCCTCGGCAACGGCCCGCTCTCGGATAAGTACTGCGCGGGGTGGTTGCAGATCTGCTTCGTGTAGGTCAGGAGCGCCAGCACGCGACCGCGGCGCTCGATGCCATCCTTGTCGCTGATGCGGCGCAGCTCCTCGTCGACGACGGCCTTGTACAACGTGGCTTGCTCGCGGGTGAGGGTACACGTCACCTTCATCTCGTTCTTGGCGGGCAGGTCGTCGATGATCGACGGATCGCTCTTGAGCCGGCGCAGGATGAACGGGCTCACGATGCGGCGTAGGCGCTCCGCCGCGTGGTCGTCGCCGTAGCGCTCGATGGGCACGGCGAGCTCGCGGCGAAAGGTCGCGAGCGGGCCCAAGAGGCCGGGGTTCGCAAACTCCAGGATCGACCACAGCTCGGCCAGGCGGTTCTCCACCGGTGTACCGGTGAGCGCAAAGCGGTGGGTGGCACGCAGCGCGTACGCCGCACGCGCCGTCGCAGAGACCGCGTTCTTGATGTTCTGCGCCTCATCGAGCACCACCACCGACCAGTCGACGCTCGCGAGCAGCTCAGCGTCGCGGCGCAAGAGCCCATACGTGGTGATCACGAGCGACTGCGGCCCCGTCGGAAAGTCCTTTGCCTCGCGCACGCGATCGCTGCCATGGTGCGGGGCGATTCGCAGCGAAGGGGCGAAGCGCTGCACCTCGCGCTCCCAGTTGCCGACCACCGAGGTCGGAGCGACCAGCAAGACCGGCCGGGCGTCGTGACCCGCTGCCTCGACGCGCCTCAGCAAGAAGGCGAGCAGCTGCATCGTCTTGCCGAGCCCCATGTCGTCCGCGAGGCATGCCCCGAGGCCGAGCGAGCCCATGGTGGCCAGCCACGCGAGGCCCCGGGTCTGGTAGGGCCGCAGCGTCGCGTGAAGCGTCGACGGCGCCGCTACATCGCTCGTGCCCGAGCTGCGCAAGCGCTCCAGCGTGGCGGCGAACGCGCCCGTCGCTGCGACCGCCACCGAGAGCGTACCCTGACGAGTCTCCCCGGCCAGCGCCGCCAGCACGGCCTCGCGCACCGTCATGCGTGATGGCCCCGCCGCGATGCGCGCCTGGATGTCCCCGAGCTCGCGCGGATCGATGGCCACCCATTCGCCGCGGAAGCGCACGAGCGGTGCCTTCTGCTTGGCGAGCGCCACCAGCTCGCGCGATGTGATCGCCTGCTCCCCGATCACCGCCTCCCAGTCGACCGCGAGCAATGCCTCGAGCGAGAGCCCCGCGAGCCCGGCCACGGCGCCGGCGACCTTGGACTTGCCGCCGACGCGCATGCGCAAGCGCAAGCGGCGTTGCCCGGCCGCGGTCAGCTCGCCCGGCACGATCACGCCGAAGCCGGCCTCGGCCAGCAGCGCAGCACCCTCCCCGAGGAAGGTCCACGCGCTCGCGGGATCGAGCGACAACGACTCGGGGCGCGCGACGTCGAGCGCGCGCTCGATCGGAGCGAACAGCCTCCTGGCACGTCCCAGCGCCTCCAGCAGCGACTCCTGCGGATCGCGAAAGGCCCGCCCGAGCCGCTCTAGCTGACGTCCCTTCGTGTTCCACACCTCGGTCGCGGGCACGAGCAGGCTCGGATCGTCGGGAGACTGGAGGAGGAAGCGCAACACGAACGGGTCGCGGTCTGCCTCCGGCAGCTCGAGGCGAAAGCACGCGCGCAATCGATCGCGCGCGCCGATCGCCGGCGCGCTCCAACGTTCCAGATCCTCGACGACCGCACGCTCGGCGAACCCCTCGGTCTGAAAGCCGCGCTCTTCCCCCTCGAGCGCGACGCGCCAGCGCTGATCCCAGGTCACTGGCGAGGTGGTACTGGTGGTCCTCGCCATCACCGGCCCACCGCGGGCCGCGCGCACGAACGCATCCACGACTGCATCGAGGTAGGCCCGCAGCAGCGCGTCGGGAGCCCATACTTCGAGCGCGGCCGCGTGGGTGACCGGCACCGCGTGCGCCGCGGGCGACATGCCCCGGGCCAGCACCGCGAGCTTTGCGGTATCTTCGCTCGCCGACAACGCGGCCGCCCAGCGGGCCTCCATGCGTCCCTGCTTGCGCGTGATCGTGGGCACGACGCGCTCGCGCGACATGAGCTCGATCGCGAGCTTGCTCGCGAGGGTCCACGTGCAGACCGAAGGCGGGAGCAGCGCAAGTGAAGCCGCAGGCACCCTCGCCAGCCGCCCCACGGCCTCGAGCAGCGGCAGGACCAGGCCGTCGACCTCGCGGGTACTTTGCGGGGTCACGAGCACCGCGGTCCGGGGCGACGCCCCCGTGACCAGATCTACCGCGAGGCGCGAGCTCGGCTCTTCGCTCCAGAGAAAAAGCACCTCCACATCAGGCAGATAGACGAGCGGCATGCGTGCTACAACATACCTCATCCGGCGGTCGTCTACAGAGCCTCCGGCCCGCACGGTGACTTGACGCATTTCCTGTGTTAGATCCGGGCCCTTCCTCCATCTAACTCAGGCGGACTATCGATGCGATATCTCATCACCGGCGGCGCCGGATTCGTTGGCTCTCATCTCGGCGAGGAGCTGCTTCGTCGCGGCCACGAGGTCCACGCCGTGGACGATCTGTCCACCGGCAGCATCAAGAACATCGAGCACCTGAAGGCCAACGAGAAGTTCCACTACACCATCGACACCTGCGCCAACACGCACCTCATGGCGGAGCTCGTCGACTGGTCCGACAAGGTCTATCACCTCGCCGCCGCCGTCGGTGTGAAGCTGATCGTCGAGTCTCCCGTTCGCACCATGGAGACCAACATCAAGCTCACCGAGATCGTCCTCGAGATGGCGACGAAGAAGAAGCGCCCCACCTTCATCGCGTCGACGAGCGAGGTGTACGGCAAGTCCACCGACTTCCCGTTCCGCGAAGACGGTGACCTCGTGATGGGCGCCACCAACAAGGGCCGCTGGTCGTACGCCTGCAGCAAGGCCATCGACGAGTTCCTCGCCATCGCCTACTGGAAGGAGAAGAAGCACCCCACCGTCGTGGCGCGCCTCTTCAACACCGTCGGTCCTCGGCAGACCGGCATGTACGGCATGGTCATTCCGAACTTCGTGCGCCAGGCGCTCGCCGGTGAGCCCATCACCGTGTACGGCGACGGCAAGCAGTCGCGCTGCTTCACCCACGTCACCGACGTGGTGCGCGCGTTCATCGATCTGATGGACAAGGAATCTGCGTACGGTGAAGTCTTCAACATCGGCAATCCTGTCGAGATCTCCATCGGCGACCTCGCCAAGCAGATCCGCGAGATGACCAATTCGAAATCCGAGATCGTGCTCGTCCCGTACGAGAAGGCCTACGAAGAAGGCTTCGAGGACATGCCGCGCCGCGTGCCGGACATCGGCAAGATCGGCAAGCACCTCGGCTGGAAACCGACGATCGCGCTGCAACAGATCCTCACCGACGTCATCGAATACCACCGCGCGGCAACCTGAACCAGCGCGACACAACACCTAGCAAAGGAAGTCTCA
This sequence comes from Myxococcales bacterium, assembly GCA_043741435.1. Lineage (GTDB taxonomy): Bacteria > Myxococcota_A > Polyangia > Palsa-1104 > Palsa-1104 > JBDTCO01. The sequence goes on from JAYUBF010000327.1 coordinate 54,740, forward strand.
TGTCTCGGCGCAGCGCTTTCGTCGATCAATCCCAGCTCTCTGCGGATCGGACGACGTCGGCGTCTAAGACGCTCTGGCATTCGACGAACGGTGGGGGGAGGCTCGCGAGGCTCTGCCGAGCGAGGGCTGCCTTCCTCTGCGCCGCAAGGCGCGGCGTGCCGGCGATAGCCGGCGGGGACGGGAAGGTCCCCCTGTTGTGATGGGCTACGCGTGGAGCTTCGCTTTGGCGTTCGCGCTGGGGCTGGCCGCTACCTTCGGCGTCCGCACGGTGGCGCGTCGCTTCGGGCTCGTGGCCAAGCCGCGCGCCGATCGCTGGCACAAGAAGCCCACCGCGCTCTTCGGCGGCGTCGGCATCTTCATCGGCTTCATCGTCGCCTACTTCCTGCGCCGCCCCGGCGACGTGCACGGCGACATGCTGCTGCTCGCCTGCTCGTCGGGCATGTTCTTGGTCGGGCTCGTCGATGACTTCGTCCAGCTGAAGCCCTACGCCAAGCTCGTCGGGCAGATCCTCTTCGCCACGTTGTTCACCACCTTCGGCATGCGCCTGCACTGGTTGCAGACGGTACCGCTCGATCAAGCGCTCACGATCTTCTGGTTGGTCGGCATCACCAACGCCATCAACCTGCTCGACAACCTCGACGGCCTCGCCGGTGGCGTCGCCGCGATCGCCGGCCTCTACCTCGTCTACTTCTGCCACGCGGCCAGCGCCCCGGCGCTCGCCACCACCGCGGCCGCCTTCGCCGGCGCCATCTGCGGCTTCCTCGTCCTCAACTTCAATCCCGCGTCCATCTTCATGGGCGACTGCGGCTCCCTCTTCCTCGGGTTCTTCCTCGGCGGCGTGTCGCTCATCGACAATCAGACCGCCATGCGTCGCAACGTCATCTCCATCCTGTCCTTGCCCGTGCTGTTGCTGCTCATCCCCATCATCGACACCACGCTCGTCACCGTGAGCCGCAAGCTCGCCGGGCGTCGCGTGTCACAAGGCGGCCGCGATCACACGTCGCACCGCCTCGTCGCGCTCGGCCTCTCCGAGCGTGCCGCCGCGCTCACGCTGTGGATCTTCGCCGGTGTATCCGGAGGCGTCGCCGTCGCCGTGCGCAACGTGCCGTGGCAAGTGGGCGCTGCACTGGTGCCCGCGTTCGGCCTCTTGCTCGTGTTCTTCGCGGTGTACCTGGGGCAGGTTCGCGTGTACGCCCCCGTCGAGAACGAGAGCGAGAGCCGCGGCCGCGCGCTCATCCCCACGCTCGCCGACTTCACCTACAAGCGCCGCATCTTCGAAGTCCTCCACGACGTGGTAGTCATCTCGCTCGCCTACTACGGCGCATTCCTGCTGCGCTTCGACGGGCACCTCGTGGAGCCGTTCTACCACCGCTTCGTCGAGTCGCTCCCCCTCGTGCTCGCCGTGCAGCTCTCCGCCTTCCTCGTCTGTGGACTCTACCGAGGTCTGTGGCGCTACACGTCGCTGCAAGATCTGCCGGTGCTGTTCCGCTCCGTCCTCGGCGCATCGCTCGCCACGTTCCTGCTCATCGGCCTCGTGTGGCGCTTCGACGGCTTCTCACGCGGCGCGCTCGTGATGGACGCGCTCATCCTGTCGCTCGCCCTCTCCGGCACCCGCATCTCGTTCCGCCTCATCCGCGTGTGGCTCGTGCGCCTCGAGTCCCCGCGCGACGGTCGCCGCGTGCTCATCTACGGCGCAGGCGATGGCGGCGAGATGCTCCTCCGCGAGCTGCAGAACAACCGCGAGCTCGGCCTCCTCGCCGTCGGCTTCGTCGACGACGATCCCCAGAAGCGCGGTCGCATGATCCACGGCGTCCGCGTCTGGGGGCCTGCCACCGAGCTCGAGGCCTTGGTGGACGACAAGCACATCGACGAGCTGGTGGTCACCACCAAGCTCCCCGAGGAGCGCATGACGCTCATCGCGAAGAAGTGCGGCGTGGCCGGCATCCAGCTGCGCAAGCTGCGCATCGCGCTCGACTGAGCCGCGCGGCTCGCTTCACTTCGCGTCGCGATACGCCTTCGTGATCCGGTGGATCATCTTGCCGTTCGGATCCGTGCGCGCCCGGTCCGCGAGCGCCAGCACCGTGCGCCCGTTGTCGAGCGCCGCGCCCGTGACGGCCGTGGCGACCCAGGTCTCCGCGCCGCGCTTGCCTTGCTGCACCGCCTCCGCCGAGCCGTATTCGCAGAGGACCGCCTCGATCTGTTCGATCTTCCCCGTCACGCACTTCTGCGCCGAGAACTGTTGCGCGTCGATCGGCTGAAACGAGTCCGTCTTCCAGCCCGCCTCGGCGAACGCGGCGCGCACCTCGTCGAGGTGCACGCCGCCCGGCGCCGCTTTCTTGCAGCCGCCCGTGATCGCCGAGACACCGACCACGCCGACCACCACGATCCCTCGTAGTCGCATCCATGGGCTCATCGTGGGCCTCTAGTGTTTGTACCAGCCGTTGTGGCGGCCGTTGTCGTGGTGCTCGCGGTGCTTGCCTCGACCGTGCCCTTCCTCGACATAAACCCCGCCTCCCACCACGACGCCCGGGCTCTGCACGTACACGCGCGGACCCACGGCGACGAACCCGGGCGCAGAGACCGCGACGCTGGGCGAATCGACAATCACACCCGGCGCGGACACGGCGACGGACGGCCCACGCACCTCGATCGCCGGCGGCGCGACCCAGACCTCCCCTTGCCACTCGGGCGGCGGCGCCACCTCGATGGTCGGACGCAGGGCCACGAAGGGGCGGTACTCGGCGTTGACATGCTTGCTCCGCTGAGGCCGTAGCTGCGCATAGGCGGGCGGAAACGCACCGATGTAGAACGCCACGCCCTTCTCCCGCTTGTACTCGGGGCCACTCGGCGCGTCGAACGGATGAAAGTGCGGTCCGTCGATGTAACAGATCACCGGCTCACCGTTGACCGTGACGACGGGGTGGTTCCCGTAGAACGGGTGCTTGTCGCCTTCGTACCCGAACGGCGTGGGATCGGCTGCGAACACGAAGTCCTCGCCGACGCGCTGGTACAGCTGCGCTCGATCGGGCGGGTACGCGTGGATGTGTGGCGCGTCGATGTAGCAGAACCCGCCACCAAACTTCGCGGCGACCGGGTGCCCGCCGATGAAGTGAGCGCCACGCGCGTGCGCGGTGCCGCCGAGAACGAAGACCAAGCAACTGGCCAAACTACAGAGAAGGAGCGTGCGCATGTGCCTCACCATCCTCGAGTCCAAGATCGGACCCCGGTTATCGTAGCGGAGTAATCCGTCGATGAACCCTCCGGTTTTCGAAAAAGTGATGTCGGTGTTTGGAGTACCGCGGTCAGCAATCGAGGATGCGACCAAGGTGGACAAGTCACCCGACCTCGCGCGTTGGCTGGTGGTCGCGAAGGCGGTCATGGGCGGCTGAGCAGCCCGATCGCGCGCCTCAATACAAGCACATGTCCAGGTAGCCGTCGTAGTAGCCCACGTCGTAGCCGTCGTGATCCCCTTCGGCGTAGCCCGCTTGATAGGCAGCGCTGTAGCTCTGCGCATAGCCCGCCTGGTAGCAGCTGTCGTAGCGCTGGTTCGCCCCGTCGGCGTAGCCCGTTGCTCTGCCGGTGGCTTGACCGTCGACGTTGCCCTGCGTCCGACCCACCGGGACGCCGTCGCGATAGCCCGCGACTGATCCCGCGCGGAGGCCGTTCTGGTACGCGGCGTTCGCGAGCTTTGCTTGCTCGAGCGCTGCCGCGTACGCGTTCGTCTTGAGCGTGGCGGCGAAGCCCTGGTCGAAGCACGCGCTCACCAGTACCGGATTGCTCACGCCCTCGAGCTTCTCCGCGTGCTGCTTGCCGGGCGTCGGCTTGACCAGCGACACGGGGCAGCCGTAGCTGCCGTAGTAGCTGCGACCGTCCGCATAGCCCGCGCCGTATCCCGCGTTGCGACCGTCGGAATACCCGCCCGCATCGCCGTCGCTGACACCACCCGCGCTGCCGTCGCTGCCGCCACGATTGCACGCGCCCGGATCGGCCAGGCCCGCTTGCTGCCCGATGGCGTAGCCGTTCGCATACCCGGCCTGATAGCCGGAGGCGGGGTCGTTGTAGCCGTTCTGGTAGCCCGCATCGTACGACGCCTGGTAGGTGAGCCCGTACCCTTGGTCGTACGTGAGCGCACGACCCTCGGCTTCTCCCCGCGCGGTCTGCCGCTTGTTCTCTTCGTCGGCTTTGGCCGATCCCTTGCCGCGGCTGACCGTCAGGTCTTCGGCCACCGTACAATCGAGGATGCCCGTGCCCGAGATGGCCAGCGACGTCGTGCGCGTCTCGTCTCCAGCCGAGGTCAAGAGGGCGACGAGCGCGTGCGTGTCGCCAGGCAGCACCGGTGCGAACGCAAGCGTCAGCGCGCATTCCTGACCGGGGCCGAGGCGCGCCCCCGCGGTGCACCCGTCACCGACGAGCGTGAACATCGTGGTGGCGCTCAGCGAGATATCTTGCAGGGTGAGCTGGCGCTCGGTGGTGTTGCGAAGTTGAACGGTCTTCTGCGTGCGCTTGGTGACCGCGATCGCGCCGAAGAACACGCCCTGGCTCAGCACGTCGACGCCGTTGTCCAGCACGGCGAGGGGCGGACGAGAGTCACAGCCCGCGGCGCCGAGGAGCGCGGTGGCCAGCAGCGTGGCGAAGCGGGGTCGTGTGAGCCACATCCCAGCTCGTACGCACGAGGAGCGCATTCTATTCTGCGCGTGTGTGTTCGATGCGCGTGTGTGCAGCCGTGGCCCGGGTGACCGCAGCGATGACGCGGCCTTGGTCCTCTGCGGAGAGTCCGGGGACCAGCGGCAGACACAGGGACTCGCGCCAGGCCTGTTCGCTGTGGACCAGCGTGCCCGACACGCGATGGGAGTCGACCTTCGCGTACGCTGGTTGCTCGTGCGCGTTGGAGATGCCGCGCCGCAACGAGATGCCGTGCTTCGCCGCCTCCACAACCACGCGCTCGGGATCGCTGTCCACGCCGAGGCGCAGACACAGGCTCTGCCAGTTGCTGCGAACGCCGGCGGGCTCCACGGGAAAGCCGAGCGTGCTCGCCATGGCCGCTCGATAGCGCTCCACCTGTCGTGCGCGATCCCGCAACAGCGACGGCAATCGACCGAGCTGTACGCGACCCACCGCGGCCTGGAGATCCGTCATGCGGTAGTTCGGCGCGCTCTCGATGAAGCGGCCTTGCGGATCCGCGCCGTGCTGTCGCAGCGCGCGCACCCGGGCATCGAGGCCCGCGTCGTTGGTGGTGATCGCGCCGCCGTCTCCGGTGGTCACGATCTTGCGCGGATGAAACGAGAAGCACGCGAGGGCACCGTGCGGCCGGCCGATCTTCTGCCAGCCCCCGTCGACGGAGATCTCGCTGCCGAGCGCGCAGGCCGCATCCTCGACGAGCGCGATGCCGCGATCACGGCACGTGCTCGCCAGCTGCGCGAGGTCGCAGGGCATCCCCATCTGGTGCACCGCGAGCACGGCGCGCGTGCGCGGGCCGATTGCCGCATCGACGAGCCACGCATCGAGGTTGTACGTCGCCGGATCGATGTCCACGAACACCGGCATCGCGCCGCACAGGCGAATCGCATTCGCGGTGGCGATGAACGAGTGGCTCACCGTGACCACTTCATCGCCCGGGCCCACACCGACGGCGAGCAGCGCGAGGTGCAGCGCGGCGGTGCCCGAGGACACCATGCACGCGTGTCGCGAGCCCACGTACGCGGCGAGCTCGCGCTCGAGCGACTCCACCTCGGGGCCTTGCATGAGCCACCCCGAGCGGAGCACGCGGGTGACGGCCGCCGCTTCCTCGTCGCCAAGGAGCGGCTTTGCGATCGGGATGAGGTCGTTGCTCGGGCTCACGCCGAGCTAGCGTACCACCGGCAAGATCGGCGCGTCCGCCAGCGTCGGCGCCTCCGCATCCTTGCCCGAGAGCAGCGGCTGCTGGCCCTTGTCGAGGGGCCAGCCGATCGCGAGCGCGGGATCGTTCCAGCGCACGGAGCGTTCGTGCGCCGGCGAGTACTGCGCGGTGCACTTGTAGAGAAACGTGGCTCGGTCCGAGAGCACGAGGAAGCCGTGCGCGAAGCCCGGGGGAATCCACAGCTGGCGCATCGCCTGCGCGTCGAGCTCGTAGCCCACCCAGCGCCCGAACGTGGGCGAGCCGCGCCGCACGTCGACGGCGACATCGAACACCGTGCCCGCCAGCACCTGCACCAGCTTGCCCTGCGCGTCGGGCTCCTGGAAGTGCAGCCCACGCAAGGTGCCCTTCACCGAGTGCGACACGTTGTCCTGCACGAACGGACCATCGACGCCGAACTTGCGATATGCGTCGTCCCTCCACACCTCGGAGAACGCCCCCCGCGCATCGGCGAAGATGCGCGGCTCGATCAGCAACACCTCGGCTAGCTCCGTGGGACGAACGTTCATCGCTTGATCACCGATAGAGCCCGTGCGCGCCCGGCTCTCCGACGAGAGACAGCAGATATTGCCCGTAGCCGTTCTTCTTCATGGGCTGCGCCAGCTTCTCCACCTGCGCCGCGTCGATGTAGCCCATGCGGAACGCGACCTCTTCCGGACACGCCACCTTCAGGCCTTGGCGCTCTTCGATGATCTGGATGAAGCTCGATGCCTGCATCAGCGACTCGTGCGTGCCGGTATCGAGCCACGCGTAGCCGCGGCCCATGAGCTCGACGTGCAAGGCGCCGCGTCGCAGGTACTCCGCGTTCACGTCGGTGATCTCGAGCTCACCCCGCGGCGACGGTTTGAGATCACGCGCGATGTCGACCACCTCGTTGTCGTAGAAGTAGAGCCCGGTCACCGCGTAGTGCGAGCGCGGCTGCTTGGGCTTCTCTTCGATGGAGAGCGCCTTGCCGGTGGTGTCGAGCTCCACCACGCCGTAGCGCTCGGCGTCCCGCACCCAGTAGCCGAACACCGTCGCACCCTGCGGGCGCTGCGCCGCACGCTGCACCTGCTCGGTCAGGCCGTGGCCGTAGAAGATGTTGTCGCCGAGGACGAGCGCGGCCGGCTCCTTGCCGACGAAGTCCTTGCCGATGATGAACGCCTGCGCGAGGCCATCGGGGCTGGGCTGCACCGCGTACTCGATGCGCATGCCCCACTGCGAGCCGTCACCGAGCAGCTCGCGGAAGCGCGGCGTATCGTCCGGCGTGGAGATGATGAGCACCTCGCGCAACCCCGCCAGCATCAGCGTCGTGAGCGGGTAGTAGATCATCGGCTTGTCGTAGATAGGAAGGAGCTGCTTGGACACGACGCGTGTGAGTGGGTACAACCGCGTCCCAGAGCCTCCGGCGAGAACGATTCCGCGCATATGGCATTTTTATGCCATGATAAAGACCATGATTGCAACCATCGACGCAGCGGGTCGAATCATCGTGCCCAAGGCCCTGCGCCAGCTGCTCGGTCTGCGCGCGGGTCAAGAGCTGGAGATCCGAGCGAGCGACGGACGGCTCGAGATCGAGGTTGCACCCACGCCGATGAAGCTGGAGAAGCGCGGTAAGGGCGTGGTGGCTGTTCCTCGAGCGAGGCTCCCTGCGTTGACGTCGGACCAGGTGCGCGAAACGCTGGAACGCGTTCGGCGGTGAAGGCTGCCGATACCAGCGTCGCGGTCGCCGCTTTCGCGTCATGGCACGAGCATCACGCGGCTGCGCGGCAGGAGCTCGACGCTGGCTTGCGTCTCATCGAGCACTGCGCGCTCGAGACCTACTCGGTGCTCACGCGGCTGCCCCCACCGCATCGCAGCCCGAGCACCGTCGTGACCGACTTCGTACGGTCCCGCTTTCCCGGTCCGTTTCTGCGTTTGACCGCCGCCGCCTATCGCACCTTTTTCTTCGGTTTGGCCGCGCACGAAGCGACCGGCGGGGCTGTCTACGACGCCCTGAGCGCAGCCACGGCTGCAGCGTCGAAGGCAGAATTGGTGACCTGCGACCGTCGCGCCGCCAACGTGTACGAACGCTACGGGGTGCGCACTCGGTTCATCGGGTGATCGTCACTGCTGCGTCCCGAGATCGGCCAAGAAGCCGTCTTGCGCCGCTTCCCACGTGGGCATGTGGTAGAGGCCCTTTTCGCGGAGCACGCGGTGATCGAACAAGCAGTTCGGCGGGCGCGCAGCGGGCGCCGACAGCGCGTCGCTGCCCACCTCCTCGAAGGCGACGTCGAGGCGCATGCGCTCGACCAGTCGGCGCGTGAAGTCGGCCCACGTTGCCGATCCCTCGCAGCTGAGGTGCACGAGCCCCGAGACGTCTGCATCGACGATGGCGAGGAGCTGCGGCGCGGCGGCGCCGGCCCAGGTGGGTTGCACCTTGCGCTCGTTGTCGAGCTTGAGCGCCTTCTTCGCGGCGAGGAGCTCCGGCAGCTTGGAGGCGAAGTTGCCGCCACCGCGGCCATAGAGCCCTTGCACGCGCACGACGGCGCCGGATGGACACACGGCTGCGAAGCGCTGCTCTCCATCGAGCTTCGACCGACCGTAGGCCGACACCGGTGCCGGCTTGTCGCGCTCGTCGTACGGCGTGGCCTTCTTGCCGTCGAACACGAAGTCGGTGGAGATGTGGATGGCGCGCAGGTTTCGCTTGGCAGCGACGGTGCCTACCAGCTCGGCACCGATACCGTTCGCCGCGAAGGCCGCGGCGGTCTCGCTCTCGGCGCGATCGACGTTGGTGAACGCGGCGCAGTTGATCACGGCCCCCACGTCGGAGAGCGCGCGCTCCACGGCGCTGCGGTCCGAGATGTCACAGGCCTTGCGATCGAACCCTACGACGTCGCGACCGCTCTTCTGCAGGCGATCCACGAGGTGCTTGCCGAGGAGGCCTCCCGCACCGAGCACCGCGATCCGCTTCATGTGCGCGCGGCCCGCCCTGCATAGTTCTTCTCGTACCAGCCGCGATAGTCGCCGCTGCGCACTTCTTGCACCCAGGTGGCGTGCTCCTGATACCAGCGCACCGTCTCGGCGAGGCCCTCGTCGAGCTGGCGCGCGCGGACCCACCCGAGCTCGCGCTCGATCTTGCGATCGTCGATCGCATAGCGACGGTCATGGCCGGGCCGATCCGTGACGTAGGTGATGAGCGACTCCGGCTTGCCGAGCGCCTTCAAGATGGCGCGCACGATGTCGAGGTTCGGACGCTCGGCGCGACCGCCGATGTTGTAGACCTCACCGTCGCGACCCTGGTCGAGCACCTTAGCCACCGCGTCGCAGTGATCCTCCACGTGGATCCAGTCGCGCACGTTCATGCCATCGCCGTAGACCGGCAGCGCGCGGTCCTCCATGGCGTTCAGGATCATGAGCGGGATGAGCTTCTCCGGGAACTGGTACGGTCCGTAGTTGTTTGAGCAGCGCGTGATGAGCGTGGGGAAGTGGTACGTCTCGAAGTACGCGGCCGCGAGGTGATCGGAGCCAGCCTTCGACGCGGAGTACGGCGAGCGCGGCCCGATGGGCGTCGTCTCGGTGAACGCCGGATCGGTGGGACCGAGATCGCCGTAGACCTCGTCGGTGGAGACGTGCACGAAGCGTCCGATCTTGGCGGCCTTCGCCTTGTCGAGCAGCGTCGCGGTGCCGATGACGTTGGTCTGCACGAACGCCATCGGGCCGAGGATGGAGCGATCGACGTGGCTCTCGGCCGCGAAGTGCACGACCGCGTCGATCTTGTGGTCGGCGAGCACGCGCTCGACGAACGGCCCGTCGCAGATATCGCCCTTCTCGAAGTCGATCTTCGCGACATCGACGAGCGAGCCCAGGTGGCCGGCGTAGGTGAGCGCGTCGAGCACGACGATGCGATCTTCGGGTCGTGCCTTGCGGCGGCGGCGAACGAAGTTGGACCCGATGAAGCCGGCACCGCCGGTGACGAGGAGGTTCATGGCGGGCAGAGCTTAGCCGAATTTGCCCCGGGCTAACCAGAGTCGCGCGGAGCGCGAGTCAAAACTGAGCAGCCAAAGGCTGCGTCGCGGCGAAGTCGCCGCGTGAGCAGGGTGGGACCCTGACGGCT
>JAYUBF010000328.1:0-28195 GCA_043741435.1 Myxococcales bacterium
AGTTGCCACCAGCAGCTTCCGTCGTCGCTCGTCGCGGCCGAGGCTCCTCGCGACGCGACGTCTCGGTCCGAACCCGACGCAGTAGTGCTAGGCGGAGCCGACGATCGCCTTGGGTTGTTGCTTCAGCTGCGCCGCGCGCTCCGAGAGGTCGGCGTGGTCCTGGTTTCGTTCATGAGTGTCACCGCAGCAATGGAGATACTCATGAGCGGGTACCGCCCCATCACGCCGAAGCGCTCGCGTGCTTCGATGAAGCCAGGCGGTCGAACGCTTCGATAATCGCGCGGCACAGCACGTCGGTACGGCTCTCCGAGGTGATGCGCACGAAGTCGTCGCCGGCGATGTGCCCGATGAAGTCGCCGGGCCCCGTGCTGAATCCGTCGGCCAAAATTCTTCTGCCTCTCCCGCGCTTCGCGCGTTGAACGAACCGGCGCAGGAAGCTAAGATGATCGCCTTTCGCTCCGCGCGACCCGGTCATGAGTCCTCCCAGCCAAACCGAACACTCCCTCGCCTCCCTGCTGGTGGCGCTGTCCGAAGATCCGGACAACGTCCAGGCCTTGGCGCAGCTGTCACACCTGGCGGGGTTGGCGACGAACAGCGACGGGACGAGCGCGGCGCATGGAGATCCCGAGCTGGTACGCGCACTCGCCGAGGCCACGCGGCTACACCGGGAGCGTGGCGACTTCGAGCTGTGTGTGCGCCTCATCGACCTCGCGATTGCGGCCGAGCCCGACACGGAAAAGAAGGCCGATCTCGCCTTCGATCAAGGTCGCTTGTACTCCGACGAGTTGCTGCGCGACGACGACGCCGTCAAAGCGTTCGAGCGCGCGCTCGAGCTGCGACCCGGCGATGAGACCGCAGAAGATGCGCTGGGTCACATCTCCCTGGTCCGCGACAACTGGCAGAAGATCCTCCACAAGTACCTCGACGAAGCGAAGGGCTCGACCGATCGCCAGCTCACGTCGTCGTTGTATCTGTCGGTGTCGGAGCTGTACGCCAAGTTCCAAGCCAATGCCACCGTCGGGACGCCACCGGTCTCGCAGACCGAGAAGTTCTTGCGTCAGGCGTTGGAGGTGGATCCGCGCAACCTGAAAGCATCGGCCCGGCTCGAGCGCTTGCTGCGTCAGAGCAACCGCATCGATGACCTCGCCGCTTTGTTCGAGCAGCGTGCCGAGGCCGCCCCGTCGCGCGAGGATCGCGTGCTCGCGTACCTGTCGCTGGCCGACCTCGAGCGTCGGCGCGGCAAGGTGGCGGAGGCCGCCGAGGCCAACAAGAAGGTCCTCGGCATCGATCCGACGAACGCGCGAGCGCTCGGCGCCATCGTCGAGCACTACACGGAGACGCAGGCCTGGCAGCCGCTCATCCGGGTGTACGAAAATGCGCTGCGTGCGCGCCCGCGGGGCGAGCCGGAGATCGGCACCTTGCTCCAGATCGCGATGATCTGGTGGAAGAAGCTCGAGAACCTCGACGCTGCGGACGAGTACTGGAAGCGCATTCGCAAGGCGGACCCAGGGCACCCGGCGATGCTCGAGTTCTATCGCGTCTACCACGGTGGCGATGCCGGAAAGCTCCTGCCGATCCTGCAGCAGGCGCAGCGCCTCTCCGGCGACGACGAAAAGGGTCTCGACCTCGCGCTCGAGACCGCACGCGCCGCGCAGAGTAGCAAGGGCGCCAACGAGCGCGCCATCGACCTGTGGAAAAACGTGTTGCGCATCGCCCCCGGTCATCCCGAGGCGGTGAGCTCGCTCGAGAAGCTGTACGAGCGCACCGAAAAGTGGAATGCGCTGCTCGAGCTGCACAAAGAAGCGCTCGAGGCCTTGGGCAAGCAGGACGCAGCGGCCGGCGGCGAGGCCCTCGTCGAGGCGAAGCTGTCTCGCTTGCAGCAGATTGCCGCCATCTATCGCGACCGTCTCGCGCTCGAGCAGATGGTCACCAACACCTACGCGCAGATGCTGCAGCTGCGGCCCGATCACCGCGATGCCCTGATCGCGCTGGCGCAGCGCTACGAAGCGTCCGGTGGCTGGAACAACCTCATCACCGTGTTGCAGCGCCGGGCGGACATCACGAGCGAGCTCGGCGAAAAGTCGGAGCTCCTGCGCCGGATCGCGGACCTTTGGGTCGACAAGTTCGGAAACCTGCACCAGGCCGTGCGTCCGCTCGAGGAGCTCTGGGCGCTCGATCCGAAGAACGCCGACGTCGTCGTGCGCCTGCGCGACCTCTACACGCGGCGCCGTGCCTGGCGCGCGCTGCTCGATCTCGAGCGCAAAGAAGAGCAACGGCTCGCCGAGATCGGGGACGCGCCGGCACGTCGCGCCAAGCTCATCGAGATCGCGAAGCTGACGGCAGAACGTCTCGGCGATGCGCCCGAGGCGATCGCGGCGTGGAACCGCCTGCTGGAGCTCGACGTCTCCGACCCCGAGGCGCTGACGGCGCTCTCGGCATTGTACGAGCGCGAGAAGCGCTGGCCGGCGCTGGTGGAGATCCTGCGCCGACAAGCGCAGCGCTCGGGGCCTCCGACGCCCGGGACGCCCGGGACGCCCGACGAGCGGCAGCGGGTCACGCTGCTCGAGCGCGCCGCGAATCTGTTGATCGAGCGGCTCGAGCAGCCGGAGCGCGCCGCGGAGCTGTACCGGGAGATTCTCCAGCTGCAGCCCACGCACGCGCGTGCTACGCGCATCCTGCAGGGGCTCTTCGCACAAGCGGGGCAGCTCGACGAGCTGGTCGCGCTCTATGCGCGCGGCAACCAGTGGGACGAGCTGTTCGAGGTCTTGCAGCAGACCGCCGAGCGGCTGCCACCGACGGACACCGCCCGACGCACCGAGATCTTGCTGCGCGCGGCGGAGCTGGCCACCACGCAGCTGCGCAACCCGGACAAGGCCGCGCGCGCGTACGAACGCATCCTCGCGCTCGACGCGCCCGACTCGACCGCCTCGCCCACCGGTGGACGCTCGGAGAGTACCCGCAGCGCTGCGCGCGCCTTGCTCGCGATCTACCGCGCGCAGGAGAAGTGGGCGCGGCTTCTCGCCACCTACGAAGTGTTGCTCGGCTTCTCGACCAGCGTCGACGAGCAGCTCGCCATGATTCGCGAGATCCGCGAGCTGTGCGAAGACAAGCTCGGCTCGCGTGGGCTTGCCTTCGCGTGGGCCGCGCGCGCGTATGGGTTGAAACCGTCGGACGCCTCACTCGAGCGCGACCTCGAGCGCCTCGCCGAGGCCGCCGAGACGTGGGACGAGCTCGTCGAGATCTACGCGGGCGAGCTGGCCGCCACGCCGCCTCCCACCGACGAGCGTCGGCTGTCACGGCTACGGAGACTTGCCGACATCGCGTATACCCGACAACACAAGCTCGACGATGCGCGTCGTCACTACGAGCAGATCCTCACGCTCGCCGAAGGCGACGCCGAAGCACTGGCCGCGCTCGAGCGCCTGTTCGGCGAAGGCCAGTCCTTCCCCCAGCTCCTCCTAGTCTACCGTCAGCGCGATGCGAGCTGGCGGGGCGGCGAGAACGACTCGGCTCGCATCGATCTACTCTTCAAGATTGTATGGCTGCAGGAGGAGAAGCTCACTGATTTCGACGCGGCGAGGGAAACACTGCAGCGCATTCGCGGCTTGGCGCCCGGCGGCCCGACCGAGCTGCGCGCGCTGCGTTCTCTCGAGCGCATCGAGGTCGGTGGGGGCAAGGCGCGGCTCGCGGCCCTGGCGCAGGTGCTCGAACGTCAGCTCGAGCTCTCCGAGCACGACGATGCGAGCGTGGATATCCTCGCGCGGCTCGCGATCATCTATGCCGAGCACCTGTCGCGCTCCGACGACGCCCTCGATCGTCTCGAGCGCGCGCTGTCGCTCGATCCCGATCGTCGCGCCACGCACCTTGCCATCGAAAATCTGCTCGACGCCAAGGGCACGCCTGCGCTCACGCCCGCGAACGAGCAGCGTGCGCTCGCGCTCCTCGTGCCCGCCTTCGAAGAACGGCTCAAGACGGCCGCCGGTGACGAGCTCCCGCGCACCGCCGCACGTCTCATCACGCTCATCGAGCGCCAGCTTTCAGCGACGACCGCAGGTGGGCCGCGCCTTCAGCTCCTCACCCGTCTCTCGTTGCTCGCCGAAGACGCACCGCAGAGCAAGGACCTCAAGCGCCGCCGCTACGAGTGGGCCGCCGAGCGCTTCGAGGCAGACCCTGGGAGCCGCGAGCTGCGTCACGCCGTCCTCGAGCTCGGCGCCTCCGCCGACCGCATCGACGACGTCGCCGTGCGCCTCGGCAAGCTCGAGGCGGCGTCGCTGGATGCCAAGCTCAAGCGCGATCTCGCCATCGAGCTCGGCGCGCTTTTCGAAGGGCCGCTCGGGATGCGGTCCGACGCCGCGCTCGCGTACCGGCGTGTGCTGGACGCCGATCCGAACGACACCGTGGCCGAGAACGCGCTCGAACGCATCTTCAAGGCCGACGAGCGCTACGGAGAGCTTCGCGCGTTGTACGTGGCACGCAAGGAGCGCGCGCTCGATGCGGGGCGGCGCGCCGATCTCGTGCAAGCCATTTGCGATCTCGACGAGGGGGTCCTCGACGATCGCGAAGCGGCCATCGCCTCGTACCGGGAGCTGCTCGAGATCGATCCCCACGCGCCGCGGGCCTTCCGCGCGCTCGAGCGCCTGTACACCACCGAGGAACGCTTCGCCGAGGTGGAGGCATTGCTCGCCGCTCGGGAGGCATTCCAGCCCAGCCCGCGTGACCAGCCCGAGGTGCGTGGCACACCGGAGAGCCGCGCCCACTTCCGTTATCGCCGGGCCGAGCTCTTCCGGGACCGCCTGAACGACCTTTCGCGGGCCGTCGACCTATACGAAGAAGCGCTCGCCGAAGAGCCCACGCACGAGGGATCGCGCCGAGCGCTCGAGGCGCTGCTGCGCAAGGCCGAGGTACGCCTCCGCGTCGCCCGCGTGCTGCAGCCGCTGTACGAGGCCGACGAAGCATGGCCCAAGCTGGCCTTGGTGCTCGGCGCGGAGCGCGAGTCACTCGAGGGCCTCGATGCGGTGCCGCTGCTCACGCGGCTCGCGGCACTCCAAGAAGACAAGCTGGGCGCGCGTCAGCTCGCGCTGTCCACGTGGCGCGAGGCTCTGCGCATCGAGCCCCGCGACGAGCAGACGCGTGCCGCAGTCGAGCGCCTCGCCGTTCTCCTCGGGCGGCATGCCGATCTCGCGGCCGCCTGGGACGAGGCGTACCTCGCCTCCGACCCTTCCGACCTGCCGCTGCGCGCCGAGCTCTTGCAGCGGTCCGCGCGCTTGTACGAGCGCGAGCTGCGCGATTCGCAAAAGGCCGCGGCGGCCTGGCGTCGCCTGTTCGACCTCGACTCCACGAATGCGGAGCTCGGCAAGCCCGCAGCCGAAGCGCTCGAGCGGTTGTACGAGTCCGAGGAAGCGTGGGGCCAGCTCGTCGGCGTCCTGCGTCGTCGTGTGGAGTGGACCGGTGAGCCCGATGCGAGGCGTCAGCTGTTGTTCCGCATCGCGCGCATCCAAGAAGAGCTGTTGGTCGATCCGGGCGCCGCGATCGAGACGTACCGTGAGCTCCTCGAAGCCGATCCCAGCGACCGCGGTGCGCTCGACGGACTCGAGAAGCTCTACGCGGCCAAGAGCGAGTGGTCGGAGATGCGCGAGGTCCTGCGGCGTCGGATCGACCTCGAGAACGATCCAAAGGCGCGGCGCGATCTGTTGTATCGCATCGCGCAGCTGACCGAGCGCGAGCTGGCCGATCCGGAGAAGGCCGTCAGCGCTTACGGCGCAGTCCTCGACGAGTCGGCGAGCGACGTTCCATCGTTGGATGCGTTGTCGCGGCTGCACGAAGCCGCGGGCCGCAAGATCGATCTGCTCGAGGTGTTGGAGCGCCGCATCGCGCTCGAGGAGACACGGCTCGAAGGCGAGCGCGAGAAGGTCCGCGACCGGAATGCGCCGCGCGATGAGCGGAACCTCGCCGGGCTGCGCATGCGCGCCGCCGCAGTCGAGCTCGAGGTCGGTCGGACCGAGGCAGCGGTCGAGCGCTATCGTGAGATCCTCGATCGCGATCCCAAGCACGAGGGCGCGCTCCGCGGGCTCGAGCCCATGTTGTCCGACCCGTCGTTGCGTCTGCGCGCGGCCGAGATCCTCGAGCCACGCTACCGCGAGCTGGACGATTCGGCTCGATTGCTCGGCATCCACGAGCTCATCGCCGATGCGTCGCCCGATCTGCGCGAGCGCGTCTCTCGCTTGCAGCGCGCGGCGGAGCTCCGGGTCGCCTCGGGAGATCGCGATGCTGCGTTCGATGCGCTGGCAAGGGCAGCGCGCCTCTCCGTGGCCGAGCCGGATCTGCCGCTCCTGCTCGACAAGCTCGAGGCCGCCACCACGGTGAGCGCCGGCGCGCGCCTCGTCACGCTCTATCGCGATCTCGGCCCCGATATCCTCGATGCGGGGACGCAGGAACGCGTGCAGCTCTCCGTCGCTGCGGAGTCCGAACGACTCGGCGATCGATCGACCGCGCGGGAGTATTACCGGCGCGTGCTCGACGCCTCACCGGACAATCCGCGCGCGCTCGCGGCCCTCGAGGCCATCTATCAAGCGGGCGAGGAGTGGAGCGCGCTGTACGAGGTCTATGTGCGTCGCGGCGATCTGGCGGCGCAGACCGGCGACGAGGACACGCGCCGTCGCTACCTCTTGCTCGGCGCCAAGCTGTGCGAGAACAGGCTCGCTCGCCCCGACGATGCGATCCCGGCGTATGAAGAAGCGCTCTTGCTGCAGCCGGCCGATGCCGAGACCTCCCGCGCGCTCGAGATGCGCTACACCGCCACCAAGCGTTGGCACGAGCTCGCCGAGCTGCTCGAAAAGCGCCTGAACTTCGCCGACGAGGTCGAGGAAGCCGTCGCGCTGCGTGTGCAGCTGGCCGAGCTTTTCGATCACGAGCTGATGGATCCGGACCGAGCGGTCGACAACTATCGCGCCGCGCTCGGGGGCGATCCTTCGCACGTCGAGGCGATCAAGGCGCTCGAGCGCTACCTCGAGGATCCGACGCAAGGGGCCGAGGTGGCCGAGGTACTCGAGCCCGTATACGTCGCGCGCCACGATTGGCCTCGCCTCGTCCGCGTCTGCGAGGTCCGGCTCGAGGCTGCGGAAGACCCGCGCGTACGCCTCGCGCTGTACCGCCGGATCGCGCGCATCTACGAAGAGCAGCTGGAGGACCTGGAAGGTGCGTTCGGTGGCTACACCAAGGTGTATCGCGAGGACCCGACCGATCGCGCGACGCGGGACCAACTCTCCCGGCTGGCTGGCGTCCTCGATGGCTGGGAGCGCCTCGCCACCGTGTACGAAGAGCACCTGGCCAGCGTGGGGCCCGAGGGCGATGGTGCGCACGACGCGTTGCGGGCGCTCGCGTCCATCTATCACGAGCGCCTCGCCGACGTGGATCGCGCGCGGGGAGCGTATGCGCGCCTCCTCGAGCGGGATCGCAATGACGAGCTGGCGTTCATCAGCCTCGAGAAGCTCCTCGAGCGCGCGGCGCGTTGGCCCGAGCTGCTCGACGCATATCGCGAGGCCGCGACCCACACACTCGACACAGACGTGCGCCGTCGCTTGCTGCACAAGGCCGCGACGGTGGCGGAGCAGCGTCTCTCGGATCTCGACGTTGCCATCCAGCTGCACATCGAGGTCATGGAGCTCGATCCGGCGGACGCCACGTCGCCAGTGGCACTCGAGCGGCTGTATCGCAAGGCCGCGCGCTGGCACGACCTCGTGGAGCTCATCGAGAACCGCGTCTCGGAGCGCGCGGCCGACGACATCGACGGGTGGACCGCCGACAAGCTCATATTGGCCGAGCTGCGCAGCGGTCCGCTCGAAGACACCAACACGGCGATCGAGGTCTACGAGGAAGTGCTCGGACGCAAGCCACGCGAGGTGCGTGCCGTCCGCGTGCTCGAGAAGATCATCGTCGAGCCGGAGCACACGTATCGCGTCGCTCAGATCCTCGGCCCCATCTACCGCGCCGAAGGCTCGTGGCAAAAGCTCATCGTCATCCACGAGGCCGAGCTCGAGTACCTCGACGATCCGGAGGATCGCTACGAGCGCCTGACCGAGCTCGCGGGCCTCCACGAGCAGCACGGCAACGACCGCCGTCGGGCGTTCAACGCGTTGGTGCGAGCATGGCGCGATCAAGCGGCGTTGGGCGACGACCCGGATGGTCGTGAGCGCGAGGCTTCGCTGTTCGCCGAGCTGAGCCGTATCGCCGAAGCCGAGAAGATGTTCGCCGAGCTCTGCGACGAGCTGGAGAAGGCGGTGACCGAGTCCACCGACCTCACGCTCCGCAGCCGTGTGTATCGCCGCGTCGCCGAGCTGTCCGAGCAAAAGCTCTCGGACCGCAGCCGTGCGATCGCCGCGTACGAGCATGTGCTCGCGGCCGAAGAGAACGATCAAGAAGCGTGGGCGCACCTCGAGCGCTTGCTGGCCGCCGAGAATCGTTCGCGCGACCTCGTGCGTGCGCTCGAGAAGCGCACCGCGCTCACCGATGATGCGGATCTCCGGAAACAGCTGCACAGGCGCGCCGCGTTCGTCTACGAAGAGCAGCTGCGCGACGGGCCCGCCGCGATCGGTGCCTGGCGTCTCCTGCTCGACGTCGATTCCGACGATCAAGAAGCACTGTACGCCTTGGCGCGTCTCCACCGGGCGCGTGGCGAGCACGAGGCGCTGGCCGATATCCTCGATCGCCTGGTCGATACCGCGTCGGACGTTGCGCGTCGCCGTGCGCTGCGAGCCGAGCTGGGTGCCCTCGCGGCGGGCCCCCTGAGCGATGCCGCGCGCGCATCCGAGGCGTGGCGCGCGATCCTGGCGGATGCCAACGACGATCGCGAAGCATTGGTCGAGCTTCGAAGCATCGAGCTCCATCGCGGCCAACACCCGGATGCGCTCGAGGTTACCGACCAGCTCATCGAGATCACGCCTGCCGGCAACGACCGCGACCTGCTGCGCATCGAGGCCGCCGAGCTCCTCGAGAGCAAGCTCGCCGATGCGCCTTCGGCCATCGATCGCTATGCCGCGGTCCTGAACGACGCGGCCAGCCCGGAAGGGGTGAGCCGGGCGCGCGCTGCGCTCGATCGCCTGGTGCGCGAGCGCGACACGCGTGCAGCAGCGTCAGCAGTGCTCCTGCCCACCTACGAAAAGTCCGGCGAGTGGTCCGCGTACATCGAGCTCGGGGAGCTCGCTATCGCCGATGAGCAGGATCCAGCAGAACGACGTGCTTGGCTTGCCAAGATGGCGCAAGCCGCGGAGCGCGGGCTCTCCGACGGCAAGGCAGCCTTCACCCTGTGGGCGCGCGCCTTTCGCGAGGAGCCGGCCGATGCGGATGCGCGCAACGCACTCGAGCGCCTCGTCGAGAGCGAGGCCATCCCGGGGGAGCTGGCCCGGGTGTACGAAGAAATGCTCACCGGCTCTCTAGCGCCGGAGGTGGGGCATCGTCTCGCGCTCCGCCTCGGCGAGCTGTACGAGCAGAAGGTCGGCGACGAAGAGCGCGCGATCGTTTCCTACACGCTCGCCATGTCGATCTCCGGAACGGGCGGGGGTCTCGGCGACGATCCGAACGCCGAGCGCAACGCCCTGGCGGCACTCGACAGATTGCTGTCGCGTGCGGGTCGTCCTCGCGAGCTCGCCGAGGTGCTGCAGAAGCGCGCAGAGGCCGCGGATGCCGACGCCGAGCGCGTCTTGCTGTGGCATCGCCTCGGCGTGCTGCTCGCCGGGGAGCTGATCGACCTCGACGGCGCGCTCACGTCGTTCCGTGATGCGTTGGAGCTCGATCCGGGGCACGAGCCGTCGCGCGTCGGCATGGAAGCATTGCTCGACTCCGAGCCACATCGCGAAGCCGCGCTCGATGTGCTCGAGCCGATCGCGGAGCGCGACCACGACGTTCCTCGGCAAAACGCGCTCTCGGAGCGCCGGCTCACCACGCTCGCCGATGATCACGAGAAGGGCGCCTTGCTGGAGCGTATCGCCGAGCGAGCGGAGCAGTCGCTGGCGGATCCGAAGACCGCCTTCTCTGCAATCGCCCGCGCGCTCGCGCTCGAGCCTGCGAGCGAGCGCTTGGCCGAGGAGTGCGAGCGCATCGCGACGAGCGCGAACGCGAAGGACCAAGCTGCCGAACTCTTCGAGCGTCTCGCCACCGACGGCGACGCGCCCGCCGAGGTGAAGCGGGAGCTTGCCCTTCGGGCAGGCAAGGTGTGGGAGGCCCTCGGGAAGTCCGAGCGTGCGGAGGCCCGCTATCAGGCGGTGCTTTCCGCCGATCGCGACGATGCCGATGCGCTCGAGTCGCTGGAGCGCGTGTACCGGGTGCGTGGCGAGCCGGGCCGGCTGGCCGACGTGCTCACCCGTCGCGCGGCGATCGAGCTCGATGCCGAGCAGAAGAAGGCGCTCTATGCCGAGGCTGCGCAGCTCGCGGAGCGCTCGCTCGCCGACGTGGATGGCGCGGTCGATCTGTGGCGACAGGTGCTCGGCGTCGACGACACCGACGAGGCCGCCGTGACCAACCTCGGCCGCTTGCTCGAGCAGCGCGGTCGCTGGCTGGAGCTCGCCGATCACCTCACGCAGGCCGCCTCGGTCACCGACGACGCTCGTGCTCGCGCCGGCATGCTGTCGCGCATCGCTTCCATATCGGCCGAGCGCATGTCCGATCTCCCCCGCGCGATCGCTGCGCTGCGCGAGCTCCTCGACCTCGAGCCCGAAGCGATGGCCGCGCTCGACTCGCTCATCGATCTGGAGGACCGCAGGCTTGCGGCCCATGGGCTCGAGTCTCGTCGCGGCGACGAGCTGGCGCTGAAGGACGCGCTCGAGCGCAAGCTGGGGGCAGTGCCCGACGGCCCGGAACGTATCCCGATCTTCCGTCGCCTTGCTGAGGTCGCGCAGAAGCGTGGCGACGTCGACGACGCCCTCGGCTACCTCTACGAGATCGTCGCGCTCGATCCCGCCGACGCGGCTGCGCACAAACAGCAAGAGACCTTGCTCGAGAAGGCCGAACGCTGGAGCGATCTGGTCGACGTGCTGAGCGCCGAGGCTGGTCGCGTTGGCGCGCTGGGCGAGGTCGACGCCGAGCTGCGCCTTCTCGTGCGAGCGGCCGACGTGTGGGAAGAGAAGCTGGAGAGCCCCGAGTCCGCTGCCGAGGTGTTGGAGCGCATCCTGGCTCGTGACAAGGGCAACGTGCGGGCCTTGTTGTCGCTGGCGCGGATCGCCGAGCGCGGCGGTGACAGCGAGCGCGCCCTCGAGATGCTGGCCGGCGCCGAGGCAACCGCGAAGGTACCGGAAGAGATCGCCGAGCTCGCATTCCGTCGCGGCAAGGTCGAAGCCGACGCGGGAAACGCCGACGCGGCGGTGGCCCACTTCGCGCGCGCGCTGCAATCTTCACCGCAGCACTTGCCGTCGCTGGAGGCCCTCACGGAGCATGCGCGGCAGACCGACGCCACCGCCGAGCTCGCACGCCTTCTCGAGCTGCAGCTGGTCGTTGCCTCGGTCGAAGGCCAGACCGCGCTGCGCAACGAGCTCGTGCGGGTCTACCTCGGCAAGCTCGCCGCGCCGGATTGCGCGCGCCCGCACCTCGAGGCCGTCCTCGCGGCGACACCAGCGACGGCACCGGGGGCGGCACAGGCCCGCGAGCAGCTGGCCGACCTCCACTTCATGGCTCGCCGCTTGGAAGAAGCCAAGCCGCTTTACACCGCGCTCGTCGAAGCCGCGACGCAAGCTCGAAGGCGTGGCAAAGAGGTGGCGCGTCTGCACAGCCGGCTCGGCGAGATCGCCGAGAAGAGCGGTGACGTCCCGGGCGCGCTGGCTTCGTTCGCGGAGGCCCAGAAGCTCGATGCCAGCCACGCGCCCACGCTGGTCGCACTGGCGCGGCTCCAGGTGCAGAAGCAAGACTGGGAAGCCGCTCGCAAGCTCTACCGCAGCCTGCTGCTGCAAAATCTCGATGCCTCCGCGGGGATCTCGAAGACCGGCGTCTACGTGGCGCTCGGCGAGATCCACGAGCGCTTGAACGAAGCCCCGAAAGCGGTGGGCATGTACGAGCGTGCGCTCGAGCTCGACGCCGGCAACGAGGCCGTCCGCGCCTCGCTCGCCCGCCTTCGCGGCGCCTGATAGAATAGAGTTCGTGCAATCGCTTCGCTCAGCTCGCGTCCCTTGCCTGGGTGCGCTCGTTCTTGTCGTCGTGAGTTGCGTCGCGGGTCGTACCGCCCATGCGGACGGCAACAAGGGCGGTACCTTGGTGATCTCGGCGACCACCCTCGGCGCCGAGGTCTTCGTCGACGGCGAGCGCGTGGGAACCACACCATTGCCGGGCCCGTTGCCGCTCTCGGTCGACGAGCACACGCTGAAGGTCACCAAGCCCGGGTTCGCGCCGCTCATCGACGTCATCAAAATCGCGCGCCGCAAGGCCACGCGGGTGGAGGTCGATCTGACCCCCGTCACGGCGATCCTGCGGGTGAAGGCCAGCATCACGGACGCGCGCGTATTCGTCGACGGCAAGTTCGTCGGACAAGCGCCCCTCGAGTCGGAGCTCTCCGTCGGTGCCCGCGCCATCCAGGTGTCGCGCGGCGGATACAAGGACTTCTTCCGGAACGTGGAGGCCGTTGCGGGCCAAGAAGTGGTCCTCGACGTGAAGCTCGACGAGCTGCCGGCGGAGCTCAACCCCTATCGGGCGAAGGCAGTGCCGCCGCCCAAGTGGTTCGAGAAGTGGTGGGTCTGGACGGCGACGGCAGCTGGTGTGGCCGTTGTGGTGACCGCGGTGGTGGTGCCGGTCGTGATCACGCGTCGAGATCCCGTGGCCGACTTCGCCGGTTCCTACAACTTGAACGCGATGTTTCGCTAGCCAGGGCTACATCCGGCGGTGCGAGAGCGACGGCAGCAGCTGCCGCACCTTCGCCTGATACGCGAGGTCGAGCTCGGCCACGGCCACGCCCTCGTGATCACCAACCTCGGCGATGACCTGCCCCCACGGATCCACGATCAACGCGTGGCCGTAGGTGCTGCGCTTTTCCGTGTTGGCGCCGAACTGCGCGGGGGCGAGCACGTACGCGAGGTTCTCGATGGCGCGCGCGCGCAACAGCACGTGCCAGTGATCGCGGCCGGTGTGCTGCGTGAACGCGGCGGGGACGGTGAGCACCTGGGCGCCGCGCTTCGCCAGCTCGCGATAGAGCTCGGGAAAGCGCACGTCGTAGCAAACCGAGAGGCCGAGCTTCACCCAGGGGGTCTCGACGACGACGAGCGCCTTGCCACCTGCCGTCGTGGCCGACTCGGCGTACGTCGCACCGTCGGGGATGGCGACGTCGAAGAGGTGGATCTTGCGGTAGACCGCCGTGATCGCGCCCTCCGCTGACAGGTACACCGCGCTGTTGTAGGCGTTCGCCTCGGCGCCGCGCTCCGGCATGCCGCCGAGGACGAGCGCCACGCCGTGCCTGCGGGCCGCAGCCGCCAAGGCGCTGACGATGGGTCCGCGCCCGGCGTCGGGGCCTTCGAGCACCTCTGCATGACGTTGGCGCTCGGCGTCGTCGCGCGCGAAGAGCGCGAAGTTCTCCGGCAGGCCGACGAGCTGTGCGCCCCGCGCCGCGGCCTCTGCGATGAGCGCTTCGGCGCGCGAGAGGTTCTCGGAGACATCCGAGCGCGACGTCATTTGGACCACGGCGGCGAGGAGCTTCATTGCCGGGACGCTCGCATCTCCCGGCGGTTCTTGACAAGCCGCGTGCAAAGAAGCTAGTTGCCGGCCCCGGATGTTGACCGCAGATGGCGTCGAAGAATTCCTGAAGGGCGACGGCTGGCCGGTCGAGCGGGTCGATCGCAACACGTGGCGCTCGGGCTTTCGCGGGGACGCGAACAGCTTCCGGTTCTACGTTCGCCTCACGGACAACTGGATCTTCTTCACCATCGTTCCGTTCGTGGTCGCGCCGCGCTCGGATGACCACGCCCGCGAGCTGTACCGTCACCTCCTCAAGCTGAACCGCGAGATCAACCTCGCCAAGTTCGCCATCGATGACGACGACGACGTGGTCCTCACGGTCGAGCTTCCCATCTGAAGAAGCCGGTAACGCCGCCATGAAGGACGCTCTCGAGGCGTTGGCCTATTATGCCGACCGCCACTACCTCGAGGTCCTCACGATCGCGCAGCAAGGCAAAAAGGCCAGCTAGTCGGCGCCGGTTGCCTCGCGCACGGCCAAGGCGCCACGGGGCCTCCCCGGCCTTCCGCGCTTGTTGTTGCGTGCTCCTCCTAATCGTGCTACCCGGCATCGCACACTTTTGGTGTTTTTCACTGAGGTGGGCCGCAAGCCCTCCTTTTTTTTTGCTCCAACGTCTGCGAAAGAGCCGAGTCAAAGCCAACCGCTATCCCAATGAACGCTGCCGCCAACCCCATGATCTCAAATAAACCTCCGGCGAAGCCCTTGGGCAAAGTCGATCTCGACCGCATCGCCTCCATCGCCACGCCAGTGGTCGACGGCGCTGGGTACGAGCTCGTGGATCTCGAGTGGAAGCGCGAGCTGGGCGGTTGGATCTTGCGGATGTTCATCGACAAGCCGGGCGGTCCGCATCCTCCTGGGCAGGGCATCGGCCTCGACGCTTGCGCCGACGTCAGTCGCGAGCTCTCGACGCTCCTCGACGTGGAAGAAGAAGCCGCTGGCCTCGGTGGCACGACCTACGAGCTCGAGGTCGGCTCGCCGGGCATCGATCGTCCTCTGCGCAAGCCAGCCGACTTTGCGCGTTCGGTCGGCCACAAGCTCAAGGTCCGCACGAGCAGCTCGCTCGGGCCGCCTCCGGGTCGTCGCAACTTCGCGGGCGTGCTGGTGAGCTTCACCAACGGCGACCTGCTGCACATCGACGTCGGCGATCGCGTTTGCGAAGTGCCCATACGCGAAGTCGAGAAGGCAAACCTCCAAATTGATCTTCAGACGATCCTGAAGCCCGCAAAGGGCTCGCAAGCCAAGCAAGAAGGTAGGGAGTAGGAAATGGAACCCAATCTCACGCAGGTGCTCGAGCAGGTCTCGAAGGACAAGGGGATCGACGTCAAGATCCTCCTCCAGATGCTCGAACAAGCGATCTTGACCGCGGCCAAGAAGGTCTTCGGCATGCACCGCGAGCTCGAGGCTCAGTACAACGAGGAGATCGGTGCCGTCGATCTGTTCCAGAACTGCTACGTCATCGCCGACGGTGAAGACGTAGACCCTTCACCGGGTCGCGAGATCACCAAGCCCGAGGCCGACAAGCACGGCCTCCAGGCGGAGATCGGCGACGAGCTGCTCTTCCAGATCTTCTACCGCAAGGAAGACGGCGCCCGCGCCTCGGAGCAGGAAGAGAAGTACGGCGACCTCCTCGACCTGCATGAGACCGTGAAGCAGTTCGGGCGCATCGCTGCGCAGACCGCGAAGCAGGTCATCATTCAGCGCACCCGCGAAGCCGAGCGCGAGAACGTCTACAACGAGTACAAGGATCGCAAGGGCGAGCTCATGTCGGGCACCGTGCGACGCTTCGAGCGCGGCAATCTCATCGTCGAGATCGGCCACATGGAAGCCACGTTGCGCGTGGAAGCCATCCTGCCGCTCCGGGAGCAGGTCGTGCGGGAGTCGTACCGCCCGGGCGACCGCATCGTGGCCTACTGTCTCGACGTCGAGAAGTCGGCGCGTGGTCCGCAGATCGTCCTCTCGCGCACCCACAAGGGCTTGCTCGAGAAGCTGTTCAAGCAAGAAGTGCCCGAGATGTACGAGGGCATCGTCGTCATCGAGTCGTCTGCTCGCGAGCCGGGTGCGCGCAGCAAGATCGCCGTCGCCTCGCGCGACCGCGAGGTCGATCCGGTCGGCGCCTGCGTCGGCATGAAGGGCTCGCGCGTCCAGGCCGTGGTGCAAGAGCTGCGCGGCGAGAAGATCGACATCGTTCCGTACTCAGAAGATCCGGCGCGCTTCGTCTGCAACGCGATCGCGCCGGCCGAAGTGTCGCGCGTCGTCATCGATGCCGAGACGCACACGATGGAGCTCATCGTCCCGGACGACCGGCTCTCCCTCGCCATCGGGAAGAAGGGGCAGAACGTTCGCCTCGCGTCGCAGCTCACCGGCTGGCGCATCGACATCCACTCCGAGAGCAAAGTTCGCGAGCTCGAGGAACAGGCGAAGAAGTCACTCGCCGAGATCGACGGCAGCTCCGACGAGCTGGCGGCAACGCTATTCAAGCTCGGTTGGCGTTCGGCCGAAGATGTGATGAACGCTCGCGTCGAAGAGCTCGGTGGCGTCCCGGGGATGGGCGGCGAAGAGGGTGCCAAGCGAATCAAGGCCGCATCCGTTGCCCAGGTCGACGTCGAGCGCAAGCGCGCTGAAGAGCGTCGCAAGCTGGCGGCAGAGAAGGCGGCTCGTCTCGCGGAAGAAGCGAAGAAGAGCCCTGCGGATCGCCTGCTGGCGGTCCGCGGCATCGGCGAGAACACGCTGCCCATGCTCTATCAAGGCGGTTACGACTCGGTCGAGAAGATCAACCTCGAGACCGAGCTCGAGCGTCTCGCCAACTCCACGACCATCGGCATGAAGAAGGCGCGTCAGCTGAAGCACTGGGTGAAGGTCTACCTGGGCGAGCTCGACGAGTCGGCGCCGGAGCCCGTGGATCCGAGCGACGATGAAGTCTCGGCTGCGAGCCATGGCGGCACCAAGCCGGGCGGCAGCGCGTACGGCTCGGAGGCGGGCAAGGCGTGAGGATAGGCGTGAGCAAATGGGCGAGGCGATCGACGCGCGTGCTCAGGGCGACGGGGGCGTCGGCAATGACGACCGCGTCGGCTCGCGACGCACGTGCGTCGGTTGCCGGCGTGTCGATGCGCAATCCGCGATGCTGCGGATCGTGCGTCGAGGAACGGCTGTTGTTCTCGATGTCGCCCGACGGCTCCCAGGTCGCGGTGCGTATCTTCATCCGCGGGCAGGTTGCCGCGAAGCTGCAATGCGCAATGGCGCGGTCTTGCGCGCGTTGCGTTTGCCGCCAGGATTCACGATCGCACTTGAAGCCGTGTAGGTAGGGGCAGGACGAAGATGGCCGCAAGACTTTCGGGAACGGATAATTCGGGTCGCAACCAGAGTGAGGCGTGGCTCAAAGGGCCAGGTCAAACAGGTCTAGAGGGAAGCTTGATCATGAACACCGGTGAGCGGGTCACGGGCGGAGCACGAAGCGCGGACGCAGCGGCGGGGAAGATCCGCCTCTACGAAGTGGCCAAGGATCTTGGGCTGACCAATAAAGATCTGTTGGAGAAGGTGCGTACGCTCGGGATCGACGTGAAGAATCACATGTCGAACCTCGAGGCGGACGACGTCCAGCGCGTCAAGCGGTCACTCGACAAGGAACGTCAGTCGAAC
Organism: Myxococcales bacterium; assembly: GCA_043741435.1. Taxonomy (GTDB): domain Bacteria; phylum Myxococcota_A; class Polyangia; order Palsa-1104; family Palsa-1104; genus JBDTCO01. The sequence continues at coordinate 17,336 of JAYUBF010000328.1, forward strand.
CTCGTCGAAGAGCGCTTGTCGTCGACGGTCATTCGTCGTCGTACGCGTGACGGCGCTCCCGTCCGCGCGGTGAGCGCGCCGCCTCCTCCCGAGCCCCGCGTGGTCGCGCCTGTGGCCACGCCTGTGCCCGTCGCCCCGAGCCTACAGACCGGAGGCGAGCCGAGGCGGGTCGAAGCCAAGCCGGTGGTCGAGGTCAAGCCAGTCGTCGAGGCGAAGCCGGTCGGGCCGCCCGTCGTCGTCACTCCGCCGGCCCCGGTGGTCCGTGAGTCAGTCGTCGAGGCGAAGCCGGTTGGGCCGCCCGTCGTCGAAGCGCCCACCCCCGCACTTGCACCGACGCGTCGCATCGTCGTCGACACCTCGCGTCAGCACGGCGGTCCCGTGGTCGAGGTCCGCCAGTCGGCGAACGCCGTCGCGAACGCGTCCATCGTCTCGGCGGATGCGGCTGGCGGCGAGGCCAAGCCGGCCGGCACCGAGCCCATCAAGTACGGTCCGACGGGTCGAATGATCGACCTCGGGCCGCGCTACCAGATCCAGGAGCGTGCCCCTGGCGCCCCGCGTGGCGCGCCCGGCAGTATGCCCGGTGCTCGTCGCGATGCGGGTCCGACCGGTCGCTTCGGTCGTCCCGCCCCGTCGATGCCCGCGAAGAAGCGCGCACCGCTCGGCAAGTCCAAGCAAACCCAGATCACCACTCCAGCCGCGCACAAGCGCGTCATCAAGATGGAAGAGACGGTCGCCGTCGGTGAAATCGCGAAGCAGATGGGCGTCAAGTCCACCGACGTGCTGAAGAAGCTCTGGTCGATGGGCATGACGGGCATCACGCTCAACAACTCCATCGATCAGGACACCGCCTCGCTCCTCGCCAATGACTTCGGCTTCGAGATCGAGTCCACGGCGTTCCAAGAGTCCTCCGTGGTGCAGACCACGACGGATTTGCCAGAGGACATGCTCCACCGCGCACCCGTCGTCACGATCATGGGTCACGTCGACCACGGCAAGACGTCTCTCCTCGACGCCATCCGCGACGCCAACGTCGCGAGCGGCGAGGCCGGCGGCATCACGCAGCACATCGGTGCCTACAAGGTGAAGACGCCGAGCGGTCACGAGGTGGTCTTCCTCGACACGCCTGGCCACGAAGCCTTCACCTCGATGCGTGCTCGCGGCGCACAAGCGACGGACATCGTGGTGCTAGTGGTCGCAGCCGACGACGGCGTCATGCCGACCACGATCGAAGCCTTGACCCACGCCAAAGAGGCGAAGGTCAAGATCATCGTGGCCGTCAACAAGATCGACAAGCAGGGCGCGAACCCCGAGCGCATTCGCCAGCAGATCTCCGAGCACGGGCTCATCCCCGAAGCCTGGGGCGGCGACACCATCTTCGTGGACCTGTCGGCCCGTACCAAGGTCGGTATCGACAAGCTCCTCGAGATGCTCGCGCTGCAGGCCGAGGTCCTCGAGCTCACGGCGAACCCGAACAAGCCGGCGAAGGGCACCGTCATCGAGGCCAAGCTCGACCGCAACCGAGGTCCGATGGCCACGGTGCTGGTGCAAGAAGGCACGCTCAAGCTCGGCGACACTGTCGTTGCCGGCGAGTTCATCGGCAAGGTCCGCGCGATGCTCGACGACAAGGGCCGCACGCTCACCGAGGCGGGCCCGTCCACGCCCGTCGAGCTACTCGGTCTCGGCGGCGTTCCCGATGCCGGCGAGGCGCTCAACTCCGTCTCCGATGAGAAGCAAGCGAAGGAGCTGGTCGAGCACCGTCGTGATTCGCGCCGACGCAAAGAGCTGGCTGGTACCAGCCGCGTCACGCTCGAAAACATCATGGACAAGATCAAGCGCGGCGAGGTCAAGGAGCTGAAGGTCGTGCTCAAGGCCGACGTGCAGGGCTCGGCCGAGGCGGTCAAGAACGCCCTCGTCCAGTTGTCCACCGTGCAGGTCAAGGTGGACGTCATCTCGGCGGGCGTCGGTGGCATCACCGAATCCGACGTGAACCTGGCGAAGGCCGGCAATGCCATCGTCGTGGGCTTCCACGTTCGTCCCGCGGGCAAGGCGCAGCAGCTGGCCGAGTCCGAGGGCGTGGACATCAAGCTCTACGACATCATCTACGAGGCCCTCGACGACGTGAAGAAGGCCATGGCTGGCCTCCTCGCGCCGGTCAAGCGCGAGAAGCCGATGGGCAAGGCGGAAGTTCGCCAGGTCTTCACGAGCCCGAAGGTCGGCTCCATCGCCGGCTCGATGGTCATCGAAGGCACGGTTCGTCGCAACGCGCAGATGCGCCTCGTTCGCGCCGGCAAGACGCTCTACACCGGCAAGCTCATCTCGCTCCGCCGCTTCAAGGACGACGCGCGCGAAGTCGAGAAGGGCTACGAGTGCGGCATCGGTCTCGAGGATTGGAATGATCTCGAGGTCGGCGACATCATCGAGGCCTACGAAATCGAAGAAGTCGCAGCTACGCTCAACTAGGCGTCCGTTCTTCTTCGACATCCGGCCGTCGCCAGCACCCCATCCCGGGTGCTCGCGACGGCCTTTTTACGTCCACGCGCACGGCAAGTTTGAGCAACTCGCGCTACGCTGCGCACCATGGTCGTTGGAGTCTGCAAGCTCAGCCTCATGATCGAGGGTAGCCAGTCGCTCAAGGACAAGCGGGCCGTTCTCCGGCACATCAAGGACAAGGTCCAGAACAAGTTCAACTGCGCGATCGCCGAGGTGGGCGAGCAGGACATGTTGCAGAGCGCCGAGCTCGGCTTCGCCGTCGTCTCGAACGAGCTCGGGTTCACACAGTCGGTCGTGCAGAAGATCCTCGTGTTCATCGAGAACCTCGCCGCCGCGAAGGTGACCGCCGACGAGCAAGACTTCGTGGACTACGGCGACGAGAGCCTCGAGACCGGCAAGGACCACTGGGAGCCAGAGCAGGAAGGGCCACCCATCGGCAGGGATGCAATGCGTCCACCGACGAAGCCGAAGCCGACGGTGGCCACGGGCGACAGCGCGTTGCCGGACTGGCTACCGAAGCGCTTCCTCGAGGGAAAAGATCCAGACCGCGAGGAGTAGCGACAGGCGGCGAGCAAGGCCTGATCGACGTGAATTACTCTTGCCGCTTGGCGACAAATGTTCGTGCCGGTCTGGGCCACGTGGGACTGCGTTCACACTGCGTTCTACTCGGGCCTGACCGAGAGGGCGTCGTTGTCGTATCCGCTGCGTGGACCCAGACGCCAGCGCTGGTCTCGTCTCCCGCGCACGACACCACCCGCAGGCTCTCGGTGGCGCCGGTCCCGATGTGGTAAACTGACACTACACAATGCATAAGCCAACGATTCTCGTGCTGGTTGGAATTGCTATCGGCGGATCGTGCACATTGGAATATGCCACCGAGCCAGGACATGGCCACACTGCGGCGCTCGTCGGAGCAACCGCAACCGTGGATTTTCCGGCGTCGGTATTTGTTCGATCCGCCAACGGTGGGCGTTGCTCGGGCAGCCTCGTGCACGAACGCATTGTGGCTAGCGAGTGGTGGGGTCACCGTCAGGCCGGACCGCAGAATGCTTGTCACGACAACACGCTAGAGCGCTTCGGTGGAGCGAGTGTTCTAGTGACCGACGTGCGGGATGGCCGACGCCGCGCCAGCCCCGTAGTGGATGAGGATTGTGCGCTCGGTCGGTGCACCGCCGACCCCACCTGATCCGTCGGCCCAGAACTCGAGCTTGTTCCAGCCCTCGTTGAGCTCGACGTCGACGTCATGCATGGCCACGAGCTTGCCGTTCGGCGCGAACTTTGGAAGCGCCTTCCCGTTCCACGCGAGGTTGTACGAAGGCGTGGTGCGAGCCGCCCACTCCATCCCATCGTCGAGGCCGCAGTGTCCGCTGGTCGGGCACAGGGCGCGGAGCTTGAGCGACTTGCCCTTCAGCGCGGACGCCTGCACTTCGTACGCGAGCGCGGTGTGCTCGTGTGCGTAGTCCTGCTTCATCGTGAAGTGCGCGAGGGCGACGTTGAGCGGGAGCACCTCGAACTGCGGCACGTCGGCGAGGTTCACGATCTCGCGCTCGAGGTAGGCGGCGATCTGCGCTTCGCGAGTCGGAACATCGGAGGCGAGCTTGTCGCGATCCATGTGCTCGTGGACCTTGGTCTGGTTCCCGTAGGTCGGGATGGTGACCTTCTTGAGCGGCAGCGCGACCTTCTGCGACCTCGGATGGCGCATCGGGGCGACCTTCTGCTCGACGGCGGGCGTGGTGGCTTCGTAGGCGTGGCCGAACGCCATCGCAGTGCTGCTGAGGCCGAGCGATAGGCCCAGCGCGCCGAACATCATCATCTTCTTGTTCATCGTCGTTCTCTCTTCTTCTGTTTAGGTTTCGAAAATTGAAAATCAGTGGACGAGCGGAATGCCCGCTGCGTTGAACGCGCCTTTGACGCGCTCGCGGTCTTGCGTTGCGAGGCGATTCGCGCGCTGGACGAGCTGCAGACCTGCCCGTCGCGCCTTCGCCTTCGTCGCGCCATCCGCAACGAGGATGTTCTCGAACGCACGAGGAGACATCGGCATCGTCGGCGTCAGCACGACCATCGACGGATCGACGCCGGCCGCCCGACCGAGGTGCGGCACGAACTTCGTCGTCGAGGACATGTCGGCCTGGTAGCTGCCGGTCCAGTTCGAGATGAGGGCCATGTAGGCCTCCACCTGGCCATCGGCACGGTGGCGCCGCCACACGCGACCCCCGCCGGCTGCGAGCACGCCACCGCCCTCGGCCATGAGCGCGTGCTTGCCATCCGCCGTAGCCCGCACTTCCTCCGTCGGCATCACCACCCACTCGAAGATGTGGCCCGATCCGCGCTCGCCAATCACCTCGGCGAGTGGACGATGCAGTGGCGTGTCGATGCCGCTTTTCGCGAGGAACGTCGTCTTGATCCTCGCGTACGCCTCCGCCTTCTCGTCATGCGTGAGTGGCTTCTCGGTCAAATAGGTAGGTTCGTACACATCGGTGGCGATCATTATTCCGCCACCGCTGGTGCCTACGTACCGGTCAATCCGGTTCACTTCCGTCGTGCCGCTCCGCCCGGGATTGGCGCGATCAGCGCGCTGGCGCATCGCCGCGAGCACCGAGGGATAGTTCCACTGGATGCGACCGAGGAGAGGGAGCAGCTGGAGCCGCAAGGTATCGAAAGTCTCGTCGCTGAGCGCGATGTTCTCGGCCAGCGTCTCGATGTGCGAGACGAGCCGGCGCTCGACGATGTAGAGCTTCGCCGCGTAGCGCGCGAGACGCTTACCGCGCAGGTCCGTGGCGGCGGTCGCGGTCGCGTGCTCGAGCTCGAGCAGCCACGGTGCGAGCACCTCCTCATCTACGAGCGCCTGCGCACGGAGGCCGGCCGCATTGGGCACGCTCACCACCGACGATATTTCGTCGGCGCCTGCCGCGCGGGCCACGCCACCAGGGAACGAAGCCCCGACGGCGAGTGCCCCGATGATCCCGTATTTGAGAAGCGAAGAAGGCATGTACATGTCCCCTGAGCGCGTACGCGGTCTGTCAGGTACGAAAGCGGGCGGAAGCAGCATTACTCGGCGGGCGCGGGCGCAAGGACGGGCGCGTGGTTCTTGCCGGCTTCGTCGTGCGACGACGGGAGCGTGAAGCGGTAGGTACCGTCGTCGGCCTGCACCGGACCCTGGTGCATCCCGATGGTGTGCCAGTAGTCGCTGGTCGGACCCTTCCCGAAGGTGCCGATGAGATCGATCGTGTCCCCACCGTGGATGTTGTTGCCGTGGCCGTAGATCACCGTGGCCTCGACCTCGGCAGATTCGTGGTGCGAGCCGCTCGCCTGCTTGGTGAGGCGATCGAACTCGATCATCTCCGAGGTGCGATCGGTCGGGTTCGTGCCGGTGATCCCACGGATGCCGAACTGGTGGCGCATGTAGCCACGCTCGAGACCGGCCGCGAGGTGGCGGTGGTATTTGTCGACTTTCTTCTGTTCGGCGGTGAGCGGGTGGTTCGAGCCCGCGGTAAGACGGAAGTGGGTGTACTCCTCCGGCTCGACGACCATCGTGAACCTGGCGCCGATGACCTTGCCGCTCGTGTTCTTGACGGCGGTCATCGCGATGTCCTTGTGGATGGCTACGGCGAACGCGTTTCCGGCCAGCCCGAGCAGGAGGGCAGCGCCCAGCATGAAGCGATTCATTTTCTGATCTCCAGAGGTCTGCGTGAAGGGGAAGGGGGCTATCGCGCCTTGGCGGAGAAGGGCGACTTCTCGAAGACGATGGTCGACTTGTTGTGGCCGAACTGACGGGCGGACGCGGCGTACTTGGACTCGCCACGACCCTTGAGCCCGTGCAGCTCACTCATCACGTTCGTCATGTGGTGGACCAAGCCCACGTCCGGGCTCGTGACCAGCGCTTCGTTGCGCGTGTCGGACGCAAGGTGCGGCCCTGTCCACGTTGTGCCCGCGAGCTTGGCGGCCTGCGCAGCGCTCGGCACGAGGCTGAGGTGGTCGCCTTCGATCTCCTTCGAGGGGAAGGGGGTGCCGACCTTGCCCGAGCGAACGTCGGTCGGCGTCACGAGATCGACCGAAGTCTCCCCCATCTTCGTGCCGGCACGCTCGATGTGATACATCGTGCGAACCTGCTCGATCTTGATGGCCGGGATGAGGAAGTCCTCGAGCGTGCGGCCCGGGTGCATCGCCAGGAACTCCCGCATCGTGTTGTCGCGCAGGAGCTTGTTCTTCAGGAACGCCAGGCCGCGCGGGGTGGGAAGTCGGGTCGTGGGGTCGAGCTCGACGCCGACGCCGAACTCGATGCGATAGACGACGCCATCGTCGAAGCGACGTTGGGTTCCGGGCTTCCAGTTGAAGTAGGCCGCGGCGCTGCCGTTCTCGGAGCGGATGCGCAGCGACTCACCGGTATTGGCAAGATGGTAGTCCTCGCTGTCGAGGTACACGTCGTACACGTCACGAGGCTTGCCCTGCACGTTCACGAGCGTGAAGCCCTTGCCCATGAGGGTCTCGAACCCGGCCACGTCGGCGACGTGTTGCTGATTCACCGCGTTGATCTTCGCGAGCTCGGCGATGTCACCGTTGGCGGGTTGAAGCTGGGCCTCCGCCTCGAGGCGGCTCTCCGGGTGGTGCTGAAGCTCGATGCGACCGCTGGCGAACTTCTTGTGCGGCGTGCCGTACTGGTTCACGCGCTCGTCGATCTCTTGCTGGCTGTACGTGTTGTTCGGCGTCCAGACCTGCACGGGCACACCGTTGTTCGCTTGCGCGAGGCCAGCGGCGCCCAACAGCAACCAGCTGCTCATCACGATCTTGCACAGTACGCTTTTCACAGTCATGGACGATTCCCCCTCGAATGCGCGCTCGGCGCTTTCGGGGAGAACGCACAGCAACGAACATGCCGACCCTGGGTTTGGTGTCCCCACCTCCCGAGCCACCTTAGGCATCAACGACTTGGTCGCTGGGGTCACTTAACCAGATCGCCGCGGCGTTCTGCCGCACACGAAAAGCGGCGGCTGCAGTGGCCGCCGAATCAGCTCGAGTGACCAGCTGTGTGCCCTGGAGTACGGAGCGCCTGAGATCCAATGCGGGGTCGCGGTCGTTGACGCCTCCCGCGCGCTCGCGTACACAGCGGCCCACCGCATGAGCCAACGGCAGGAACGATACGCGAAGCTGGTACAAGCCGAGCTCGCCACTTTGATCTCTCGCGAGATCAAGGACCCGCGCGTGGCCGATGCAGGTCTGGTCACGATCACGCACGTGCGCATCACAGCCGATCTCGGCATGGCGCGCGTCGCGGTCGTCCTCCATGGCGGCGACGAAGAGAAGGGAAAGGCCCTCATCATCGGGCTCAACCGCGCCGCGCCGTTCCTGCGCGCCGAGCTGCGTCGTCGCATGGACTCGAAGAAGACCCCGGAGCTTCGCTTCGAGCTCGATCACTCGGTCGACGATGCCAACCAGGTCGAAGAGATCCTGAAGTCGCTCAAGCCGGCCTGATGGTGGGGGCCACGCCGCACGGCGTCCTCCTCATCGACAAACCCAAGGGACCTACCTCGTTCGACGTGGTGGCAGAGGTGCGTCGCCGGCTGTCGACGAAGCGCGTGGGCCACACCGGTACCCTCGACCCGATGGCCACGGGCCTCTTGCCCATCTGCGTCGGCGAAGCGACCAAGCTGGTTCCGTTCCTCACCGATTGCGACAAGGCGTACGAGGCCGACATCGTTTTCGGCGTCACCACGACGACGGGTGATGCCGAGGGACAGGTGAAGGCGCGCTGCGACGCGTCGACGATCGATTCCGAGCGAGTCACCGCCGCAGCCCGGCGCTTGATTGGCCGCATCGAGCAGGTGCCACCGATGCACTCGGCCATCAAGGTGAACGGCCGTCGCCTCTACGAGCTCGCGCACAAGGGCGAGGAGGTCGAGCGCAAGTCGCGACCGGTCGAGGTGTACTCGCTGTCGCTCGAGCTGCTCTCGCGTGGCGAGGGCGCCTCGATCTATCGTTCGAGCATTCGTTGCAGCAAGGGGACCTATATCCGGGTGATCGCGGAAGATCTGGGCGCGGCGCTCGGGGTGGGTGCGCACTTGTCGATGCTCCGCCGTACGGGCCTCGGGCGCTTCGATGTCGCGGCCGCGGTTCCGCTGGCTGCGCTGACCGCCGCGCATCCGATGCTCGGGCTCGCCGAGGCGATCGATCATCTGCCGACTCGCATCCTTGATCCGGTGGGCGCGAGGCGCGTGCGCGATGGCCAGGAGCGCTGGTTGCTCGAAACGGCGGATCCGCCGCCGCTCGGCAGAAGCAGGCTCATCGACGGAGCAGGGGGGCTCGTCGCCGTCATTTCCCGGACCGGACAAAAGATTGTCTTCGAGCGGGTCTTTGTTGACAGTCCGGGCCCCCCCGAGGCAAATAACCCCCACTCAGAAATCGTTTGAACCAGGGGCTGCCCGTGTGGGGCGGCGATTCAAAACGAAAAAGGAAGTACGAATGAGCCTTGCGACCGCGACCAAGAAGACCGTCATCACCAAGTACGCGACGCACGAAGGCGACACAGGTTCGCCCGAAGTGCAGGTTGCGCTGCTCTCCGAGCGCATCAATTACCTCACCGAGCACTTCAAGACGCACGAGAAGGACCACCACTCTCGCCGCGGCCTGCTCCGCGTCGTCAGTCAGCGTCGTCGTCTCCTCGACTACATCAAGCGCAAGAACCTCGAGCGCTACCGCAAGCTCATCGAGAGCCTCGGTCTCCGCAAGTAACCCTGATTTCGTGTGCACGTAGGTGCGTCCGACGCACGGTCCCTTTGGCCTTGGGGTCCGTGTCTCGGTAGCACTGGCTCGTGATTGCCCGACCTCCTACCGGTCGGCTCAGGTCAGCCCTTTTGCGGTGGTGCGCTCTCTCGTGAGGGAACGCGGCAGCGCCAAAGGACTTCCCGATGCCGACTCCGGTGGTCACCCCTCAAGGTCCACGGAGGCTACATGTACATCAAAGAAAGCATCGAGCTCGGCGGCAAGACCCTCTCCATCGAGACCGGCAAGATGGCCAAGCAGGCCGACGGCGCGGTCGTGGTTCGCTACGGCGACACCATGGTCCTCGTGACCGCGGTTGCCAACGAGAGCGTTCGCGAAGGCATGGACTTCATGCCGCTCACCGTCGAGTACGTCGAGAAGACGGCCTCGGCCGGCAAGATCCCCGGCGGCTACTTCAAGCGCGAAGGTCGTCCCACCGAGGCGGAGATCCTGACCTGTCGCCTCATCGACCGTCCCGCGCGGCCGTTGTTCCCGAAGATGTGGCGCTATGAGACGCAGATCATCGGCACCGTCATCTCCTATGACAAGGAGAACCCGTCCGACGTCCTCGCGATGACCGGCGCCTCCTGCGCGCTGCACCAATCGAACATTCCGTGGGCCGGTCCGTTCGCGGCCGTTCGCGTGGGTCGAATTGCCGGCCAGTTCGTCATCAACCCCACGTTCGCGGATCGCGAGAAGTCGGACTTCGATCTCGTCGTCGCCGCGACGCGTGACGCGGTCCTCATGGTCGAAGGCTCGGGCGGGCAGCTCTCCGAAGATGTGGTCATCGACGGCATCCTCTTCGCGCACCAGGCCTGCATCCCGATCCTCGACCTCATCGAGAAGATCCGCGGCGCCGTCGGTCAGCCGAAGCGCGAGGCGCCCGTCGTCGTGAAGGACGAGAAGATCGCCGCACGCGTGAAGGAGCTCGCGGGCGACAAGCTGCGCACCGCGATGGCGACGAAGGACAAGCACGATCGTCACGCCGCCAGCGAGAAGGTGTCGAAGGACATCGTCGACGCCTGCAAGGCCGAGTTCGTCGGCGCCGACGGCAAGCCGCGCGAGAAGGAGATCAAGGGCGCGGTCGACGGGCTCTACAAGAAGATCGTTCGCGACATGACGGTGGGCGAGGGCTTCCGCATCGACGGTCGCAAGCACGCCGACATCCGGGGCATCTCCTGCGAGGTCGGCCTTCTGCCGCGCACGCATGGCTCCGCTCTCTTCACGCGCGGTGAGACCCAGGCGCTGGTCACGACCACGCTCGGGACCAAGGATGACGCGCAGCGCCTCGACACGCTCCTCGGCGACGTCGAGAAGCGCTTCCTCCTGCACTACAACTTCCCCCCGTTCTCGACGGGCGAGGCGAAGATGATGCGCTCCGCGTCGCGTCGCGAGATCGGTCACGGCTACCTCGCCGAGCGCGCCATCGCGCGCGTGCTACCGACGTTCGCAGACTTTCCGTACGTGGTCCGCATCGTATCGGAGACGCTCGAGTCGAACGGCTCGTCGTCGATGGCCAGCGTGTGCGGCGGCATTCTCTCGCTCATGGACGCGGGCGTGCCGATCGTGGAGCCGGTCGCCGGTATCGCGATGGGTCTCATCAAGGAGGGCGAC
>JAYUBF010000329.1:0-9975 GCA_043741435.1 Myxococcales bacterium
ATGCATCCCGCAGCTTGCGCTGTCGGCGGATCTTGGCCATCGCGCATCGTGACAGGTTTGCGCATCCTAGGAAATGCGTTCTACCGCCTCGTATATGGCCTTTTAAAGCGATCTAGCATATTCAGCTACCCACTCGATCGGGAGAAGAGCCCTCGTTCGGGACGAACCGCTCGTTGCCGGGCGACGTGCTCGGGCGCGTCTCGTCCGAGCAATGAAGCGCGATTTAAGGCGCGCCTGCGACAGCCCGCTGCGAGGCTCCGCTCGTGTCAGCTCTACGTTCGCGCGGCGCTGCCGTCTTCGTGTGCATCCTCCTCGGAGCCAGCTCGGGCTGTCGCAGCGATGCCCTCCTCAGGACGGGCTCACCTCCGGCCGCGAACGCAGCTTGCGCGCCGGATGCGACGAACCCTGCGCTCGAGCTGGTCGCCTGTGGCTTCGCGCCGACCCTGTCGCTAGTCGGCGTGGACGAGACGGCGGTCTACGCGCTCACGGCGGTATCGGCGATCTACCGCGTGGAGAAGGCGACCGGCATTCGGACCCAGCTCTACACGTTCCGGCAAGGCCCGCAGACGCCCGAGCCGAAGTGAAACGGCGTACGATCGTGGCGATCGATGCGGTGACCCCACCGATGGGCAACCGCGGATCGTCGTCGCGGTTGAGATGTACGCCCCCCGGCACGCAAGCCGTGGTCGATGACGACCGAGTTTACTGGGACACGAACGTCGTCACGACGGACGGTGCCCACGACGGCCCGATCATCTCTGCGCCGCGCGCCGGCGGTCCGGCGCAGGCGCTTACTCGGGTCAGCCCGAGCTCGGGGCCGCTCGGAATCATCGATGGAAAAATCTATTTCTTCTACGCCGAAAGCTCGACCCCGTTGGCGCTGGAGCGTGTGCCGATAGGCGGCGGCGAGGTCGAGACCGTCGTGCCTTCGGTGTCCCGCAACGACTCCCTCAGCGCTGCGCTCGGCCCGGACGCCATCTACATGACGAACATGTCGGAGCGTGGTGATTTCTCGATCCTGCGCCAGCCGTTCTCCGGGGCCACCGCCGTCGAGCTGTACAAGGCGCGTCACGACGTCGAGGTCTCGGAAGGCATGCCGCGGGATCTGACTCTCTACGGTGACTTCCTGTACTTCCTGTCCGGTTCCGGCGTTCTCTATCGTATCGGGACCGAGGGGCGTGGGCTCACGAGCCTGGCGCAGTCGGAGTTCGCCCCCGTCTTCGACGCGAGCTACATCTACGTGGCCTATCAGCCAGGTGGCATCGACTCGCCGATCGAAGGCGTCATTGCGCGTATTGCCAAGTGACACTCGGCGCTGGAGCTTTCGCGAACGTTTGCTAGTGTCCGCTCGTGCGCTCGCCCGTCATTCTAGGAATCGTGTTTCTCGCCACCGCCGGCCTCTGCATCGCCGGGGTGCCTCACGGAACGCTCACGCCCGTGGTGTATCTCATCGCCGGTGTGCTCGGCGTCGCGGGCGTCCTCATCATGGTGGGGCTTCGCGCGGGCTACTATGCAGGGCTCGTCGCCGGCGGCATCACGGCGTTGGCGGGAGCCATCGCGTGGGCCGGCGTCGCGCGCTGGTCGTTGCCCATGCACCCGGCGCTGTGCGTCGTCGTGGGCCTCTACATGTGCATGCGCGTGGTGACATCGCGGGCCGCCTTCGGGCCACGTCGTCGCATCACCGCCGAAAGCGACCTCGACGTGTAGCGAAGCTTCCGCTTACAAGCGGTAGCCGCGCTGTTGCGCGCGGTTCTGGCGGATGCGCTCTTTGCGCAGGTTCGCGCAGACTTCACACAGCTCGGTGGCGGTGAGCTGACCGATGATCGCCGTGGGGCGACCGGGGCGAATGCCGCAACTGCGGCACATCACTTCGCGCTCGCCGCGCCGCATGCGGTCGGCTTCGAGTCGGCTCGTATCCGGTGCTTTGGCGGCCACTGGGATCGGTGCAGGCCGTACGGATTTTTCTACGATTTTAGGCGCCAGCTTTGCTGCGGGTTTTGGCGCGAGCTTGGGAGCGGTCTTGGAACTGGTTTTGCGTTTCGCGACCGGCCGCGTGGACTTCGGCATAAGGCGTATCGTAACACTTTACGGGCGCGCCGCCAGGAACGCCCGGATGAAAATACAGGGGCTTGAAACGTTAGTTGTTTGTTATTTCTCTGTTTTCGTCTCGGATTTTCCGCTGTCGACGTTCCGTGAACCACCACTACGCGGCGCGTCATCGAGCTGAACGCCACGCTCCGCGATCTTCTTGCGCAGCGTGTTCCGGTTCATGCCGAGCATCTCCGCGGCGCGCACTTGGTTGTTGTTGGTGCGCTCGAGCACGAGCTGAATGAGCGGACGCTCCACGCGGGAGATGACCTCCTCGTAGAGATCCTCGAGCGGATACCCTTCCATGCGCAGGAGCAACGCGTGGATCTTCGCGCGCACCATCTCTTCGAACGAGAGCTGCTCCGCGGGCACGCGCTCGAGCACGGGCGGCAACACGGCTTCGACATCGGAGACATCGAGCGCACTGCCACGTCGCGTGCGCATGCACAACCGCCGAACGATGCTGCGCAGCTCGGAGATGTTGCCGGGCCACGAGTACGCGGCGAGCTTGTCGAGCGACCGCGGTACGAACGCAGGGCGGTCGACGCCGAGCTCACGCGCTTCGATGCGCGCGAAGTGATCGACGAGCAGCGGCACATCGTCCGCGCGCTGGCGCAAAGGCGGCAACGTGATCCGCGTGGCGCGCAGGCGGTCGAACAGCTCGGCATCGAACAGCTCGTCTTCGACCGCGCGCTCCAGGTCGACACAGGTGGCCGCGATGACGCGGACGTCGTGCGCCTCCGGGCCGTGCTCACGTGCTTCCTTGCGCAAGGGACCGCGGCGGATCGCACGCGCGAGGTGCCGTTGATGATTGCGCCCCACGTGCGCCACTTCCTTGACCAGCAGCGTGCCGCCATGAGCGGAGACGAGGTCGCCTTCGACGGCGCGTTGCGAATGATCGTCGTCAGGATCGACGCGCACGAAGCGGGCGCTCTTGCGCGGGCCGAGCGCGTGCAGCAAGCGCGCGACGAGCTCCCGTCCTGTGCCCCGTTCACCTTCGAGCAGGATCGGTGCGTCGTGATCCGAAGCTTCTTCGATCTGATCGCGCAGCTTGCGCGCCAGCACGGAGCTTCCAGGGAGACGATCGCGGAGCGAGGTAGCCATTCTGGGAGACGCGATCTAGCGGTCTGTTCGTCGTCGTGTCAACGACCTCGCGCGCAGAAAGAAGTCAAAAAATGCGTGACGACAAGATCAAGCTTGCGAAATCGAAATTCCGATCGTGCGCGTGAAGGAGACAGAAGAGTTTACGATGTCCGGATGAGCAACCTGTACCCGACTGCGTACATCTTTGCGATGGCAGCCTTCTCTCCCGCGTGCGCTTCGTCTCCAGGCACCGCGCTCGACGGCGGCGCGACGCACGACGCGGCGACGCACGACGCGGCGACCCACTTCGATGCGGCCGCGAGCACTGGCGATGGCGCGGTGAACGGCGCTGATCAAGCCGCGGGCGAATCGGCCGAAGCACTCTGCGTGGCCACGATCAACATGTACCGCGCGACGCTCGGGCTCGCGCCGTACGCGCGCTGGGATGCGAAGGAGTCGTGCAGCGATCAAGAAGCGCAGAGCGATTCGATGACCGGCACCGCGCACGGCGCGTTCGGTCAGTGCGGTGAGTCGGCGCAGAACGAGTGTCCCGGTTGGCCAGCCCCACCTGCCGGTATGATCAAGAACTGCCTCGCGCAGATGTGGGCCGAAGGTCCGGGGAGCGACTTTCCCACACACGGTCACTACATCAACATGAGCTCGACCCAGTACACCAAGGTCAGCTGCGGCTTCTACCAGACCAGCGCCAGTAACGTCTGGGCAGTTCAGAACTTTCAGTAGTGACTCCGATCGCTATTCGGTCGGGCTATTGGCAGTAGCGCGAGCGGTCTTGTGTTTGGAGGAACGTTGAGACGCTGGTTCTCACGCGCGAGGCTCCAGCCTCCGCGATCCGTTGCTGCGTATGAAAATCCCGCATGGCCAGTCGGTTCGTACGCGCAACGCTGTACACGCCATCTTCCGGGGGGGGCGTCGCGGATACGAGCGCGCGCGAACGCATAGCAGCGGAGGTACGACGCGTCGAGACGCAGGTAACCGCCTTCCATCGGGACCTCTGTTACAACGTGATTTTCGGTGAGCATCGCGATACGCGCAGGGATGCCGAACACGCGCTGCAACTCGGCTGATTGTTCCATCTCGAACTCATCGCAGCGCCCGAACGTGAATACGACGCCATTGCGCGCCCGACTGGCGCTACCTTCCCATCCGCTGCTATAGCTGAGCTGGTACGCGGGCCGCTCCGCGAACGCATCGCGGAGCATCGTGTCCGGGTGACGACCGTCTTCCTCTCGGACGAGGAACGTGTTTCCTAGGATCCCACCGTGCCGCGCGAGTTCGTACACGAATCGCACGCGCAGGAAGCGCTCTCGGTTCGTGGTCGTTTCGGGGAGGCCGTTCGCGATTGCGACTCGCCATTCCCTCTCGAATCGGTCGTGCAGCTCGCGCTCGTGCTTCGCGTAGAGCGACTGGAGGAACTGGCCGACTTCCCCCGTCGTTTCGTGGCGGGCTGGCACGGACCGAGGTATGCACACGGCCAGCACAACCCGACTACACTCCCCTTTGGGCTACCGAAGTCCGATGTAGTTTGAGCGAGTGGCATAAACACGGTGTCCACCAAAACCGGCCAAGCCCAGCACGGCAACGCGCACGCGCACGCGCACGACTACGAGGACGTCTCACGAGGAGGAAGAAGTGCACGACGGAGCATAGGTTTTGACGGTCCGCTCTTAGTCCTTCGACTTCGACTGGAGGCGCGGCGCGCTCCCGAGGCGGAGCGAGTGAAAAACTACTCGAGAGGTGATCAATCGTCAGGCGTTCCCGCCCTCCCTCACTCGGCAAGCCTCGTGAGCCTCCCACCCCCCGCGCGTTACTCGCGCGAGAGCGAGCACGTTGCCTGCGTCAATCCTTCGACTTCGACTGGAGGCGCGGTGCGCTCTCGAGGCGAAGCGAAGTCTTGGAAGCGACCGGGGCTTCCTTTTGCTCGACGAAGAGCTGTGCCTGGGGTGCGCGAAGCTTCGCGGCACGGGGCGCCACCTGCCCGGGGATCATCTCGATGGACTTCGCTTGATCCGTTCCCTCTGCGTACGCCGTGCTGGCGAGGAGCAGGGAAGCAGCCATCACGGAAAGGCCGGTTGAAATGAAATGTAGGCGCATGACGGAGCCGACCCTACGCCCGCCCCGGGGCCATTGCAAGTTTCGTGGATTGCGCTGTCGTCGGGTACAAACAGGGACGTGACGCGACCTCGCGGGTTCCACCGGGCACACGGCCTCGGCAACGACTACCTGGTGGTAGATGAGGCGACCTTCGGGCTACCGCTCACGCCGGAAGCCGTCGTGCGCATCTGCGACCGCCACCGCGGCGTGGGCTCGGACGGCATCCTCGTGAACGTGACGCCGCCCGCTGACGCCGACGTGGCGGTTCGCATCTTCAACCCCGATGGCTCCGAGGCAGAGAAGAGCGGAAATGGCGTGCGCATCTTTGCAGCGTGGGTCTTCGGAAATGGCTACGAGCGCTCCCGCGAGCTGCGGATCCACACCTTGGGTGGTCTCGTGCGTGCGCGCTTCATCGAAGAGCGCGATCACGCCGTGTGGCTGCGTCTCTCGATGGGCAAGGCAGACTTCGCGATGCGTGCGCTGCCAATGCTGAACGAAGACGGGACGGAGCCAACCGCTGCGCGCTGGACGCGGCGCGATCTGCGCGTCGGTGACGAGCAGATGCGAGCGACGTGCTTGTCGATGGGCAACCCGCACGCGGTCTTGCTCGGCGCGCCCTGCGACGAAGCGACGCTGCGGCGACTCGGACCCCGCGTCGAGCGCCACGCGCAGTTCCCGAAGCGCACCAACGTGCAGCTGTGCGAGGTCCTCGACCGACGTCGTGTGCGCGCCCTCATCTGGGAGCGTGGTGCCGGCGAGACCATGGCGTCGGGCTCGAGCGCATGCGCCGTAGTCGCGGCTTGTGCCGAGGCAGGCACGATCGATCGCGGCGTCGATGTGGCGGTGGTGATGCCCGGCGGAACGCTCATGGTGAAGATCCACGCCAACGACGAAGTGGAACAGACCGGTCCCGTGGCGGTGATCTGCGATGGCTCGGTCGCCGACGACCTGTGGGACCTGCTGCTAGCGACGTGAGACCGGCATGGCAAGCAGCTCCCCGAGGATGATCGCCTCGCGCAGCGCCGTGGCATCCACCACGCCGAGCGGACCGGCTTCGGCATCGCCCGATGGAAGCTCCATGCGCGGCGAGTCCACGCCGATGATCGCTTCGCGCGCCAACGTGTAGATCGCGGTTGCCCGGTTCGGCGCGGCGGTGGTTGCCAGGACTGCGCCTGCGACCAGGACGCGCGCGTCACCCACCCGCGCCGTCTGCGAGCGACCGAAGCGCTCGGCGATGCGCAACGCTTGTTGGTGCTCTCGCGGGCCAAAGTCGAGACCTGCGATGGAGCGCAGCGGCTGGCCACGCAACGCGGGGAGCCCGGTCATGTACAGCGCCGTGCCGACGCTGGCGGCGCGATCGAGCACGAGGGCTTCGGGAACCGAGATCCAGCGCTGTTGATCCGTCGGCGCGAAGACCGCGTCGGGCTCGCCGTGTTGCTTGCGCCACCGGTTCTCGAGCTCGTCGGCGATCTTGCCGTAGCCCATCAGCCCGAGCAGACGACACCCGGCCACGACCCGCACGTGCCCAGGCGGATGCTCTTCGAACGCCTTGCCGTCGTCGGCGGGCATCATCGCGAGCGCGCGCGTCGGATCCTGCGGCGAGCCGAACGACGCGGCCATCGTCTGCACGTACGCCGGCCCCATCATCATCACGCCGAACGCGTCGGCGAACAGCTCTTCCATCCACGCGGCCGTCGCGCGCTTCGCGACCTCGGCCACGTCGACGCGCCCGTGGCGCACCTGGGCAACGCGGCAGTCGCTGCCGATCTGCAACACGCTCCGCAGCTGCGGTCCGAGACCATCGACGCTGCGGAAGAAGTCGTGTGCGATCTCGTGCGCGATGGCCGGCCACGTCTCGATCTCGGTGCCGAACGCAGCCGGTAGCACCACCGCTGCGAGCCCGCTGGGGTCGTCGACCGACAAGAAGAAGAGCTTGTCCGCACCGACGACGGTGGCCGCGCGATCCGAGCTGAGTGGGATGCCCCGGTTCCGGCAGAACTCCACGATCGGCGCATACGCCGCGTTGGCGAGCGCATCGGTGTCGCCGAGGAGATCGCGCAGTGGGCCGCGGCGTTGCTCGATGAAGGCCTCGACGATCTCGACCAGCGCTTCTTCGCGGCCAAGAAAGCGGAGGTACGTCCCGCGCTGACCCTCGGCGCGCTTGAGCAGCGGGATGATCGCAGCCAGACGTTCTTCCACGAGCGCGAGCGTCGAGACGAAGCGCAGCGTGGCCGCGCGCTGCGCCGCGAGCTCGCGTCGTGCGGCTGCACGATCGATCAGTTTCTGCGTCGGTGCGATGAGGTCCGTGAAGAGCGCGGCGGCCTGGCGCTTGGTGAGCTGCGGCTTCGCGACCGGTGTCGCTTTCTTCGCAGCGCCGCTCTCGCGCGGCGCCTCGCTGCCGTTGCGGACACCGCGACGCCGCGCCAGCTCTTCGTCGCCCAGTCGCTCGAGCGCACCGAACATCCGCGCGATGACGCGATAGACGCCGCGAAATCCGTAGTAGACGAGCTTCAAGAACCCGACGAGCAAGTTGATGAGCAGGTCTTCCATGTCCTAGAAGGCCTTGCTCTGCGCACCGTCGACGACCACACAGGCGCCCGAGACCCAGCTGCTCTTCGGTGAGCAGAGGAACGTGACCAGCTGCGCGACTTCCTCGGGCTTGCCGAAGCGACCGAACGGGAGCTCCTGCGCGACGAAGCGCGCGATGCCCTCCGGGTCGGCTTTTTGCCGTCGCTCCCAACCGCCGCCGGGGAACACGATCGACCCCGGCGCAACGCTATTCACCCGGACGCCGAGTCGGGCGACGTCCCGGGCCATCGCCTTCGCGAGGCTCATCTCCGCGGCCTTCGCCACGTTGTAGCTCGGTCCGCCACCAGCCTCGCGACCCCAGATCGACGTGATGAACACCACCGCCGGTGCGCGACCCTTCTCGAGGTGCGGCAACGCGGCCTTCGCGAGCCGAAACCCCGGCCACAGATTGCGGCCGAGGATGAGCTCCAGGTCTTGCTCGGTCATGTCGGCGAAGGTGCGCGCCCCGGAGCCACCGAGGTTGTGCACCAAGATGTCGAGCCCGCCGAGCGACGACAGTGCTGCTCTCAGCGCATCGTCACAACCAGCCGCGGTCTCCAGATCCGCGGCGATGGCGAAGGCCGCGTCTGAGCGGCCCGTGCGGGCGTTCGTCTCGGCTGCCCAGTCCGCGAGGGCAGGCAGGCCGCGCGCCACGCCCACTACCTTCGCGCCCTCGTCGGCGAGGCAGCTCGCGATTGCTCTGCCGATGCCACGGCTTGCGCCGGTCACCAGCGCGCGCGAGCTTGCGAGAGCGAGGTCCATGACGAGGTGCCACTATAGTCGAATCGCAGATCGTCGTACGCTGGATGGCAGACGCCCATGAGCGAGCCCGCGAACGACGAGGTGGTGGAAGAAACGACCGACGGTGGTGTGCGCTGGCGCCTCGTGCGCAGCGCCACGGACCTCGCGGTGTGGCGCAACGACGCGCGTCAGTTCGGGCTCGTGCGCGCGCACGACGATCGCACCTTCGCCGAGTTCATCACGGCGCAGATCACCGGTCGTGACGACCTCACCCTCACCCTGGCCGGGCTCGGCACCGGTCAGCTGTTGCGGGCGTTGCTCGACGTGCCCGGCATTTGCGAAGTGCAAGTGATCGAGGAGTCGGCCGCTGTCGTCGGTTGGGCGCGCACGCACTTCGCAGTCGCCAACGGCGGCGCATTGTCGGATCCGCGCGTGAGCGTGCGCCAGGGAACGTTGCCAGCGGTGCTCGATGCGGCCGATGCACTCACCGGGCGCTTCGGACTGGTCCTCGATCTGGATGCCGACCTCGGCGTCACCAACGAGCGCGCCGCGCTCTATCTTCCCGATGGGCTCGCGCGCTGCATGGACGTTCTGCGACCGGGAGGTGTGCTCGCGCTCGGCTCCCGGAGGCGGGAGTCGGCGCTGCTGAAGGAGCTGTCCGCGCGCATGCAGAACGTCGCTGAGGTCGCGGTGCCGTCGGACAGCCAGCCCGGGTCGCTCGTCTACCTGTATCGCGCGCGGCGCCCGGCCGCCGGTCGCGCGCCACGCGGGCGCAACTAGCGCCAACGCGCGCAGCCGATACTGTTGCCCTTATGTTTCGTGTGGGCGATATCACTCCGCGACGTGACGGGTCCTGTCAGACAGCGGCCTGTTTCGGCTTCACTCCGTCGGCTCCTTTCGCAGGCAGATCCAGTCTCCATTCTTAGGGTCGGGCTTGCTCGAAGACGCACCCTGGAAGTCGTTACTCGGCAAGGCGATCGCCGACTGCGTTCAGCGCTCAACAGGGCGCTATCTGCCACCCGTAACGACGCGGAGCTCTATCTGGGGTCGTTTTCTCCGCCCCTCAACCCGACGCTCAATGCCGCGACGTTCGCTTCGAAGTGGAGCACCGACGACGACCAGCAAAAAAAGACGCTTGCGAAGCAAGCCACCGCTGACTTGCTGAACCCACAAGCCAGATAGAGCCCGACCGTGACGCGGGTGGCAGATTGCGCCCTCGAGCAATCCCAAATGCAGAATGTCGAGTGGATTTGCCTGCGAAAGGAGCCAGCGGAGCGAAGCCGAAACAGGGCGCTGTCTGACAGGGACTTCGGCCAACCTCCAGAGGGCAGGATCAGATCAATCGAACCGACGGGTAAGTGATCGACATGATCCAGGATTTCT